>NZ_CP012184.1:855325-1166737 GCF_001420995.1 Pseudonocardia sp. EC080619-01 | reverse complement strand
CGGTGACCCGCAGCAGCGTCGGCAGCAGCCCGGAGCGGTCGGCGACCGCGATGCCCAGCAGGACCGCGATGATCGTCCCGAGCGGCGGGAACTCGACGAAGTTCGTGACCGCCTCGGTGAGCGCGAACCGCAGCCCGTCACCGGTGAGCAGGCTGCGGACGGGGGTGATCTCGTCCTGGCCGGGGACCTGCGCGGTGAGCCCGGCCGCGGCGAGCACCGCGGACAGCCCGGCCAGCAGCACCGACAGCACCACGAAGAGGATCACCGGGTCGGGCAGCTTGTTCCCGGCCCGTTCGACGACGCCGAGTGCCCGGGTCAGCCGTGACGGTGTCTCCGGTGCTGTCTGCTCGCTCAACGGTCCCCCGCGGATCGGCTGATCGGAGCCGGGAGGTTAGCCCGTCCGGCCCGAACGGTCGACCCCCGCGAGGCCGGGCCGGCGGGGAGATGTCAGTCCCTGTCGAGCCGGAACACGGCGATCGTGCCGAGGTGGGCGGCGACGTCGTCGGCGGAGGCGTCGGCCGGGACCGGGAACGCCCGCAACGCCTGCGGCTGGTCGATCGCCCGCAGGTAGGTGACGACGGCCGCGGCCGCCTCGCCGGGCCCCGGCTCGACGGCACGCCGCTCGCTCCCGCCGTCGCTCGCCAGGAGCGTGCAGCCGGGCGTCGCGCGCAGGTTCCGCACCCAGTCCCGGGCCGCCACCGGCGCGACGACGTACTCCGCCCCGCCGTGACCGACCACGCCCACCGGGGTGTCCCGTGGTTCCCCGCTGCGCCGTCCCCGGGTCCGCAGCACGCGCAGGGCGTACCCGCCGTCCGGGACGGGTGCGGCGGGCATGGTCAGCACCCGCCCGGTCATGGCGGCGTTCATCGCGGCGATCTCGGTGCGCTCCATGCCACCGACCGTACTCCTCGATGAACAACCATCTCCATCATCGAGGGAAACGGCGTCACTCCGCGACGGCGGCCGCCCGTCCGACGAGCACGTCCCCGCTGCCGGTGCGGCCCGAGAGCCGGACGGCCGCGGGGGACGGCGGGCCGTCGTGCCGGACGTCGAGCTCGCTGCGGGCCCGGCCGGAGCCGGTCGACAGGTCCAGCTCGGCGGCGACACCGGAGTGCACCCCCACGCGGACGTTTCCCGAGCCGGTGCTGACCCGCACGTCGCCGCTGACCGCGTCGGCGAGCACCAGGTCCCCGGAGCCGCTGCGGATCTCGAGATCGCCCGTCACCTGCCCGAGCCGGACGTCGCCGCTGCCGGTGCGCACCCGGGACGGCCCGGCGAGCGACCCGGCCTCGACCCCACCGCCGCCGGTGCGGAGCTCGGCGCGCCCGCCGCACGAGCCGAGGTCGATCCCGCCGGAACCGGTGGTGATGTCGGCATCACCCGTCACCTCGGCGACGCGCGCCGTGCCCGACCCGGTCCGGACGGCCGCCCAGGACGCGCGGCCCGTCACCCGGACGCCCGCCGCGCCGGTCCGCACGGCGGCCCGCGACCCGGCCGGGGCCGAGACGGTCACGCTCAACGGGACGCTGCTCAGGCCGGGCTCGTCGGGCCCGCGCACGACCAGCCGCCCGCCGGGGCCGGACCACTCGATGGTCACGGCGTCGACGGCCTCGGCCGACGGGTCGCCGGTCCGCTCCCAGGGGGCGCCGACGATCGGCTCGAAGCCGCGCCCGGACCAGCCGGCGGCGGGCGGTGCCCCGCCGCCACTCATCGACGTCCCGATCCAGTCGAGGAGACCGCCCAGGCCGCCGGACCACGGGGCGCCGGAGCGGTCGGCCGACACCTCGACGCGGACCTCGGCGGCGTCCTCGACGAGGTCGATCCGGACGTCGCCGCCACCGATGGTGATCTCCAGCTCGGCGGGGCCGGTGCAGGCCCAGCTCTCCCGGCGCGCGTCGACCGGACCGGTCCCGGCACCGGCCCCGGAACCGGTCCCGGCACCGGGATCGGAGTCGCGGTCACCGGTGCCCGCTCCGGAGCCGGGAGAGCGGTCGCCGGGCCCGTCGCCCGCGCCCTGAGCGCCCGGACCCCCGGCGTCCCCGCCGTCGATCGGGCCGGTCGTGTCGTCACGCTCGTCGTTCATCCCTGCACCCATCCCCGGAGGTTCCGTCCGTCGCCCGGCCCGCGCCCGCCGCGGGCACGCTCCTCGGCGCCCGCGAGGGCGCCCTGCACCGCCTGGGACACCCAGGTGTTCAGCGAGACGCCCTGCGACTGCGCCGCCCGCTCGGCCTGCGACTTGATCTGCTCGACGATCCGCAGGGTCACCCGGCTGATGTCGCCCGCGTCGGCGCCGAACGGCAGCCCGGACGGTCCGCCGGTCCCCTCGGACCCGCCGGGCCACCTGCCTGCCCACCCGTCGGGTCGGCCCCCGGTCGACCCGGTCGGGGCCTGTCCGGTGGGCTGCTGCGGCCCGTCGCCGGACGGCGTGCCCGAGACCGAGACCCGCACCTCCCGGCCGTGCAGCCGCACCTCCACGGAGCGGTCGCCGAGGGCGGCGGTCGCCTCCGAGGCGAGGTCCGAGAGGGCGTTCATGATCGCGAGGCGGGCGGCGGGCTCGATCGCGGAGCCGAGCAGCGCCGCCGTGCGGCGGGCCTGCTCGTCCCCGGCGGCCGCGGCGGCGGCGAGGTCGTCACGCAGCTGCGTGACGTACGGCGTGAGGTCCATGACGTCACTATGGCGTCACTTGCGATGTCATTTCAAGGAGATGCCGTCACCGGTGATGTCGGGGGGCGCCGAGGCTACGCTCGGGCGCATGTCGGAGACCGCGCCGCAGACCGTCCCGCTGACCGTCCAGCTGGTGGCGAAGACCGAGTTCACCCCGCCCGCGGACGTCCCGTGGTCCACCGACGCCGACGGTGGCCAGGCGCTCGCCGAGTTCGCCGGGCGCGCCTGCTACCAGTCGTGGAGCAAGCCGAACCCGCGCACGGCGACCAACGCCGGCTACGTCCGGCACATCCTGGAGGTCGGGCACCTCTCGGTGCTGGAGCACGGCAGCGTCAGCTTCTACCTCACCGGGATCTCGCGGTCGCTGACCCACGAGCTCATCCGCCATCGGCACTTCTCCTACTCGCAGCTGTCCCAGCGCTACGTCCCCGAGCGGGACGCGGCGATGGTCGAGCCGGACGTCATCGCCGACGACCCCGAGCTGCACGAGCTGTTCCTGCAGGCGTCCGCGGACGCGCTGAGCGCCTACCAGAAGCTCCTCGAAGGGCTGGAGAAGCGCTTCGCCGACGTCCCGAACGGCACGCTGCGCCGCAAGCAGGCCCGTCAGGCCGCCCGGTCGGTGCTGCCGAACGCGACCGAGACGAAGATCGTCGTGACCGGGAACTACCGCGCCTGGCGGCACTTCGTCGCGATGCGGGCCTCCGAGCACGCCGACGTCGAGATCCGCAACCTGGCGGTGGAGTGCCTGCGTCAGCTGCAGCGCGAGGTGCCGAACGTCTTCGCCGACTTCGAGATCCAGAAGCTCGACGACGGCACCGAGATCGCCTCCAGCCCGCTGGTCAGCGAGGGCTGAGCGCTCCTCACGCCAGGACGGCGTGCACCCGGCGGCGCAGGTCCGGCAGGTCCCGCACGACGATGCTGCGGCCCTCCTTCTCGACCAGGCCCTCGGCGACCAGCCGGGACAGCTCCCGGCTCATGGTCACCCGGGTCAGGCCGACGAGCAGGGCCAGCTCGTCGACGGCCGGGCGGATCGACAGCCGGGTGACGGTGTCGAGCGCGACCTCGCCGTAGGCCTCCACGAGGTGCCCGAGCAGAAGGATGACCCGCTCCCGGGCCGGCAGGCCCTCGATGAGGACGTGCAGCTGCATGACGCGCTGCTTGTAGGCGATCCGCCGGGTGATCTCCAGCAGCAGCTCGGGCTCGGCGCGGGCCGCGTCGAGCAGCGCGTCCCGGGTGACCGAGACGATCTCCGACGGCTGGGTGCAGACCGACGCGAGGTGCCGCGGCCGCCCGTCGACGCAGGCGGCCTCACCGAGGGTGGCGCCCGGTTCGGCGTAGGCCAGCGACCGCTCGGAACCGTCCGGGCGGTGCAGGTAGATGCGCACCCGCCCGGAGACGACCAGGTGGAGCCGGGTGGACAGCTCGCCCTGCCGGTAGACGTGCTCGCCGCGGGCGTAGCGGCGCGGGGTCCCCAGACCGGCGAGCCGGTCGGTCACGGGCGTCGCCGGCGCGGTGAGGAAGGGCGAGACGGGATCGCCGGCCGGGCCGTGGGCCCGGTCCGCGCCCGCGTCGTCCGCCGTCCCGGCCGTCACCCGTCACCCGCCTCCCGCGGCCGTCGAGGGACCGGCCGCCGTCCGATGGTGCGGACGGTAGCCCGGCCCGGCCCGCCCGGGAAGCCGTACGGCGTCCCGGTGCGGCCCGGACGGACGAGCGGTGGGCCCGGCGGGGCCCGCGGTCAGACGGTCGCCGGCTGCGCGTCCTGCGCGGCGAGCGAGTCGGCGTCGGTCTGCGGCAGCGCCAGCGTGCAGAGCAGGCTGGCCAGCGACACCCCGGCCAGCAGCAGGCCGATCGCGAGGCTGCCGTAGACGGGCACCAGCGCCGTGGAGATCAGCGGGACGACACCGCCGCCGAGCACGCCGGCGAGGTTGTAGGCGATCCCCGCGCCGGTGTAGCGGTACCGGGTCGGGAACAGCTCCGGAAGCTGCGCGCCGATCGGGCCGTACGCGATGCCGACGACGCCGAGGACCAGCGACAGCCCGAGCCCGAACGACCACGCCGTGCCGATGTCGATGATCGGGAACGCGGCGACGCCCGCCGCCACCGAGGCGATGTTGCCGATCACGACCATCCGCCGTCGCCCGACGCGGTCGGACAGGATCGCCGAGGCGATCGTGGTCATCGCGAACACGAGACCGCCGACGATGCCCATCGCCAGCACGGTCGGCCGGGGCAGCTCCAGCTGCTGGGTGCCGTAGCTGGTCAGGTAGGTGACGCCGATGTAGAAGAAGGCGAACACGGCCGTCGTCGAGCCGGCGCCGAGGAACACCGCGGCCGGACGGCTGGTGAACACCTCCGCGACCGGGAGCCGGGTGGAGGTGGTCGCCGCCTTGCTGCTGCGGAACGACGACGTCTCCTCCAGCGCGAGGCGCACGTACAGACCCACGCCGACGAGCAGCACCGACGCGATGAAGGGGATCCGCCAGCCCCAGGAGGCGAACGCCGCGTCGCTCATCGTCAGCGCGGTGATGAGGAACGTCGCCGACGCCAGCGCGAACGCCACCGACGGGCCGAGCTGCGGATAGAGGGCGTACTTGCCGCGGGCCTTCGTCGGTGCGTTCTCCGCGGTCAGCAGCGTCGCACCGGCCCACTCGCCGCCGACGGCCAGACCCTGCAGGATCCGCAGCACGACCAGCAGGATCGGTGCCAGCACGCCGATCGTCCCGGTGGTCGGCAGCAGGCCGATCGCCAGCGTCGAGAAGCCCATGAGCAGCAGCGTCGTGACGAGGGTGCCCTTGCGCCCGAGACGGTCGCCGAAGTGACCGAAGAGGATCGACCCGAACGGCCGGGCGACGAACGCGACGCCGAAGGTGGCCAGCGCCAGCGCGGTCCCGGCCGCGGTCCCGAGCTCGGGGAAGAACACCTTGTTGAACACGAGGGCGGCGGCGGTGCCGTAGATGAAGAAGTCGTAGAACTCGATCACCGTGCCGGTCATGCTGGCGAGCGCGATGCGGCGCATCGAGTTCGGGGGCTGCGTGGTGGCAGCGTGCGTCATGGGAGTCCTCTCCGCTGAGAACGGGACGCGGGGAGTATGCGCACCCCGACGGGTGAGATCTGTATCACTGGCTACAAAACGGCGTCGTTCCGTCATCCGTCTGTCGACCGTTCGTCCGCCGCTCGTCGTGCGGTGCGCCGGTGGGCGTCGGACGGCCGCGCGCACTACGTTGGGCACGGTGAGCCTCGCGACCGACGAACGTGCCGCCATCTGCGCCGAGTTCGAACGCTCCGGCCCGGACCGCCCGACCCTGTGCGAGGGCTGGAACGCCCGTGACCTGCTCACCCACCTCCTGGTGCGGGAGCGGCAGCCGTGGAGCGCGGCGGGCATCCTGGTGCCCGCGCTGTCCGGGGTCACCGAGAAGGCGATGGAGGGCTACGCCTCCGAGGCCTGGCCGAACATGATCGACGACCTCCGCAAGGGCCCCCCGGGGTGGTCGCCGTTCAAGGTCGGCAAGGTCGACGAGATCGCCAACGGCGCCGAGTTCTTCGTCCACCACGAGGACCTCCGGCGGGGCGAGGCCGGCTGGGAGCCGCGGCCGTCCGAGCCGCAGCGCGACGGGCAGCTGTGGACCCTGCTGTCGTCGCAGGCGAAGCTGCTGTTCCGGCGCAGCCCGGTCGGCATCGTGCTGCAGCGTCCGGAGGGGGCGCAGCAGGTCGTCGCGACCGGGCACGGCCTGGTCACGGTGGTCGGCGAGCCGTCGGAGCTGGTGCTGCACGCGTTCGGTCGCGACGCGGCCCGCGTCGAGGTCCAGGGGCTGCCCGCCGACGTGGAGGCCTACCGCGCCGCGCCCTCCGGGCTCTGAGGTCTCATCGCACCGCCGAGGCGGTACCGTCGACCCCCATGGACTCCGGCTCCCAGACCGCCCCGGCGGGGCAGCACCCGCCACGTCGTCCGTTCGGCGAGGTCCTCACCGCGATGGTGACCCCGTTCGATCCCGACGGGGAGCTCGACCTGGGCAAGGCGGAGGAGCTCGCCGCCCATCTGGTGGACCTGGGCAACGACGGTCTGGTCGTCAACGGGACCACCGGTGAGGGCCCCACCACCTCGGACGCCGAGAAGCGCGAGCTGATCCGCGCGGTCGTCGCGGCCGTCGGTGACCGGGCGACGATCATCAGCGGCGCCGGGACCTACGACACCGCGCACTCGATCGAGCTCGCGCGCGGCGCGGAGCAGGCCGGCGCGCACGGTCTGCTGACCGTGACGCCGTACTACTCGCGGCCGCCGCAGGAGGGATTGATCGCGCACTTCACCGCGGTCGCCGACGCCACCGACCTGCCGGTGATGCTCTACGACATCCCGCCGCGCAGCGTGATCGGGATCGACGTCGAGACGTTCCAGCGGCTCGCCCAGCACCCGCGGATCGTCGCGGTGAAGGACGCCCGCAACGACCTGCGGGTCGGCACCGAGGTCCTCGCGACCACGACGCTGGCCTACTACTCCGGCGACGACCCGGTGAACCTGCCGTGGCTGTCGGTCGGTGCCGTCGGCTTCGTGTCCGTGATCGGCCACGTCGTCGCCGACCGGCTGCGTGCGATGATCGACGCCTACCACGCGGGCGAGCACCAGCGGGCCCGCGCGCTGCACTACGCGATGCTCCCGGTGATCCGGGCGATGGGCCGCGTCGGCGGCGCCGTCTTCGCGAAGACGGCGCTGCGGCTGCGCGGCATCGACGTCGGCGAGACCCGGCTGCCGCTGCCGCCCGCCACCGAGGAGCAGGTCGCCGCGATCGCCGGGGATCTCGCCGTCGCGGGTGTCGCGCTGGACCCGCTGTCCCGGCCCGGTGTCCCGCTCTACCAGTCCGGGCACGGCGCGCTCGGCGGGCGCACCGCCACCGACCTCGGGGCCGAGATCGCGTACCCGCGTACCTGATCCGCCCCACCATCCATCAGTGACGAACCTTGTGAGGCACGAACCCCAGTGAGTCCCCAGCGCAACGACCGCCGGAACCGACCCGGGCGGTCCCTGAGCGCCCCGCCGGAGAAGATCGACCGTCCCGAGCTGCCGGAGGGACGCCCGCCCGCGCTCGCGAAGGGCGGCCTGCGCACCTTCGCGCTCGGCGGCATCGGCGAGGTCGGCCGGAACATGACGGTCTTCGAGTACGAGGGCCGACTGCTCGTCGTCGACTGCGGCGTGCTGTTCCCGTCCGACGACTCGCCCGGCGTCGACCTGATCCTGCCCGACTTCCGCGCCATCGAGGACCGGCTCGACGACATCGACGCGCTCGTCCTCACCCACGGCCACGAGGACCACATCGGTGCCGTGCCGTGGCTGCTGCGGATGCGGCCGGACATCCCCGTCGTCGGCTCGCGGTTCACGCTCGCCCTGGTCGCGGCCAAGTGCAAGGAGCACCGGCTCACCCCGCGCCTGCAGGAGGTCTCCGAGGGAGACCGGGTCTCCCACGGCGGCTGGGACTGCGAGTACTTCGCGGTCAACCACTCCATCCCGGACGCGGTCGCGGTCGCGATCCGCACCCCGGCCGGCCTGGTGCTGCACACCGGTGACATCAAGCTCGACCAGCTCCCGCTCGACGGGCGGCTCACCGACCTCGCCGGGTTCTCCCGGCTGGGCGAGGAGGGTGTCGACATGTTCCTGGTCGACTCCACGAACGCCGAGGTCCCCGGCTTCGTCACCCCGGAGTCCGACATCGGGCCGGTCATCGCCGACCTGGTGCGGCGGGCCCCGTCGCGGATCATCCTGGCCTGCTTCGCCAGCCACGTGCACCGCGTCCAGCAGGTCCTCGACGCCGCGCACGCGCACGGCCGCAAGGTCTGCCTGACCGGCCGGTCGATGGTCCGCAACATGGGCCTGGCCGACGACCACTCGCTGCTCAACATCCCGGACGGGCTCCTCGTCGACATCGACGAGGCGATGCGCCTGCCCGACGACCAGCTGGTGCTCGTCTCCACCGGGTCCCAGGGCGAGCCGCTCGCGGCGCTGTCCCGAATGGCCCGCGGCGACCACCGCAGCATCACGATCCGCCCGGACGACACGATCATCCTGGCCAGCTCGCTGATCCCGGGCAACGAGACCGCGGTCTTCGCAGTGATCAACGGCCTGACCCGGCTGGGCGCGACCGTCGTGCACCAGGGCAACGCCAAGGTGCACGTCTCCGGGCACGCCCCGGCCGGCGAGCTGCTGTTCCTCTACAACGCGGTACGGCCGTCGAACGTCATGCCGGTGCACGGCGAGTGGCGCCACCTGCGCGCCAACGCCGAACTTGCCCGCAAGACCGGGGTGCCGGAGGACTCGGTCGTGATCGCCGAGAACGGCGTCGTCGTCGATCTCGTCGACAGCAAGGCCGGCATCACCGGGCGGGTCGAGGTCGGCCAGGTCTACGTCGACGGCCTGGCCGTCGGCGACGTCGGGGAGAACACCCTCGGCGACCGGATCGCGCTCGGCGAGGGCGGGTTCATCCAGATCACCGTCGCGATCGACCACAAGACGGGGCGGGCGCTGTCCCGGCCGACGCTGTCCGGCCGCGGGTTCTCCGACGACCCCAAGGCGCTCGACGCCGCGCAGGCGCTCGTCGAGAACGAGCTGTCCCGCCTGGAGAACGAGGGTGTGAGCGACCCGCACCGGATCGCCCAGGGCGTCCGGCGGGTCGTCGGGCGCTGGGTGTCGGACACCTACCGTCGCCGGCCGATGATCGTGCCTACTGTCATCGCCGTGTAGGCGGCTGCGCCGCCCGTGAGTGGTTATCGCGGCTATGACCGCGATAACCACTCACGAGCCGCAGGCCCCCGCGTCGGTCCACGGTTCGATCTTCACCGCGGGCTACCGTGTGTGACATGGCAGGACGTACGAGCACGGGCAGGACCACCACGAGAGCGGCCGCGGGTCGCGGCTCGGGGCGGTCCGGCTCGCGCGCGTCGGCGTCCCGCAAGCGGTCCACCACGCGCCGGACGCCGCCGAAGCGCCAGGGACCCGACCTGATCGACCGCGGGATCGACGCGGTCGGGCGGGGTGTCGCGCGGACGTTCCGGGCGTCGGGCCGCGCCGTCGGCCGGACTCGGGACATCGATCCCGCGCACCGCCGTGACGGGCTCGGCTTCGGCATGCTCGTGCTCGCGGTGATCGCCGCGGCCGGACTGTGGTGGCAGGCGGGCGGCTCGGTCGGCTACTGGTTCACGTTCGTCGTCCAGGCCGTGATGGGCGTGACCGGGGTGCTGCTGCCGGTGATCCTGCTGGGCATCGGCGTCGTCCTGGTGACGACACCGGCGCACCCGGAGGCGCGGCCGCGGATCGTGGCGGGGTCGCTGCTGCTCGCGCTGGGCGTGCTCGGCCTGGTCCACCTCGCCCGGGGCGGTCCGTCCGAGCCCGACGCGTGGCGCGGTGCCGGCGGCGCCGTCGGCTACGTCGCGGGCACCCCGCTCGAGGCGGGTCTCACGCTGTGGACGGCCGTGCCGGTACTCGTCCTGCTCACGCTGTACTCGGTGCTGCTCGTGACCGGCATCCCGGTCCGGGAGCTGCCGGACCGGTTCCGCAGGCTCACCGGGCAGCTCCCGCCCGAGGACGACGAGACCGGCGAGGACGGCGCGCCGCGCACGGTCGCCGACGCCGTCGCCGAGAAGGAGGCCGCCGAGAACGGGGAGGAGGCGCCGAAGCGCCGGCGCCCGTCGCGCCGCCGTCAGCAGGCGTCGGAGGCCGACGCGTACCGGGTCGAGGAGGGCGAGCACGCCCCCACTCCGGTCGACGCCGAGGTGCCCGGCGCGCCCCCGGAGGTCCCCGCCGCCGCGGCGGCGAAGAAGGCTCCGCGCAAGCCGGTCGTCGAGACCCCGCCGGCGGAGGACTCGCCGCCCACCGAGGGTGAGCAGCTCTCGATGGCGATCCGGGAGCCGGTCGGCGAGTCCGAGTACGTCCTGCCCCCGCCGGACGCCCTGGAGGCCGGGCCGCCGCCGAAGACCCGCAGCTCCGCCAACGACGCCATGATCGAGGCGATCACCGGCGTGCTGGACCAGTTCAACATCGACGCCCAGGTCACCGGCTTCACCCGCGGCCCGACGGTCACCCGCTACGAGATCGAGCTCGGCCCCGCGGTGAAGGTCGAGAAGATCACCCAGCTGCAGCGGAACCTCGCCTACGCGGTCGCGAACGACAACGTCCGGCTGCTCGCCCCGATCCCCGGCAAGTCCGCGGTCGGCATCGAGGTGCCGAACACCGACCGCGAGATGGTGCGGCTCGGCGACGTCCTGCGCTCGAACTCCGCGCGCAACGAGCAGCACCCGATGGGCATCGGGCTGGGCAAGGACATCGAGGGCCACTACCTCGTCGCGAACCTGGCGAAGATGCCGCACCTGCTGGTCGCTGGCTCCACCGGCTCCGGCAAGTCGAGCTTCGTCAACTCGATGCTGGTGTCGCTGCTGACCCGGGCCACCCCGGACGAGGTCCGGATGATCCTCATCGACCCGAAGATGGTCGAGCTGACCCCGTACGAGGGCATCCCGCACCTGATCACGCCCATCATCACCCAGCCGAAGAAGGCCGCCGCCGCGCTGGCCTGGCTGGTGGAGGAGATGGAGCAGCGCTACCAGGACATGCAGGCCAACCGGGTCCGGCACATCGACGACTTCAACCGCAAGGTCCGCTCCGGCGAGATCACCGCGCCGCCCGGCTCGGAGCGGGTGTACCGGCCGTACCCGTACATCATGTGCATCGTCGACGAGCTCGCCGACCTCATGATGACCGCCCCGCGCGACGTCGAGGACGCGATCGTCCGGATCACCCAGAAGGCCCGTGCGGCCGGGATCCACCTGATCCTGGCGACCCAGCGGCCGTCGGTCGACGTCGTCACCGGCCTGATCAAGACGAACGTCCCGTCCAGACTGGCGTTCGCGACGTCGTCGCTGACCGACTCCCGGGTCATCCTCGACCAGCCGGGCGCGGAGAAGCTGATCGGCATGGGCGACGCGCTCTACCTGCCGATGGGCGCCGGGAAGCCGGTCCGCATGCAGGGCGCCTTCGTCGACGACGACGAGATCGCCAAGGTCGTCGGGTTCACCAAGGAGCAGGCCGAGCCCAGCTACACCGAGGGCGTCACCGCGGCCAAGGCCGGGGAGGCGAAGGAGATCGACGCCGACATCGGCGACGACCTGGACGTCCTGCTGCAGGCCGCCGAGCTGATCGTGACGTCGCAGTTCGGTTCGACGTCGATGCTGCAGCGCAAGCTCCGCGTCGGTTTCGCCAAGGCGGGCCGGCTGATGGACCTGCTGGAGACCCGGCACATCGTCGGGCCGTCCGAGGGGTCCAAGGCCCGCGACGTGCTGGTGAAGCCGGACGAGCTGGAGAACGCCCTGTACCTGATCCGCGGCGGCGGCACCGCCGACGGCGGCGAGGTCGGTGGCGGCGACGACGAGTGATGGTGTGGTGTGACCAATACCAAGCGTGATCACTCTTTGGCTTGGACGGGTTAACGAGACCGTCACGAACGTGCCAGAGTGACGGCCGGGGTCACTGTCCGGTGGCCGCACGTCGTCCTGCCCGGTGCCCGGGCGGAGGAGGTCTGGCCGGTGTTCTGGAGGAAGAAGGACCGTCGTCGTCCGGCACGGGGGACCACCGACCGGCACGCCCTGGTCCCGATCCCCCTCACCGGCGGCGTGCTGTCGGGCCAGGTCCGCGACGGCCGCGGCGGGGCGCTGCACGGCACCGAGATCTCCGTGATCGACGGCGGTGACCGCCGGGTCGCACACCTCGACACCGACCCGTTCGGCCGGTTCGCCGCGTCGCTGATGCCCGGCCAGTACCGCGTGCGGGTCGACGCGGGCGGCTACCAGCAGGTGACCGACGTCGTCGAGGTCTCCTGGGGCCAGCACGCCGACATGGGCACGATCGTCCTCGGCGAGGACCCGGCGCTGCGCCCGCCGCGGCCCGGCCTGTTCGTGATCGACCCCGACCACAGCTCGGTCCGGTTCGTCGCCCGCCACATCGGACTGTCCAAGGTGTACGGACGGTTCAACCGGTTCCAGGGCCGGATCCGGATCGCGGAGCCGTTCGAGGAGTCCTCGGTGGACGTCGTCATCGACTCCGCGAGCGTCGACACGAACGCCGACGCCCGCGACACCCACCTGCGTTCCGCCGACTTCCTCGACGTCGAGCGGTTCCCCGAGCTGCGCTTCTCCAGCGTCCGCTTCGCCGCGCACGGCGGGAACCGCTGGACCGTCGACGGCGACCTCACCCTGCACGGCCTGACCAGCGACGTCTCGCTGGACACCACGTTCCTGGGCTCCGCGGAGTGGAACGGCGACCGGGTCGGCGCGATCGCCACCGGGCAGCTGCACCGCGAGCACTACACGCTCAACTGGCAGCAGACGATCGCGAAGGGACTGCCGGTCGTCGGCTCGACGATCGAGATCCAGCTCGACGTGCAGGCCGTCCGGCAGGGCTGACGGCCGAGCGCCTCGCGCGCTACCGGAACCCGGTCTGCCGCCACGCCTCGTAGACGGCGACGGCGGCCGCGTTGGCCAGGTTCAGCGACCGGTTCGACGGCCGCATCGGCAGCGCCACCCGGCCGGTCACCCACGCCGCCCCGGCGACGTCGGCCGGGAGCCCCGTGGACTCGCGGCCGAACAGCAGCACGTCGCCGGGGGAGTAGGCGACGTCGGTGTAGCGCACCGGCGCGCCGGTGGTGAACGCGTAGACCCGCGCCCCGGCGTCCGCCACCCACGCGGCGAAGGCGTCGGTCCCCGCGTGCACGACGACGTCGGCGAGCTCGCCGTAGTCGAGCCCGGCCCGGCGCACCGCCCGCTCGTCGAGGGAGAACCCGAGCGGCCGGATCAGGTGCAGCTCGGCGCCGGTGTTCGCGGCCAGCCGGATGACGTTCCCGGTGTTGGGCGGGATCTCCGGGGTGTGCAGGGCGAGTCGGAACACGGCGCCGAGTATCGCCCCGGCCCCCGCGCCGGTTCCCGGCGCTCCACCGTCTGCGCACGATCCGCGCGCCCGCCGCGACGCCCCCCGGGGGGCACCGCAGCCGCACAGGGTCCGGCCCCGCCGCACAGGCTCAGGGGCCCCCGCACAGGGCATAACCCGTGCGAACGCCCGAAACCTGTGCGGTTGCGTCGAGGGGTGAGGGTGGGTCCGGATGCGCGCGAGCTGGCCGGCGGGGTCGTCGTCGACCAGGTGGACCGGCGCGCCACCGGGTGGTGGGGGCACTCGCCGTCGTGCAGGAGGCGGGAGGCGGCGGGGCCGGTGGTCAGTCCCCGTCGGCGGGCAGCACGGCCCGGACCGCGCGCACTCCGCGCTCGAACTCGCGCCGGCGTCCGCGCAGCACCCGCGCGCCGGACGCGGTCAGGCGGTAGCGGGTCGACCCCGGGGCCCTGGCCACCAGCCGGTTGCGGCGCATCCGGTGCAGCGTGCTGTGCAGGGTGCCGGGGGAGAGGTCGACGACGCCGCCGGTGCGGTCGCGCACCAGCCGGGCGATCGCCGTGCCGTCGCCCGGCTCGGCCTGCACCGCGGAAAGGATCACCAGGTCGAGCGTGGCTCGGTCGCGGACGCGCATCGGGACTCCTCCCACCGGGGGCGCTCGTCGCCGGACGGTACGTCCGGCTCCGCACGATCGGCACCCTCGCTCCACCCGATTGCCGATGCGGTGCGGCCGGACGGAGGCCCCGGTGCGCGGCGTGGCGACCTACGCTCGATCACGGCCCACGACGACGTACGGCGGAAGGGGCGGCGATGCCCACCGACACCCGCACGGGGGATGCCCCCACCGGGACCCGGCCCGGGATGCGCCGGTGACGGCGCCGGCGGTCGGACGCCCGGCGCTGCGCTCCGTCCCGACCGGCACGGCGGTCCCGCGGACGGGCCCGCCTCCGGACCTGGCCACGACACTGCGCGTGGCGGGCGAGCGGCTGCTCGCCGCGATCGTGGACCGGCTCGCCCAGGCGGCCCTGGAGAAGGTCGACGACCTGGCCGCCGGGCTGGAGCGGATCGCGAGCGAGGGCGGTCCCGGCGTCGGCGCGGCGGTGGGTGCCGGGCGCGCCTACGCGGAGGGGCGCAACGTGCTCTGGGGCGCGATCAAGGGTGGTTTCGCCGCACTCGGCACCGCGGCGAAGGTGCTCATCGGCGTCGTACTGGTCCTGGCACCGGTGCTGCTGGTGCTGTCGCTGGTCGTCCTGATCGTCGCCGCCCTGGTGTGGGGGGTCGTCGCCGCGGTCCGCGCGATCGCCGGCTGAGCCGGGCCCGGGTCAGGGCCGCTCGGCCAGCCAGCCCCGCGCGGTCGTCCCGGCGAGCTCGCGGAAGTCCCGGGCGAGGTGTTGCTGGTCGACGTAGCCGCAGGTCGTGGCCACGTCGACGAGTGCAGGAGCGGTACGCGAGCGCAGCAGCGCGCAGGCCCGCTCGAACCGGATCACCCGCGCCGCCGTCTTGGTGCCGAGCCCGGTCTCTCGGCGGAGCCGCTCGCCGAGGTGCCGGGCCGACCAGCCGACGTCGTCGGCGAGATCCGCGACCCGCACCGTGCCCCCGGAACGGACCAGCAGGTCCCAGGCACGCCCGATCTCCGGCGGTGGACCGGCCGGGCCCGTGCGCCGTGCGGCGATCCGGCACAGCTCGGCGTCGAGGAGGGCGCACCGGCCCGCCCACGACGGCGTGGCGTGCAACCGGTCCAGCAGCGTGCCGGTGTCCGGCAGGAGAAGCCCCAGGTCGACGACGTCGGACGCCAGCTCGGACGCGGGCAGCCCCAGCAGCGCCCGGGCGCCCCGCCAGGTCAGGGCGAGCTGCAGGCCGGCCTGCAGCTCCCCGGTCGCGATGACGGCGGGGGCGGCGTGCAGCCCGGCCGCGGACGCCGCGAAGCGTCCCGCTCCCCGTCCCGGGTCGGGTTTGCGCAGCAGTTCGACCGCACCCTCCAGGCAGAGGATCACCGTCAGGTGCCCGCTCGACACCCCCTGGTGGGTGCCCGCCGGCCCGGTAGGCGACCGCCACGCCCAGATCTCGCGCACCAGCGGGCGGAGCGCGACGGAGGTGCGCCACCGCCACGCCCCGACGGCGTCGTGTGCGGCCCCGTGTCCGGCCATGGGGTCAGAGTGTCAGCAACATCCGGACGTTGCCCAGTGTGTTCGGCTTGACGTGCGCGAGATCCAGGAACTCGGCGACGCCGGTGTCGTAGGAGCGCAGCATCGCGGCGAACACCTCGGCCGACACGGGCGTCCCGTCGATCTCGGCGAACCCGTGACGGGCGAAGAACTGCTTCTCGAAGGTCAGCACGAACAGCCGCTTCAGGCCGAGGTCGCGGGCGCCGGCGATCAGCGCGTCGACGATCCGGTGCCCGACGCCGCGCCCCAGAACCGACGGGGAGACCGCGACCGTCCGGATCTCACCGAGGTCCTCCCAGAGCACGTGCAGCGCACCGCAACCGACGACGCGGCCGTCGAGCTCGGCGACCAGGAACTCGGGGACGGCCTCGTAGAGGGTCACCGTCTCCTTCGCGAGCAGCACCTTCCCGGCGTACTGGTCCACCAGCTCGCGGATCGTGCGGACGTCGGGGGTGCGGGCGCGGCGGACGTGCACGTCGGGGTCGGGATCGGCCACGGACGCCGAGCCTAGACCGCACCGCGTGGGCCGGCCGGGCCGCCGTCTATCCTGGAGGCCGTGGCTTCCCCCGAGAACGCGCCCCGGCGCGCCGCCCTGCTGACCCTGGGCTGCGCGCGGAACGAGGTCGACTCCGAGGAGCTCGCCGGCCGCCTGACCGGCTCCGGCTGGGAGCTGGTCGACGCCGAGGGCGGCTCGCCCGACGTCATCCTCGTCAACACCTGCGGCTTCGTCGAGCAGGCCAAGAAGGACTCGATCGACACCGTGCTGGCCGCCTCGGACGTGGCCCGCCCGGCCGGTGCGAAGGTCGTCGCGGTCGGCTGTTTGGCCGAGCGGTACGGCGCCGAGCTGGCCGCCGACCTGCCGGAGGCCGACGCCGTGCTCGGCTTCGACGCCTACCCGGAGCTCGCCGAGCGGCTCGGCGACGTCCTCGGCGGCCACGCCCCCGCCCCGCACGTGCCGGTGGACCGCCGCACCCTGCTGCCGATCTCGCCGGTGGAGCGGCCCGCCGCCACCGCCGACGTGTCGGTGCCGGGGCACGACTGGGTTCCCGACCTCGCGGGCATCGCCCGCACCCGGCTCGCCGGCGGACCGGTCGCGTCGCTGAAGCTCGCCTCGGGCTGCGACCGCCGGTGCGCGTTCTGCGCGATCCCGTCCTTCCGCGGCAGCTTCGTGTCCCGCCCGCCTGCCGACGTCCTCGGCGAGGCGGCCTGGCTGGCGTCGCAGGGTGTGCGGGAGCTGGTACTGGTCAGCGAGAACTCGACGTCGTACGGCAAGGACCTGCCGGGCGGCACCCGCGCGCTGGTCGACCTGCTGCCGCGCCTCGGCTCCACCCCCGGTGTCGAGCGGGTGCGCGTGTCGTACCTGCAGCCCGCCGAGCTGCGCCCGGACCTGCTCGCCGCGATCGCGACGACGCCGGGGATCGCGCCCTACTTCGACCTGTCGTTCCAGCACGCGTCGGCGACCGTGCTGCGCCGGATGCGCCGCTTCGGCTCGCGCACCGACTTCCTGGACCTGTGCACGCGGATCCGCGAGCTCGCGCCGGAGGCCGGGATCCGGTCCAACGTGATCGTCGGGTTCCCCGGCGAGACTGAGGAGGACCTCGCCGAGCTCGAGGCGTTCCTGACCGGGGCCCGGCTCGACGCCGTCGGCGTGTTCGGGTACTCCGACGAGGACGGCACCGAGGCCGAGGGTTACGACGGCAAGGTCGACCCGGCCGAGGTGCAGGCCCGCGTCGCGCGGATCTCGGCGCTGGCCGACGAGCTCATGGAGCAGCGGGCCGAGGAGCGGATCGGCACCGAGGTCGTCGTCCTGGTCGAGCGGACCGATGCCGACGACGAGGACGACTGCGCCGGCCGCGCCGCCCACCAGGGCCCGGACGCCGACGGCGAGTCCTACGTCGTCGCCGCGGCCGACGACGGCCCGGACCCGTCGTCGCTGCGCCCGGGTGACCTCGTCCGCTGCCGGGTGCTCGACACCGAGGGTGTCGACCTGCTCGTGGAGGCCTGCGAGCTGCTGCCGCGCGCCGGGATCGACGACCCCGTGCCCGCGGTGGCGGCCGGATGAGCTCGTCGCAGCCCGCCGGCGGCACCGTGCCGGTCGGCGGGCAGGCGCCGCTGCTGAACATCGCGAACGCGCTGACCTGCCTGCGGCTGGTCCTCGTCCCGGTGTTCGTCGCGGCGTTGTTCACCGGGGGCGGCGAGGACACCGTCTGGCGGCTGATCGCGTTCGCCGTGTTCGTGGTCGCGGCGTTGACCGACCGGCTCGACGGGCAGCTCGCCCGCAGCCGGGGCCTCGTCACCTGGTTCGGGGCGCTCGCCGACCCGATCGCCGACAAGGCACTCACCGGGGCGGCGCTGATCGGGTTGTCGATGCTGGCCGTCGTCCCGTGGTGGGTGACGATCGTGATCCTCGGCCGGGAGCTCGGCATCACGGTGCTGCGGTTCGCGGTGATCCGGCGCGGGGTCATCCCGGCCAGCCGCGGCGGGAAGGCGAAGACGGTCGCCCAGACCGTCGCCATCGGGCTGTTCCTGCTCCCGCTGCCGCTGCTGCTCCCGGGGGCCGTGGCCGCGGTGCTGGTCGTGCAGTGGGTGGTCATGGCCGTCGCGCTGGTGCTGACCGTCGTGACCGGCGTCGACTACGTCGTCAAGGCCGCCCGGGCCCAGCCCGCCTGACCTGCGGGGACTGAACCGCCGCCCGCGGGCGTTGAGGTGTTCGCCGTGGGCGGACAGGGGCGCGCACGATCGGTCCCGCCGATCCGGTCTGCGAGTCGGTACGGTGATTCACACCGGGGCACGGTGCCACCCCACCCCGGTGGGACGAGTCGAGGAGGGCACATGCTGCTGCGGGAAGCGATCGGCAGCGGCCTGCGCCAGGCGCGCACCGAGCGCCGGCGCACGCTGCGCGACATCTCGCGGGCCGCGCGGGTCAGCCTCGGGTACCTGTCCGAGGTCGAGCGCGGCCGCAAGGAACCCTCCAGCGAGCTGCTCGCCGCGATCTGCGAGGCACTCGGCATCTCCGTCCCGGACCTGCTGACCTCGGTCGCCGTGGAGATGGCCGGCGAGCTGCGCCGCGACGACGTCCTGGTCCCGATCGGCCAGCGGCACGCCGAGCTGCGCCTGGCCGGCCGTCCCGGCACGCCGGTGGTGGCGCCCGCGTCGGCCGGCGGCCCGGTCGCCTCCGCCGCCTGATCGACTTTCGGAGATGCTCGGATCCCCGCCCGGCTCGTCACGGTAGGGTGCGCGCGTACTGGCAGCGGTGCCAGGATGGAGAGGGCCGGAGTGCCGGCGCCGACCGCGGGGGGAACGCGGGGTCGGCCCGTCCCGGTGCGCCCGCCGATACGCGGGCACGGTCGTGAGCGAGCCCCAGCGGAGGTAGGCGGAGAGATGGCCAACGGATTCACCAAGGCCTGGAGCTACCTGATGGCCCTGTTCTCGTCGAAGGTCGACGAGCACGCGGACCCGAAGGTGCAGATCCAGCAGGCCATCGAGGACGCCCAGCGGCAGCACCAGCAGCTGTCCCAGCAGGCGGCGGCGGTCATCGGCAACCAGCGGCAGCTGGAGATGAAGCTGAACCGTCAGCTCGGGGAGATCGAGAAGCTGCAGTCGTCGGCCAAGCAGGCTCTGGTCCTCGCCGACCAGGCCCGCGCCCAGGGCGACGAGCAGAAGGCCCAGCAGTACGAGCAGTCCGCCCAGACGTTCGCCACCCAGCTGGTGACGGCGGAGCAGGGCGTCGAGGATCTCAAGACGCTGCACGACCAGTCGATCGGTGCGGCCGAGCAGGCCAAGCAGGCCGTCGAGCGCAACTCGATGGTCCTGCAGCAGAAGATCGCCGAGCGCACCAAGCTGCTCAGCCAGCTCGAGCAGGCGAAGATGCAGGAGCAGGCCGCGAGCTCGCTCCAGCAGATGAGCGAGCTGTCCGCGCCGCGCAACGCCCCGTCGCTCGACGAGGTCCGCGACAAGATCGAGAAGCGGTACGCCAACGCCCTCGGCTCGGCGGAGCTCGCGCAGAACTCGGTGCAGGGCCGGATGCTCGAGGTCCAGCAGTCGACCACCGACATGGCCGGTGCGTCGCGGCTGGACCAGATCCGGGCCTCGATGTCCGGGACCCCGATCGCCGGCGGGCAGCAGGCGCCTCAGGTCGGGCAGGGCGAGCAGAGCACCCAGCAGCTGCCGTCGAACCCCGCGCCGGCGCAGCAGAACACCCAGCAGAACCAGCAGCAGCCCGGCACCGCCTGAGCCGCCGCTCCACCGCACACGGACGCCGCGCCCCGCTCCGGGGCGCGGCGTCCGCGCGTCCGGCCCCGGCCGTGATCCTGCGCCGCCCACCGCCGCGCCGCCCACCGCCGCGCCGCCCGCGCGACGGCGGCCCTGGCGCACCCCGTCGCCGGTCGTGGCACCCGTCGCGTGGGGTGCGTCGGAGGGCCGGGCAGTGCGTCGGAGGGCCGGGCGGTGCGTCGGAGGGCCGGGCGGTGCGTCGGCGGGGCAGAGGTGCGTCAGCCGGCCAGGGGTGCATCGGCCGGGGAGGGGCGCGCCGGCGTCCGCGCGGGCGGGGGTGCGCGCCCGGACGCACCCCGTCGCCGGTCGTGGCACCCGTCGCGTGGGGTGCCTCGGCCGGTCAGGGGGTGTGTAGGCCGGTCAGGGGTCGCGCGGGCCGGGCACGGGATGCGTCGGCCGGTCAGGGGGGTGTGTCGGCCGGGCACGGGGTGCGTCGGCCGAGGTCGGGAGCGCGCCGGGCGGCGACGGGGTGCGGTCTGCGCGTCCGGGCGCGGCGGGTCAGCGGGTGCGTGCGCCCGGGGGAGGACGGCCGGGGGCGCCGCGGCGCGGGCCGGTCCTGCGGCGCACCGGCTCGGGCGCGGGACCCCGCTGGCAGCGTGGGCACCAATAGGTGACCCGGTCCCGGGGCGGCTCGCCCTGGTCGGCGGTCCGGATCCGGGTCCCGCAGCGCCGGCAGGGCCGGCCCGACCGCTCGAAGACCCAGTGTGCCTCGCCCGCGGCGAGCGACCCCGTCGTCGTCTGCTCGGGTCTGTCCTTGTTGGACGACAGCAGCGTGCGCGACAGCGCGATCACGCCCGGCAGGTCCGGGACGTCCCGCACCAGCACCCAGGGTGTCAGCCCGAGCCGGAAACAGATGTCGTTGCGGTACAGGTTGCCCAGCCCCGCCATCACCCGCTGCTCCAGCAGCACCAGACCGAGCTCGTGGTCCCCGCGCGCGGACATCCGGCGCAGCGCCTCGGCCTCGTGGCCGGCGCCCCAGTCCGGGTCGAGCAGGTCCGGGCCGAGGTGCCCGACGAGGGTGTGTTCGTCGGCGGTCGGCAGGAGCTCGAGGTCGTGCAGCGCGAAGCCGACGGCGACCCGCTCCCGGGTCTCCAGCACCGCACGGGCCTCGTGCGCGACCCGCCGCCAGCGCATCCCGGGCCGGTACAGGTGCCACGCGCCGTCCATCCGGAAGTGGCTGTGCAGGCTGCGGCCGTCGTCGAACCGGGTGAACAGGTGTTTCCCGACCGGGGCGACGCCGGTGACGGTCAGTCCTGCCAGGTCGTGCTCCACCAGCCGCGGGTGCCGCAGCTCCCCGCGGAGGAGCTCGTGGCCGGCCAGCGCGGCGTGCAGCCGCACCGCGGCCAGGTAGACGGTGTCTCCCTCGGGCACGGCGCCGACGCTACCCCCGCCGCAGGACGTGCGCCGCTCAGCTGACCTGCAGCGTGCGCAGCTCGGGCCACACCGCGGACCACGGCCGCCGCATCCCGTCGCCGACCCACACCCGGGTCCCGTCGCCGAGGTCGGCCGCCTGCCGCAGGACGACGCCGGTCGGCGCGAGCGTGGACGGGTCCTTGCCGAGGAAGACGACCGAGTCGTGGTCGTCCGGTGGTGGGGCGAAGTAGCCGTAGGCGCGGTTGCCGCCGTAGGCCTGCGGCAGCCCGGACGCCGAGCCGAAGGTGTCGACGTAGGACGAGTAGATGTAGGACTCCCCGTAGACGACGGTCCGCTCCCGCTGCTCGGGTGGGAGCGCGTCGTACACGCCCGCGACGGCGTCGGTGATCCGCTGCGGGATGTCGGGCGCGGTGAAGGCGGTGCTCAGACCGAACGTGGTCGCCGCCACCAGGACCGCCAGTACCCCGCCCGGCCAGGCGGCCCAGGACAGCCGCCGGTGGCCCGCCTCCCGGCGGTGCTGGAACCACACCGCGCCCACGGCCGCGATCGCGCCGTGGATCCCGTCCAGGTAGTAGGCGCGTCCGACGGTGACGGCGAAGAAGATCCACAGCAGCAGGAAGGCGAGGGTCAGGAACCGGTAGGGGCGCAACCGCGGGTCGGTGACGGTGCCCAGGACGCCCGCCACCAGCAGCACGGTCCCGGCCACGCCGGCGAACAGCACCATCAGGACGGCGTTGGGGACCGGCCCGCCGAACAGGACCGACTCGCCGGCGACGACCGCCCCCATCTCCAGCTGCGGCCATCCGCGGAGGGCCTGCCACACCAGCGTCGGGGTCGCGATCAGCGCCGCGATCACGGCGGCGGCCCAGAAGGCCGGCCTGCGCAACAGGTCCCGCGGCCCGGCGACGAGCACCGCCACGACGAGCACGACCGCGAACAGCATCACCTGGAACTTGGTCAGCGCGGCGAGCCCCAGCACCGGGCCCAGCACGAGCAGCAGCCGGTCGTCGCGGAGCCGCATCCACCGCACGAGGAGCCACACGATCACCAGCCACTGCACCGGCTCCAGGACGTACGGCGCGACGAAGTGCCCGGTCATCGTGACCCAGACGCCCGTGGCCTGGGCGAGTGCGGTGAGGGTCTGGGCGCGGCGGTCGCCACCCAGCTCCCGCGCGATCAGTGCCGCGACGACGACGGCCGCCGCGGTCGCCAGCGACGGCACCAGCCGCAGCACCCCGTTCACCCCGGGGGCGACGGCGTCGGCCAGCGCGGCGAGGGCGGGCGTGAGCGGCGGCTGGTCGGCCGAGCCCCAGTCCAGGTGGTGCCGCCCGATCGCGAGCATCAGCGACTCGTCGAAGTACAGCCCGCGCCCGAGCGCGCCGAGCACGAGGTGGTACACCCCGACGACGGCGGCGATCAGCCCCACCGGTGTGCGCGCGAACGACGGGACGGAGACGGACGGAGCGTCCCGGGCCGGTACGGACGTGGTCATGGAGCCCCCCTGAGCACGGCCGTGCGGTCGCCGGCCGCGGCCAGTAGATCCCGTGCGGGGGGTCCGGCGCTGCCCGAGATCGTGGACCGCGGGGCGACTTTCGTCGATCGGCGCCCGACGTCGGTGGGGTCGCTAGCGGGTACGGCCGGAGCGGGCGACCCGCAGGGCCCACAGCACGAGCGGCACCTGCAGCGGCAGTCGTCCCCAGGCGATCGCCCGGTACGTGGCCGGCTTGCGCCGCCAGCGCAGCGCCATCGACACGTTGGCCGGGAACACGGCGGTGAACAGTCCGGCCGCGGCCCAGCCGCCGGCGCGGCGGGTCCGCGGGTGGACGAGCGCCGCCGCCACCGCGCCCTCGGCGACCCCGGACACGTACGTCCAGGTCCGGGGCTCGCCGGGCAGGCTCTTCGGGACGATCGAGTCGAACGGCTCGGGCCGGGCGGCGTGCAGCACGGCGGCGGCGCCGAGCAGGCCGGCGAGGGCGAGGGCGGTGCGACGGTCACGCGGATCGTGCGCGGTCGGGCGGCGGATCATGACCGTGATCCTCGCAGCCGCCCGGGCCCCGGGCCGGTCGGGCGTCGTCCCCGCGGTGGTCAGCCGATCGGCTCCGGGAGCCGGTCGATCTCGTAGGCGGCCTCGATGGAGTCCCCGGTCGCGGGGTCGTGCAGCTCGACCCGCCAGGCGTCGGCGAACTGGTCGACGCCCTCGCGCATCTGGATCGTCCCGGACAGCACGACGGTGCCCGGGGCCAGCCAGCCGCGCTCGCGGAGCACGTCGAGCCAGTACTGCGGGGGCAGCAGCGCGGCGAGGGTGGCGTCCTGCACGAGCTCGGGCTCGGCGTCGCCGTGCCGCACCCAGGCACGCAGCCGGATGTCGTCGAGGCGGTCGGCGATCTCGGCGAGGCGCCAGGCGCGCCGACCGAGGACGTCCGGGCTCGCGTTCTTGCTCCACGCCACCCCGTGCACCTCGAGGGCTCGGTCGGTGTGGTCGCAGGCGACGGTGAGCAGCGGGTCGTCCACGTCGTCACCGACGACCAGGGCCCACTCGGCCTCGCCGGAGGTGCGGTCGTGCTGGGCGGGGACCCGGTCGGTCTGCGACGCCAGGTACGGCGAGACCGGGTAGAGCGCCGGGACCGCCGACGGCGCCGGGACGCCGAGCTCGGCGAGCTCCGCGACGTGCGCCGCGACCTCCTCCTGCGCGCGCCCGGCGTAGCCGGCGTTGAACACCCGCACGACGTCGGTCGAGCGGGTGCTGCCGTCGGGAAGGGTCAGGTCGAGCTGCACGGGACCTCCATGTGTCCGTCCGGTAACCGATGCGCGGAAGACTTGCGCACACACTGTGTATACAGCAAGTATTACGCCGGTCCAACCGCTTCGACCCGCAACCCCGGAGGCCGAGATGAGCTCACCGCCCGCCTCGTCGTCACAGGCGTCGACACCGCCGGTGGACCGGCGCGACCTGCGCAAGGCGTTCGTCGCCAGCCTCACCGGCACGTCGCTGGAGTGGTACGACTTCGCCGTCTACTCCGCGGCGGCCGCGCTCGTGTTCCCGGTGCTGTTCTTCCCGGCGGCCGACCCGCTGACCGGCCTCCTCCTCGCGTTCTCCACCTACGCGGTGGGGTACGTCTCCCGCCCCCTGGGCGGGGTGGTGTTCGGCAGGCTCGGCGACGTCATCGGGCGCAAGCAGGTCCTCGTCGCGACCCTGGTGCTGATCGGCGCCGCGACCTTCCTGATCGGCCTGCTCCCGACCTACGGCGCGATCGGTGTCGCCGCGCCGATCATCCTGGTGCTGCTGCGGTTCGCGCAGGGTGTCGGCGTCGGTGGGGAGTGGGGCGGCGCCGTGCTGCTCTCCAGCGAGTTCGGCGATCCGCGGCGGCGCGGGTTCTGGGCGTCGGCGGCGCAGATCGGGCCGCCGGCGGGCAACCTGCTGTCCAACGGCGTGCTCGCGCTGCTCACCGTGCTGCTGAGCGAGCAGCAGTTCCTCGACTGGGGCTGGCGGCTGGCGTTCCTGCTCTCCGCGGTGCTCGTCGCGTTCGGTCTCTGGATCCGGCTGAAGCTCGAGGACACGCCGGTCTTCAAGGCGATCGCGGCGTCCGGCGAGCGGCCGGACGCGCCGGTCAAGGAGGTCTTCACGACCGAGGGGCGGCCGTTGCTGGCGGGCATCCTCAGCCGGATCGGGCCGGACGTCACCTACGCGCTGTTCACCGTGTTCGTGCTGACCTGGGCGACCGGGCAGGCCGGGTTCTCCCGCTCCGAGGTGCTCGGCGCGATCCTCGTCGGCTCGGCGTTCCAGCTGCCGGCGATCCCGCTCGCCGGCGCGCTGAGCGACCGCGTCAACCGGCGCGTCGTCTACGCCGTCGCGGCGGCCGGCGGCATCGTCTGGCCGTTCGTGTTCTTCCCGATGATCGCCGGCGGGTCGTTCGGCCTGCTGGTGCTGGGCGTGACCGTCGGGCTGGCGCTGCACTCGTTCATGTACGGGCCGCAGGCGGCGTTCGTGACCGAGCAGTTCTCCCCGCGGCTGCGCTACACCGGCAGCTCGCTGGCCTACACGATCGCCGGCGTCGTCGGCGGGGCGATCGCGCCCCTCGCCTTCACCGCGCTCTCCGGCGGGCTCGGCGGGTGGCTCCCGGTGGCCTGCTACCTGGCCGTCGCCTGCGTGTTGACGCTGGTCTCGGTCTCGGGCTGGGACGGGACCCCGACCACGCCGAGGACGAGGCGTACCTCGTCGCGGGCACGGCGTCCTGACGTGCCCTCAGGCCTGCAGCAGCACGCCCTCGGTGAGCCGGAGGTGCTCGGTGATCGCGGTCGTCGCGGCGTCGGTGTCGGCGGCGGCGAGTGCCTCGACGATCGCGTCGTGCTCGCTGCAGACGGCGCGCTGGCGGTCCGCCGACCGGAACAGCGCGCTCACCCCGGCCCGCCGCTGGCGCACCCGCAGGCTCGCGTAGGTGCGGGCGAGCAGGGCGTTGTCGGCGGCGTCGACGAGTACCTGGTGGAAGGTCATGTCCAGGTCGATGAACGCCGCGGGGTCGCCACCGGTGCTCGCCAGGGCGCGCTGCTCCTCGAGCACGGTGCGCATCGCCCCGAGCGGGACGGTCCCGGCCGCGATCGTCCCGGCCGCGGCGTGCCGCTCCAGGAGACCGCGCAGCTCCATCAGCTCGCGGACCTGCCGCCCGGTCATCGGCGGCACGTAGGCCCCGCGTCCGGGCAGCATCTCGACCAGCCCGTCGGCGACGAGCAGGAGCAGCGCCTCGCGGACCGGGGTCCGGGACACGCCGATCCGCCCCGCGAGCTCGACCTCGTTGAGGAAGGTGCCCTGGACACCCGGGTCCGCGAGGACCGTCTCGCGCAGGTACAGCAGGGCACGCTCGCGACCGGACTCCCTCGACAGCGGCATACACAATGTATACACGTCGGTGAGGGCTCGCACGACGCCGCCCGACACACAGCGTAGGAGGACCGATGCGGATCGCGCTCGCCCAGATCGCCGCGACGACGGAACCGGAGCAGAACCTGGCCCTGATCGCCGACGGCGTCGCCGACGCGGCCGGGCGGGGAGCCGAGCTCGTCGTCTTCCCCGAGGCCACCCAGTGCCGCTTCGGTGTGCCGCTCGGCGGGATCGCCGAGCCGCTCGACGGACCGTGGGCGACCCGGGTCCGGGAGATCGCCGGGCGGGCCGGGGTCACGGTCGTCGCCGGGATGTTCACCCCCGCCGACGACGGCCGCGTGCGCAACACCCTGCTCGCCACCGGCGGCGGGGTGGAGGCCCACTACGACAAGATTCACCTGTTCGACGCCTTCGGGTTCGCCGAGTCCGACACCGTCGCGCCGGGGACCGACCCGGTGACGATCACCGTCGGCGGCGCCACCGTCGGGCTCGCGACCTGCTACGACCTGCGGTTCGCCGGCCTGTTCCAGAAGCTCGGCGACGCCGGGGCCGAGCTGGTCGTCGTCCCGGCCTCGTGGGGCGCCGGCCCGGGCAAGCAGGAGCAGTGGGACCTGCTGGTCCGTGCCCGGGCGCTGGACTCCACCGCGTTCGTGGCGGCCTGCGACCAGGCCGACCCGGCGTCGGTGGGGCACGACGTGCCCGCCGGAGTGCCGACCGGGATCGGGGCGAGCCTGGTGTCCGGGCCGACCGGCACGGCGCTCGACTCGCTCGGCGCCGGACCGGGGCTGCTGGTCACCGATGTCGACCTCTCCGAGGTCGGGCCGGTGCGGCGCGCCGTGCCGGTGCTGGTGAACCGGCGCTACTGAATCCCGGACCCGGGTCAGGCCCGCAGCCGCAGTCCCTTCGGGGTGACCCGGAACCCCGCTTCGGTGAGCACCTCGGACAGCTCCGACGCCAGCGAGTCCTGCCCGTCGGCCCGCTCGACGGCGAGCGACCCGAGCCAGCCCTCGTGCACCGCTCCGGCCAGTGCCTCGGCTCCGGCGCGCAGCTCGTCGTACTCGGTGGTGAAGGAGAGCAGTGACCGGCCGCCCCGCTCGACGTAGAGCGCCGGTGCGCCGTCGACGAGGGTGACCAGGGCACCTGCCTTGCGACCGGGGCGGTGCCGGCTGTCGCCGATCGTCCCGGGCCAGGGGAGTGCCGCACCGTAGGGCTGTGCCGGGTCGGCCGCGGCCAGCACGACCCGGGACAGCGAGCGCCAGGCGTCCCGCGGGGCACCCGCCGCGAACCCGGCTCCGGCGGACCGGCCGTCGAACTCGTCGTGCCGGCCCGCGCCGGACCCCGGGAACATCCCGGGCCCGCGCAGGTCGTCGGGGATCTCGTCGCCGTCGTCGCCGGGCGCGGGTGCGTCGCGCTCGCGTCCCTCCGGCCGGTCTCCGTTGCTGTCGCTGTCGCTGTCGCCGCCGTCGCCGTCCGTCCGGGCGGGGCCGGACCGCTCCGGCGGCGGACCGTCGGGACCGGCGAGCGCGCGGACCCGGTCGATGGCTCCGGGCACCGCGAACTGGGCCGCGCCCAGCCCCTCGACGATGTAGCCGCGCCGGCACCGGCCGGACTCCTCCATCGCGCGGAGCACCTTGTAGACGCCGGCGAACCCGCCGCTCACCCGCTCGGTGCCGAGCGCGCCGCGGGTCAGGACCCCGTGGCGCTCCAGGAACGCCTCGGCCGCCGCGTGGGCCCGGCGCGTCGCGTCGGGCTCCCGGGGCACCGCGACCGACCAGCGGCCGCCGACCGACGGCGGGCCCGTCCGGCTCGGCATCGACGGTCGTCCGGACCGCAGCTGCGCGTAGCGCCCGCGGGGTGCCCGGCGGGCCGTCCGGTGGGCCCCGCCCTGCCGCCCGGAACCGCCGCGCCGGGTGCCGCTGCCGGACAGCCGGGCCCGCAGCGGGCCGAGCGTGTCGTTCGTCAGCGCGCCGGCCCAGACCAGGTCCCAGACCGCGGCGACGACGTCGTCGTCGGACGGCGCCGGCTCGCCCTGCTCGGTCATCAGCATTCCCGCCCGGGTGGCGAGCTCGCGGAAGAACAGCGCACCCCCGCCCTGCTCGGCGGCGACCCCGGGATCGGTCAGGGCCGCCGGGTCGGTCAGTCCCAGGGCGGCGAGCAGCGCCGTGTGCAGGGGCGTCCCGGCGGTGTCGAGGTCCGGTGCCGGCAGCAACAGGTCCGCGACGTCGGCCGGGGCGAGCGCCAGCCAGCCGTCCTGCCCGGCGAGGGCACCGCACCCGGACCAGGTCACCTCGCCCGCCGCGGTCAGCTCGTCCAGCAGCGCGGGGGTGTACCCGGGCAGCCGGGCCGGCAGCACGAGCGACTCGACCGCGCTGGCCGGCAGCGGGGTCCCGGCGAGCTGCTCGACGACCCCGAGGACGTCCTCCGGGCCCGGCGCACGCCGCACCCGGCCGCGCCGCTCGCCCCCGGACCGCACCTGCACGCCCTGCCAGGCCGGCAGGAACCGGCCGAGCGCGCGCTGCTCGACCGGCTCGACCTCGTGCCGCAGCTTGGCGAGCGACGCCCGTCGCAGCCGTCGCAGCACCTCGGCGTCGCAGTACTCGGTCTCGGTACGGGCCCCCGCCGGGATCGCCGCCTGCGGTCGCAGCTCGCCCTTGACCAGCCGGCCGCTCCCGGTGAGCCGGTCGAGCACACCGGCCACGACCGCGACGCCCAGCTCGAACCGCGCCGCGCACTCCGCGGCGGTGAAGGGACCGTGCGTGCGCGCGTACCGGAGCACCAGGTCACCCAGCGGGTCCGTCACCGGCTCGGTGAAGGCCTCGGGCACCCCGACCGGCAGTGCCGTGCCGAGCGCGTCGCGGATGCGGCCGGCGTCCTCGATCGCGATGAACCGTTCCTCGCCGGCGATCCGCACCCGCAGCGCCCGCCGGTCGCGCTCCAGCCCGGCCAGCCAGGCGGGATCGACGCCACGGGCCCGGCCGTCGGCCTCGGACAGGTCGCCGACGAACCGGAGCAGGTCGGCGGCGCCCTCCGCGTCGCGGGCGTGCCGGTCCGGGTCGGTGCGCTGCAGCAGCGCCTCGACCTCGGCCAGCACGTCGGGATCGAGCAGCTCGCGGATGGCCTCGGAGCCGAGCAGCTCGGAGAGCAGCGTCGAGTCCAGCGAGAGCGCGGCGGCCCGCCGCTCGGCGAGCGGGGCGTCGGCCTCGTAGAGGAACATCCCGACGTAGCCGAAGAGCAGGCTCCGGGCGAACGGCGACGGCTGCGAGGTCTCGACCTCGGCGACCTTCACCTTCCGCGAGCCGACGTCGCCCATCAGCTCCCGCAGGCCGGGCAGGTCGTAGACGTCCTGCACACACTCCCGCATCGCCTCGAGCGTGATCGGGAACTGCTCGAACTTGCCGGCCACGCTCAGCAGCTGCGCCGACCGCTGCCGCTGCTGCCACAGCGGGCTGCGCCGGCGCGGGTCGCGGCGGGGGAGCAGCAGCGCCCGGGCCGCGCACTCCCGGAACCGGGACGCGTACAGCGCCGAGTTACCCAGCTCGGCGACGACGATCTGCTCGATCTCACCCGGGTCGAGCAGCACGTCCTCCCCGCTCGGGACGACCTCGGAGCCGGAGTCGTCGACCGCGTCGGGCAGGCGCAGGACGATGCCGTCGTCGGCGCCCGACGCGCTCACCTCGACGCCGCGCCGCTCCCGCATCCGGGCGGCGATCGCGAGCGCCCACGGCCCGTTCACCTGGGCCCCGAACGGCGAGTGGACGACCAGACGCCAGTCGCCGAGCTCGTCGCGGAACCGTTCGACCAGGATCGTCCGGTCGCTGGGGACGTGCCGGGTCGCCTCGCGCTGCTCGCGGAGGTAGGAGAGCAGGTTGTCGCAGGCCCACTCGTCGAGCCCGGCCGCGGTGGCGCGTTCGCGGGCGGCCTCCTCGGCGAGCCCGGACATCTCCCGCACGAAGGCCCCGACCGCGCGGCCCAGCTCGAGCGGCCTGCCGATCGACTCGCCCTTCCAGAACGGCATCCGGGCCGGCACCCCGGGCGCCGGAGTCACCACGACCCGGTCGTGCGTGATGTCCTCGACCCGCCACGACGACGTCCCGAGCAGGAAGGTGTCGCCGACCCGCGACTCGTAGACCATCTCCTCGTCGAGCTCGCCGACCCGCGACCCGGCGCCGTCGGCCCCGCCCGGGGTCATGACGGTGAACAGGCCGCGGTCCGGGATCGTGCCGCCGGAGGTGACCGCGAGCCGCTGCGCGCCGGGCCGGCCGCGCAGCTCGTCCGTCACCCGGTCCCAGGTGATCCGGGCGCGCAGCTCGCCGAACTCCTCCGACGGGTACCGGCCGGACAGCATGTCGAGCACCGAGTGCAGCGCCGAGTCGGGCAGCGCGGCGAAGGGCGCCGCCCGGCGGATCGTCGCGGCCAGGTCGGGCAGCGACCACGTCTCCATCGCCACCATCGCCACGATCTGCTGGGCGAGGACGTCGAGCGGGTTGCGGGGGTAGCGGGTCGACTCGATCGAGCCGGAGGTCATCCGCTCGGCGACGACGGCGCACGACACCAGGTCGCCCCGGTACTTCGGGAACACGACGCCCTCGGAGACCGCGCCGACCTGGTGGCCGGCCCGGCCGACCCGCTGCAGCCCGGACGCGACCGACGGCGGCGCCTCGACCTGGACGACCAGGTCGACCGCGCCCATGTCGATGCCCAGCTCGAGGCTGGACGTCGCGACCACGCAGGGCAGCACGCCGGACTTGAGCTCCTCCTCGACCAGAGTCCGCTGGTCGCGGGACATGGAACCGTGATGGGCCTTCGCCACGCTCGGCACCGCCCCGCCGCCGACCCCGGACTGGCCGACGGCCTCGGCCGGGAACGCGGTCGGCCCGCGCGGGTCGTCGAGCTCCGGCGACGTGCCGGGAGCGTCGGGGCCGGACTCCGCAGCCGCCTCGGCCTCGGCCTCCGCCTGCTCGGCGGCGAGCTCGTTGAGCCGCGACGTCAACCGCTCCGCGAGCCGCCGGGAGTTGGCGAACACGATCGTCGACCGGTGCTCGCGGACCAGGCCGAGCAGCCGTTCCTCGACGGCCGGCCAGATCGAGGGCTTCTGCGCGGTCCCCGCGGCCGACCCGACGACCTCCTCGTCGGTGCTGCCGGGGGAGGGCCGCTCGTCGAGCGCGGCGAGGTCCGGCACGGGGACCTGGACCTCGACCGTGAGCGTCTTCGGGGTGCTCGGCTGGACGACCTCGACCGGCCGGGCCCCGGACAGGAACGTCGACACCTCGTCCACCGGGCGCACGGTCGCCGAGAGCCCGATCCGCTGCGGGGAGCTCTCGGTGATCTCCTCCAGGCGCTCCAGCGACAGCGCGAGGTGCGCGCCGCGCTTGGTGCCCGCGACCGCGTGGACCTCGTCGAGGATCACCGTCGTGACCCCGCGCAGCGACTCGCGGGCGGCCGACGTGAGCAGCAGGAACAGCGACTCCGGGGTGGTCACCAGCACGTCGGGCGGGGTCCGCTGGAACTGCCGCCGCTCGTCGGCGGGGGTGTCGCCGGTGCGCGTGCCGACGGTGATGTCGGGGACCGGATCACCGAGCCGCTGTGCGGCCTGCCGGATGCCGGTGAGCGGCGACCGGAGGTTGCGCTGCACGTCGACGGCGAGCGCCTTCAGCGGCGAGACGTAGAGGACCCGGCACCGGCTGCGCGGCTCGTCCGGGACGGGCGTCGCCGCCAGCCGGTCCAGCGCCCAGAGGAACGCCGCGAGGGTCTTGCCCGACCCGGTCGGTGCGACGACGAGGGCGTTGCGCCCGTCCTGCGCGGCCGACCAGGCGCCCTCCTGGGCGGCGGTGGGCGCGGCGAACGCCCCCTCGAACCACTGGCGGGTGGCGGGGGAGAAGCCGTCGAGTGCGCTCACCCGACCATCATGGGGCCGGGCACCGACAATTACCCGGCGGACCGGGTCCCACCAGCGGCGTCAGCGGCGGGAGTCGGCCCGGGTGCGGGGCCAGATCTCCTCGGTGTCGTCGGCGGGGAACTCCGCGACGAGCCCGGCGACGGTCCAGACCATGGTCGGCAGGAAGTCCGGGCCCAGCGCGTCGACGTAGAGCGAGGTCTCCCGCGCGTTGTCCGGGTCGACGAGCGGGGTCACGGTGTAGCGGGCGCGGGCCGCGAACCGGCGGCCCATGTGCTGCTCGATCCACCCCAGGGCCCGCTCGGCGCGGTCCTCGGAGTCGGCGAGGGCGGTGCGTGCGGCGTCGTACCAGTCGGCGAGCACCAGGAACGCCAGCGACCAGCCCGGCGGGGTGGCGTCGTCGGGGAGCTCCTTGTCGACGGCGGTGAGCTGCCGGACGGCGAAGCGCGCGGGATCGGGCCCGGGCGCGGCGAGGGTCTCGCGCACGGCCCCCTCGAGGACGTCGGAGACGAGGCGGTAGGCGTCCTCGACCTCGGTCTCGCGGTCCTGCTCCGTGCGTGCCATCGGTCCCGGCCTCCTCGTCGTCCCCGCGGGCGTCCGCCCTCGTGTCCGGGGCGGGAGCCTAACGCCCGGGCGGCGCGTGCCCGGACCGGCCGCCGGTCAGCGCTTGCGCTGCTGGATCCACCAGCGCACCAGCACGACGAGGGCGGAGAGCAGCGCCAGCAGCGACACGATCTGCCAGGCGAGGGGGGATCCGATACCGGTCGTCGCGAGGACCTCGTCGGCGACGTCGACGGGCGCGGACGCCAGCAGTTCGGACATATTGCCCATCGTACCGCCGACCGGACGACCGTGGGTGCGGACCGCACGGAACGGTGACGGCGTCTACCCTCACGGCCGTGCGACTGAGCCACTTCCGCGAGCTGATGGAGGGCGAGTTCGGGCCGGTGCGGGCGGCGTCGCTGTCCCGGGACCACGTCTTCGCCGAGCTGGACGGCCAGACCGTCGAGCAGGCGATCGAGTCCGGCTTCGAGCTGCGCCGGATCTGGCGTGCCGTGTGCCAGGCCTACGAGGTGCCGGCCACCCGCCGCTGACGGGCGGCACCACCGCCACGACGCGTGACCGTTCGGCTCCCCGGAGCGTCCGGTCGGCGTGTCGGGTATCCGATCGAACGCGTGTTCGCCTATCGTTCGGGCCGGGATACGACGCTGCACGACCCGAGAAGTTGTCCACAGGTGCCGATCCGGCCACCGGAACTGTCGGGGGTACCCCATACCGTTGCGGTGTGCCTCCCCGAAAGACAGCAGCAGACCCCGATCGCCGACCAGCGAGGAGTCAAGAGATGTCCGCTCCGGACCGCGGCAAGGCGCTGGAACTCGCCCTCGCCCAGATCGAGAAGAACCACGGCAAGGGTTCGGTGATGCGTCTGGGCGACCAGACCCGCGTCCCGATCAGTGCCATCTCCACCGGATCCATCGCGCTCGACGTCGCACTCGGCGTCGGCGGGATCCCCCGCGGCCGTGTCGTCGAGATCTACGGCCCGGAGTCCAGCGGTAAGACCACGGTCGCGCTGCACGCGGTGGCCAGCGCGCAGGCCGCCGGTGGCGTGGCCGCGTTCGTCGACGCCGAGCACGCGCTCGACCCGGAGTACGCCAAGGCGCTCGGTGTCGACACCGACGAGCTGCTGGTCTCCCAACCGGACACCGGTGAGCAGGCGCTGGAGATCGCGGACATGCTGATCCGCTCCGGCGCGCTCGACGTCATCGTCATCGACTCGGTCGCCGCGCTCGTGCCGCGCGCCGAGATCGAGGGCGAGATGGGCGACAGCCACGTCGGCCTGCAGGCGCGGCTGATGAGCCAGGCGCTGCGGAAGATCACCGGTGCGCTGAGCACGTCCGGTACCACCGCGATCTTCATCAACCAGCTGCGCGAGAAGATCGGCGTGATGTTCGGGTCCCCGGAGACCACGACCGGTGGTAAGGCGCTGAAGTTCTACGCGTCGGTCCGGATGGACATCCGGCGCATCGAGACCCTGAAGGACGGCACCGACATGGTCGGCAGCCGGACCCGGGTCAAGGTCGTGAAGAACAAGGTGGCCCCGCCGTTCAAGCAGGCCGAGTTCGACGTGCTCTACGGCGTCGGGATCAGCAAGGAGGGTTCGCTGATCGACGTGGGTGTCGAGCAGGGGATCATCCGGAAGTCCGGTGCCTGGTACACCTACGAGGGCGACCAGATGGGGCAGGGCAAGGAGAACGCCCGGAAGTTCCTCAAGGAGAACCCGGACGTCGCTGCCGAGGTCGAGAAGCGGATCAAGGAGAAGCTCGGGATCGGCGCCGTCGTCGACGCCGAGGAGGCCGCTCCGGTCGAGGCGCTGCCCGCCCCGGTCGACTTCTGAGCGTGCCCGGGGAGCAGGAGGCGTCGTCCGTCTCGCTGGACGACCTGTTCGGTGGGTCGGGGAGCCGCGCGGACGACTCCTCCGGCGAGGTGCACGACGGGTTCCCGGAGGGTGACACCGACGGAGCCGAGGCCACCGGTGCCGGGGCCGCGGCCGAGCCGGTCAGCGGTGACGTCGACCAGGCTGCTGCTGACGGGGGAGACGAGGCCCCGCCCGCTCCCCGGCGTCTCGCGTTCGAGGAGCTGAGTGCCGGTGGGGAGGCAGACGCCGGTGCCCCGCTCCCCCTGACGGTCGGCGAGCTCACCGAGGACCGTGAGCCGCCGCCCGAGGACGACGGCCCGCGGGTCGTGTCGTTCGACGGCCTGTCCGGCTCCCGCGGGGCGCGCCCCGGGGGGAGCGACCGCCGGACCGGCCCGTCGGACCGGGACGGGCGCCGCGGGGCCGATCGCCGTGGCTCCGGCGGTCGACCGGAGGGAAACCGTCCGGATGGCGACCGACCGGGCGGCTCCGACGACGTGGCCGGCCCGAGTGAGGAACGGGACGAGCCGGGGGACGACACCGCCGGGACCGGGCGCGCGGCGCGCGGCCGGGGCGGCCGAGGTGCTCGTGGCGCCCGGACCGGTCGTGGCGGCCGGGGACGCGGATCGACGCCCCCGCCCGACGAGACCCCCGCCGAGCAGGAGACGCGGGCCAAGGGCATCTGCCTGCGCCTGCTGACCGACCGGGCGCGCACCGTCAAGGAGCTCGGCGACGCCCTGAGCCGCAAGGAGATCCCGGACGACGTCGCGCGTCGCGTCCTCGAGCGGTTCGACGAGGTCGGCCTGATCGACGACAAGGCGTTCGCCGACCAGTGGGTCCGCTCCCGGCACCGCCACCGCGGCCTCGGGAAGCGGGCCATCGCGCTCGAACTGCACCGCAAGGGCGTCGACCGCGAGACGGCCGACGAGGCGCTCACCGAGATCGACGAGGACTCCGAGCGCGAACGTGCCCGTGAGCTGGTCACCCGGCGCCTCCGGGGGCTGCCCGTCGGCTCCCGGGAGGAGCAGCAGTCGACCGCGCGCAAGCTCGTCGGGATGCTCGCCCGCAAGGGCTACGGCCCCGGTGTCGCCTACGGCGTCGTCAAGGAGGAGATCGCCGCCGCGGGCGCCGACACCGACGAGCTCGGCGAGCCACCGGAGGACTGACCGGCTCGGGCCGGTTCAGCCCAGGAGCTCCCGCCCGCTGCGGTGCCGGTGCAGCACCTGCACGTCGTTCGTCCCCTCCCGCAGCGACGCCGACGTGTCGGACATGTGCTCCAGCAGGGTGTCCGCGAACGCGATGACCGCCGGCGTCGGTGCGATGTCCGCACGACGGGCCAGCGCGACGGTCCGGTGCAGTGCCGGGGTGAGCACCGTGCGCCGCAGCCGGGGCCGTCCGATGAACACCAGGTCGGGCACCACCGCGACGCCCGTCCCGGCCTCCACCATCCGCAGTACCGCGTCCATCTGGCCGCCCTCGACCGCGATCCGGGGCGTCACCCCGGCGACCGCGTACGCCCGCAGCGTGACCTCACGCAGGTCGTAGCCCTTCCGCACCATGACCAGGTCGTGCTTGGCGAGCTCCGGAACCGCGATCGACCCGCGCGAGGTCAGGGGCCGCCGTGCCCGCGGCGACGCGACCGACAGCCGCTCCCGGAGCAGGGGAGCCGAGTGCAGGGCGGGGTCGACGCCGTCCGGCGGGACGATCACCAGCGCGACGTCGAGCTCGTTGCGCACCAGCGCCGTCTCCAGCGGCTGCGACCCGTCCTCGGCCAGTTCGACGGCGATCTCCGGGTGCCGGGCGTGGAACACCCGCAGCACGTCCGACAGCACGCCGATGCACAGCGACGGCGTCGCCCCGACCCGCACCCGGCCGCTGCGCAGACCCACCATCTCCGCGACCGTCGAGCGGACCATGTCGGAGTCTGCGAGCATCCGCTGGGCCAGTGGCAGTACGGCCTCGCCGGCCGGTGTCAGCGTCACGACCGACCCGCGGTTGATCAGCGGGGCACCCAGCTCGCTCTCCAAGGCGCGCAGGGACTTGCTGAGCGTCGGCTGCGCCACACCCACCAGGTCGGCCGCACGAGTGAAGCTGCGCACGTTCGCCACGGCGACGAAGTACATGAGCTGCTGAAGTGTCACGTGCATAGCCTACGGCTATGACAGTTGACCGCTCGATGCATTGGACGGTCCCACTCGTTGGTATGTCCACTGGTCTCCGTGGTCACCATGTCCGAGAAGTCCCGGGCGGGCGGTGCAGCCAAGACTGCAGCCAAGCCCCGGCGTCCGCGCACGCCGAGCGCGTTCCTGAAACTCGTGATGGCGGTGAGCGGCGTCTTCCTGCTGCTCTACGTCGTCCTGCACATGATCGGCAACCTGAAGATCTTCTTCGGGCCGGAGTCGATCGATCACTACGCGGCCTGGCTGCGCACGATCCTCGAGCCCGCGCTGCCCTACGGCGGCATGCTCTGGATCGTCCGCGTGGTCCTGCTGGTGTCGGTGATCGCGCACATCTGGTCGGCCACCGTGCTGGCCCTGCGCGCGAAGCGGGCCCGCCCGATCAAGTACGCGGGTGGTTCCTACAAGGTCAAGGGCAGCTACGCGGCCCGCACCATGCGCTGGGGCGGGGTCATCATCGTGCTGTTCGTGATCTACCACCTGCTCGACCTCACGGCGGGCACGCTCAACCCGAACGGCGTGCACCTGCAGGCGTACGACAACCTCGCGGCCGACTTCACCCTCCACCGCTGGTACGTGACGCTGTTCTACGTGCTGTCCGTCGTCGCGCTGGGCTTCCACGTCCAGCACGGCATCTTCTCCGGCATCCAGACCCTCGGGTGGTCCAGCAACAGCCGTGAGCGCACCATCAAGACGGTGGCCACGGTGTTCGCCGTCGTGCTCACCCTGGGGTTCGTCTCGGTGCCCCTCGCCGTCACGTTCGGAGTGGTCTGATCCATGACTGACGCCAACACCCACCACGTGTCCTACAGCGACTACACGACCGGCGAGCCGGTCGTCGACAAGGCCGTCCCGTCGGGTCCGATCGAGACCCGCTGGGAGCGCCGCCGGTTCGGCGTGAAGCTGGTCAACCCGGCCAACAAGCGCTCGAAGAAGATCATCGTCGTCGGTTCGGGGCTGGCCGGCGGTGCCGCCGCGGCCACCCTCGGCGAGGCCGGCTACCAGGTCAAGAACTTCTGCTACCAGGACAGCCCGCGGCGTGCGCACTCGATCGCCGCGCAGGGCGGCATCAACGCGGCGAAGAACTACCGCAACGACGGCGACAGCGTCTACCGGCTGTTCTACGACACCGTGAAGGGCGGCGACTTCCGCGCCCGCGAGTCGAACGTCCACCGGCTCGCCGAGATCAGCCGTCAGATCATCGACCAGTGCGTCGCGCAGGGCGTCCCCTTCGCCCGCGACTACGGCGGTCTGCTCGACACCCGCTCGTTCGGCGGCGTGCAGGTCTCCCGGACCTTCTACGCCCGCGGCCAGACGGGCCAGCAGCTGCTGCTCGGTGCCTACCAGGCGCTGGAGCGTCAGGTGCAGGCCGGGACGGTCGAGATGTTCACCCGGCACGAGATGCTCGAGCTGATCGTGGTCGAGGGCCGGGCCCGCGGCATCGTCGCCCGTGACATGGTCACCGGCGAGATCGAGGTGCACACCGCGGACGCGGTCGTCCTCTGCACCGGCGGCTACGGCAACGTCTTCTACCTGTCGACGAACGCCAAGGGCTGCAACGTGACCGCCTCCTGGCGGGCACACCGCAAGGGCGCGCTGTTCGCGAACCCGTGCTTCACCCAGATCCACCCGACCTGCATCCCGGTCTCGGGTGACCACCAGTCGAAGCTGACCCTGATGTCGGAGTCGCTGCGCAACGACGGCCGGGTCTGGGTCCCGAAGAAGCTCGGCGACGAGCGCGGGCCGAACGAGATCCCGCACGAGGAGCGCGACTACTTCCTCGAGCGCAAGTACCCGGCGTTCGGCAACCTGGTGCCCCGCGACATCGCGTCCCGGGCCGCCAAGGAGGTCTGCGACGAGAAGCGTGGCGTCGGCCCGGGCGGGCTCGGCGTCTACCTGGACTTCGACGACGCCATCCAGCGGCTCGGCCGCAAGGCCGTCGAGGCCAAGTACGGCAACCTCTTCGAGATGTACGAGCGGATCACGGGGGAGAACCCGTACGAGGTCCCGATGCGGATCTACCCCGCCGTGCACTACACGATGGGCGGCCTCTGGGTCGACTACGACCTGCAGTCGACCGTCCCGGGCCTCTACATCGGCGGCGAGGCGAACTTCTCCGACCACGGCGCGAACCGCCTCGGGGCCTCGGCGCTGATGCAGGGCCTGGCCGACGGCTACTTCGTCCTGCCGGTGACCATCGGTGACTACATCGCCACGCACAACCTCGACGACGTCCCGGAGGACGCACCCGAGGTCGTCGAGGCCGTGAAGTCGGTGACCGACCGGATCGACCAGTTCCTGTCGATCAACGGCACCCGCACGGTGGACTCGTTCCACCGCGAGCTGGGCCAGATCATGTGGGACTACTGCGGCATGGAGCGGACCGAGGACGGCCTGCGCAAGGCGCTGGACCGCATCCCCGAGCTGCGCCGCGAGTTCTGGAGCAACGTCAAGGTGCCGGGTACCGGCGCGGAGCTGAACCAGAGCCTCGAGAAGGCCGGCCGGGTGGCCGACTTCCTCGAGCTCGGCGAGCTCATGTGCCTGGACGCGCTCGTGCGTCGCGAGTCCTGCGGCGGTCACTTCCGTGGGGAGAGCCAGACCGAGGACGGCGAGGCGAAGCGCGACGACGAGAACTTCTCCTTCACCTCGGCCTGGGAGTACACCGGCCGCGGGCAGGCTCCGGTCCTGCGCAAGGAAGAGCTCGTCTTCGAGTACGTGCACCCGACCCAGCGCAGCTACAAGTAAGGCGAGCAGACGTGAAACTGACTCTGAAGGTGTGGCGTCAGCGCGACGCGGTCGACAAGGGTCGCCTGGCCACCTACGACGTCGAGGCCGACGAGGACATGTCGTTCCTCGAGATGCTGGACGTGCTCAACGAGAGGCTCATCCTCTCCGGCGACGAGCCGGTCGCGTTCGACCACGACTGCCGTGAGGGCATCTGCGGTGCCTGCAGCATGGTCATCGACGGCCAGCCGCACGGCCCGCAGCGGGCGACGACCACCTGCCAGCTGCACATGCGGCACTACTCCGACGGCGACACCATCGTCATCGAGCCGTTCCGGTCGTGGTCGTTCCCGGTGATCAAGGACCTGGTCGTCGACCGGGGCTCCTTCGACAAGATCATCCAGGCGGGCGGCTACGTCTCGGCGAACACCGGCTCGGCCCCGGAGGCCAACGCCAACGCCGTGCCGAAGGCGCAGGCCGACCGCTCGTTCGCCGCGGCGAACTGCATCGGCTGCGGTGCCTGCGTCGCGGCCTGCCCGAACGGGTCGGCGTCGCTGTTCCTGGGGGCGAAGCTGACCCACCTCGGGGAGCTGCCGCAGGGCCAGCCCGAGCGGTGGGAGCGCGTCGTCAACATGGTGGAGACCCACGAGGACGCCGGCTTCGGTGGCTGCACCAACACCGGCGCCTGCGCCACGGCCTGCCCGAAGGAGATCCCGCTCGACGTGATCTCCCAGCTGAACCGCGACTACCTCGCGGCCACGGTGGGCGGCAGGAAGAAGTGAGCCGGGGCGGCCTCGTGCCGCACCGGGGACCGACGGCCCGGTCCACCTCCGCACGCGGGGGTGGGCCGGGCCGTCGGCGTGCCGGGTGGGGCCGCACGACGGCGCCGGCGGCCGTCACGCTCCGCGGATCGGCTCTCGACGGCGCGTGACCTGTGAGTCACGTCTCGATCCACGTCACATTCCGGATGCCGACGTAGATCACATGTGATCCGGGTCGTACGCTCTGGCGACCGTCGTGCTCCTCGTGCGACGGACGAGGATCGACAGGACACGGCGTCGTGTCAGGTGTGTCGGGCCGGGACCCCCCCGGGGCGACGGGGCCGCCGACGTCGTCGAGACGACAGGAGCTCCCGCGCGTGTCATCCACCACTGACACCAGCGGCCGGACCGGCTCGGGCCGGGCGACGATCGCCGCACGCACGCTGCGCACCGACAGATGGTGGCTACCACCGCTCGCGACGTTCGTCGCGTTCGTGGCCTGGGTGGCCTACGCGACGGTCCGCGCGTTCATGCAGGACTACTACTACGTCGCCGAGTACGGCTACCTGACGCCGTTCTACTCGCCGTGCGTCTCGGTCGGCTGTGTCGAGGGCGCCGCGCACTTCGGCAGGTTCCTGCCGGACGTGTGGTGGCTGCCGTACGCGGCGATCTCGCTGCCGTTCCTGCTGTTGTTCCGGCTGACCTGCTACTACTACCGGAAGGCCTACTACCGGGCGTTCTGGCTGTCCCCGCCGGCCTGTGCGGTCGCGGAGCCGCACCAGCGCTACACGGGTGAGACGCGGTTCCCGCTGATCCTGCAGAACGCGCACCGCTACTTCTTCTACATCGCCGGGCTCATCACGCTCGTCAACGCCTACGACGCGGTGGTCTCCTTCGCCAAGCCCGGCGGCGGGTTCGGCCTGGGACTGGGCAACATCATCCTGGTCGTGAACGTCGTGCTGCTGTTCGGCTACACGCTGTCGTGCCACTCGTGCCGCAGCGCGGTCGGCGGCCGGCTCAACCACTTCTCGAAGCACCCGGTCCGCTACAAGCTGTGGACCCAGGTCTCGAAGCTCAACACCCATCACATGGGATACGCCTGGGCGACGCTGGTCAGCCTCGCCCTGACCGACTTCTACGTCATGGCCGTCGCCGCCGGCTGGATCTCCGACCTGCGGATCGTGGGGTGACCTGAGATGTCCGAAGAGATCGAGCGTCACGAGTACGACGTCGTCGTCATCGGGGCCGGTGGTGCCGGCCTGCGGGCGGCGATCGAGGCGCGGCTGCAGGGCAAGCGGACCGCGATCATCTCCAAGTCGCTGTTCGGCAAGGCGCACACCGTGATGGCCGAGGGCGGCTGCGCGGCGTCGATGGGCAACGCCAACCCGAACGACAACTGGCAGGTCCACTTCCGCGACACCATGCGCGGCGGGAAGTTCCTCAACAACTGGCGGATGGCGGAGCTGCACGCCAAGGAGGCCCCGGACCGGGTCTGGGAGCTCGAGACCTACGGCGCGCTGTTCGACCGCACGAAGGACGGCAAGATCAGCCAGCGGAACTTCGGCGGGCACACCTACCCGCGGCTGGCGCACGTCGGGGACCGCACCGGGCTCGAGCTGATCCGCACCCTGCAGCAGAAGGTCGTCTCGCTGCAGCAGGAGGACTTCGCCGAGACCGGCGACTACGAGGCCCGGATCCGGGTCTTCCACGAGTGCACCATCACCGAGCTGTTCACCACCGACGGCGCGATCTCCGGGTGCTTCGGCTACTTCCGCGACGACGGCCGGTTCGTCCGGTTCGACGCGCCGGCGATCGTGCTGGCGACCGGTGGCGTCGGGAAGAGCTACTCGGTCACGTCGAACTCGTGGGAGTACACCGGCGACGGCCACGCCCTGGCCCTGCGGGCCGGCGCCTCGCTGATCAACATGGAGTTCCTGCAGTTCCACCCCACCGGGATGGTGTGGCCGCCGTCGGTGCGGGGCCTGCTGGTCACCGAGTCGGTCCGCGGCGACGGCGGCGTGCTGCGCAACACCGACGGCGAGCGGTTCATGTTCTCCTACGTCCCGGACGTGTTCAAGGAGCAGTACGCGACCTCCGAGGAGGAGGGCGACCGCTGGTACACCGACCCGGACAACAACCGGCGCCCGCCGGAACTGCTGCCCCGGGACGAGGTCGCCCGGGCGATCAACTCCGAGGTGAAGGCCGGCCGCGGGACCGACCACGGCGGCGTGTTCCTCGACGTCTCCACCCGGCTGAAGCCCGAGGAGATCCTCAAGCGGCTGCCGTCGATGCACCACCAGTTCAAGGAGCTGGCCGACGTCGACATCACGAAGGAGCCGATGGAGGTCGGCCCGACCTGCCACTACGTGATGGGTGGCGTCGAGGTCGAGCCGGACACCGCGATGTCGCGGGTGCCGGGACTGTTCGCGGCCGGTGAGGTCGCCGGCGGGATGCACGGCTCCAACCGGCTCGGCGGGAACTCGCTGTCGGACCTGCTGGTGTTCGGCCGCCGCGCCGGGCTCCACGCCGCACAGCACGCCGACCGCGGCCGGCCCGTCGTCGCGGAGGCCGACGTCGACCGGGCCCTGGACCGCGCGCTGCTGCCGTTCTCCACGGCGACCGAGGGTGGGGAGAACCCGTTCGTCGTGCAGCAGGAGCTGCAGAAGACGATGCACGAGCTCGTCGGGATCATCCGCAAGGGCGACGAGATGGAGATGGCCCTCAAGAAGCTCGAGGACATCGCGACCCGGACCCGGACGGTCTCGGTCGAGGGGCACCGGCAGTTCAACCCGGGCTGGCACCTGGCGCTCGACCTGCGGAACATGCTGCTGGTCTCGCTGTGCGTCGGGAAGGCGGCCCTGGAACGCCAGGAGTCCCGCGGTGGGCACACCCGCGACGACCACCCGGTCATGGACTCGGACTGGCGGCACCTGCTGCTGGTCTGCTCCGCGCTGGGCGAGGACAACGTCGAGCTGACCCGGCAGGAGCAGATCGCGATGCGGTCCGACCTGTTCGACCTGTTCGAGATGGACGAGCTGAAGAAGTACTACACCGGTGACGAGCTGGGCGGTCACCGTGCGGAGGGATCCCAGTGACCAGTACCGAGAAGGGCACCCACCTGCAGCACTTCCGCGTCTGGCGGGGTGACGACACCAAGGGCGAGCTCGTCGACTACCCGGTCGAGGTGAACGAGGGCGAGGTCGTCCTCGACGTCATCCACCGCCTGCAGGCGACCGAGGCAGGAGATCTCGCCGTCCGCTGGAACTGCAAGGCCGGGAAGTGCGGCTCCTGCTCGGCCGAGATCAACGGCCGGCCGCGGCTGTTGTGCATGACGCGGATGAACACGTTCGACGAGAACGAGGTCGTCACGGTCACGCCGCTGCGGACCTTCCCGGTGATCCGGGACCTGGTGACCGACGTGTCGTTCAACTACACGAAGGCCCGCGAGATCCCGTCGTTCGTGCCACCGGAGGGCGTCGAGCCGGGCGAGTACCGGATGCAGCAGGTCGACGTCGAGCGGAGCCAGGAGTTCCGCAAGTGCATCGAGTGCTACCTGTGCCAGAACACCTGCCACGTGGTCCGCGACCACGAGGAGAACAAGGAGGCGTTCGCCGGGCCGCGGTACCTGATGCGCACCGCCGAGCTCGACATGCACCCGCTCGACGCACACGGCAACCGCGCGGTCGAGGCGCAGGAGGAGCACGGCCTGGGGTTCTGCAACATCACCAAGTGCTGCACCGAGGTCTGCCCCGAGCACATCAAGATCACCGACAACGCGCTGATCCCGATGAAGGAACGGGCGGTCGACCGGAAGTACGACCCGCTGGTCTGGCTGGGGAGCAAGATCTTCCGACGGCCGGGGTCCTGAGAGCTGCCCCGCGGCGCGGCGGGCCGTCGGCCCGTCCGCGTCGGCGCCGCCGTCCGTGTCCCCGTCCGTGTCGCCGCCCGTGTCACCGCCCGCCGGGCGGTGCCGCGGACCAGGGGGTCCGCTGAGATCGCTGCCTGGGGCAGCGAGTTCACCGGACACACACCCGGGGCGGCAGTGGTCGGGACGGCGCGGGCGAGACCGGTCGGCGGTCACCCGAGCGGCTCGCCCCCCGTCGTCCCGGGGCAGCCGCCACCGCCCGGCGCCGTCGTCGCGGCAGGGCGGCCCGGCGGAGCTCCGGACTCAGCGACCCATCGAGCGGCGGATCTCCTCCAGCCGGTCGGCGGCCTTGCGCTCCCGGTCGGCGAAGGCGTCCTCCGCCTCCCGGGCGCGGGTGTCCCCGCCGGCGAGCTCCTCCGCGGCGGCGGCCGTCGCGGCGCGCCCCTCGATCCGGTCGCGCACGAACTCGAAGGTCGGGGCACCGGACTCCGTGTAGTCGCCGACCGGGCCGGCGGGCTCGACGGGGCCGCCGGGCACGTCCGGGTCCGGCACGGCGGGCGGGTTCGGCGTGGGCTCGCTCATCGGCACTCCTGACGGACGGGCCACCGAGCGTACCGGCGGCCCGGCGGCCGCGGCACCGACGAGAAGCAGCACCGACGAGAAGCAGCACCGACGAGAAGCAGCACCGACGAGAAGCAGCACCGATGAGTTCCGGCGCCGGCGCCGGTCGTAGGACCATGACGACGTTCGCGCTGGTGCCCGGGGCCGGGACCGACACCTGGTACTGGGGCCCGCTGATGTGGGAGCTGACCGGCCGGGGACACCGCGCCGTCCCGGTCGACCTGCCCTGCGACGACGACGGCGCCCGCCTGGAGGACTACGCCGACGCCGTCGTCGAGGCGGTGAAGGCCGGGGGTGACGGGGAGCCGGACGACCTGGTCGTCGTCGCGCACTCCTTCGGCGGGTTCACCGCGCCGCTGGTGTGCGACCGCCTCGCCGTGCGCGAGCTCGTGCTGGTGACGGCGATGGTCCCGGCACCCGGCGAGCCCGCGTCCGGCTGGGGTGCCGCCACCGGGGCCGCCGCCGCGCTGGCGGACCAGGACGCGCGGGACGGCCGGGACCCCGACGACGTCGTCGCCCTGTTCTTCCACGACGTCCCCGACGAGGTCGCCGCCGAGGCGCTGCGCCACGACCGCGACCAGTCGTCGACGGCGTGGGAGCAGCCGTGGCCGCGGGACGGCTGGCCGGACGTCCCGACCCGGTTCCTGCTGTGCCGCGACGACAAGCTGTTCCCGTCGGCGTTCATGCGGACCGTGGTGGCCCGCAGGCTGCGCGGTGTCGTCCCCGAGGCGGTCCCGGGCGCGCACCATCCGATGCTCTCGCACCCCGCGCAGCTGGCCGGGACGCTGCTGGGGCGATGATGCCCGGGTGGCGCGCACGCGGATCCGGGAGCTGGTCGTGGTGCACGACGCGCGCTGCGCCACGTGCTCGCGGATCGCGCAGGAGCTGCCGGGCTGCGTGACCGTCCGGGTGCGCGCACGGTCCTGCCGGGAGCCGCGGCTCGCCGAGATCTACCCGAATCTGCCCGCCGACGTCGCCGGGTGCTGGGTGCCTGCCGTCGGTGTCGTGCGGACCGACGGGCAGGTCCGCTGGTGGCCGGGCATGCGCGGGGTGCTCGGTATCGCGCCGGTCCTGCGGCCCGGGTCGCTGCCGGTCGCGGTGCGGCTCCTGCGCGAGGCGGTCGCGGCCCGCCGCTGACGGGGGCGTGTCCCGGGCCGCCGCCGAGCAACTAGCGTGGGTGCCGTGACGATCTCGGGCTACGGGTCCTGGCCGACACCGGTGACGTCGGAACTGGTGGTGACGGCCGCGGTGCGGCTCGGCGACGTCCGCCCGGACGGCGCCCCCGGTGCGGAGGGCACCGGCGTGATCTGGGCCGAGGGCCGCGCGACCGAGGGCGGGCGCATCCAGCTCGTCCGCCGCACCGACGACGGCACCCGCACCGACCTGCTGCCCGACGGCGCGAACGCGCGCACCGCGGTCCACGAGTACGGCGGCGGCGCCTGGTGGCTGCACGCGGGCAGCCCCGGCGTCGTCTGGTACGTCGAGTGGGCCGACCAGCGGCTGTACCGGCTCGACCGCGGCGCCGCACCGGTGGCGCTGACCCCGGAGCCGGACGTCCCGCGCGGTGACCGCTACGCCGACGGCGACGTCGCGCCCGACGGGTCCTGGCTGGTCGCGGTGCGCGAGCACCACCCGTCCGCGGGCTGCCCCGCCACCGACGTCGTCAACGAGATCGTCCGGCTCGACGCGCGCGAACCGTCCGCGCCGGAGGTCGTCGTGACCGGCCCGGACTTCGTCGCCGCGCCGCGGATCTCCCCGGACGGCGCGACCCTGGCCTGGCTGTCCTGGGACCACCCGTCGATGCCGTGGGACGACGTCGAACTCACCGTGCGGGACCTCGCGTCCGGGGTGGACGTCGTCGTCGCGGGCGGGCCCGGGGAGTCGGTCACCGAGCCGCAGTGGCAGCCCGACGGCTCGCTCACCTTCCTGTCCGACCGCACCGGCTGGTGGAACCTCTACCGCTGGATGCCCGGCGAGGACATCGAGCCGCTGGTCCGGACCGACGCGGAGATCGGGGTCCCCGGCTGGTCGCTCGGCGGCTCCCGCTACACCCTCCTCGACGACGGCCGGGTCGTGTTCGCGCGGTCGTCGCACGGGTTCGACGCGCTCGCCGTCCGCGAGCTGAACGGGCAGATCTCCGAGCTCGACACCCCGTTCTCGGCGATCGGGTCGGTGCGCGCCGACGGGCCGCACGCCGTGGTCTGCGTGGCCGGCAGCCCGACCGCGGAGCCGGGCGTGCACCGCGTCGTCCCCGCGCCGGCGAGTGCGGGGGAGCCGGGCGCGGCCGGGGTGCAGACGCTGCGGCCGCCGCGGGACCTCGGCCTGCACCCGGAGACGATCTCGGTCCCGGAGCCGATCCAGTTCCTGTCGTCCGACGCCGCGGGCAGCCCGCGCACCGGCTACGCGCTGTACTACCCGCCGCTCGGGATGGGCGACGCCCCCGAGGGCGAGCTCCCGCCGCTGCTCGTCGTCATCCACGGCGGGCCGACCGGGTCGGCGGTGCCGGTGCTCGCCGTCGGAGTGCAGTACTGGACGAGCCGCGGGTTCGGCGTCGTCGACGTCGACTACGGCGGCTCCACCGGGTACGGGCGCGCCTACCGCGAGCAGCTGAAGGGCGCGTGGGGCCTGGTCGACGTCGCCGACTGCCTCGCCGCCGCGCGGACGCTCGCCGACACCGGCCGGGTCGACCCACAGCGGATGGCCATCCGCGGCGGGTCCGCGGGCGGGTTCACCACGCTCGCCGCGCTGGCCCGGGAGGACACCCCGTTCTCCGCCGGTGCCGACCACTTCGGCGTCGCCGACCTGGCAGCGCTCGCCGCGGACACCCACAAGTTCGAGTCCCGCTACCTCGACGGTCTCGTCGGCCCCTGGCCCGGCGCCCGCGACGTCTACACCGAGCGCTCCCCGCTCACCCACGTCGACGCGTTCTCCACGCCGCTGATCGTGCTGCAGGGCGACGAGGACGCGATCGTCCCGCCGAACCAGTCCGAGATGATCGTCGACGCGCTGCGCGAGCGCGGGGTGCCGGTCGCCTACCTCCTCTTCGCCGGGGAACAGCACGGCTTCCGGAAGGCGGAGAACATCCGCCGGGCGCTCGACGCGGAGCTCGCCTTCTACGGGCGGGTGTTCGGGTTCGGCCTGCCCCCGAGGAGGGCATCGAGCCGGTGGAGATCGAGAACCTGTGACCACGGGGCCGCGCGGGGGCCACTTCGTCGCCCGGGTGTCGCTCGCCCCGGACGCCCCGGCCGACGGGTACCCGTTCGACCTGCCCGCCGTCCGGTGGCTGCGCGAGCACGGCGCCCTGCCGCTGTACCCCGGCGTCACGTTCCTCGTCGGCGAGAACGGGTCCGGCAAGTCGACCCTGGTCGAGGCGCTCGCCGTCGCGATCGGTCTGAACCCGGAGGGCGGGTCACGCTCGTTCCGGTTCGCGACCCGCGGCAGCGAGTCGGACCTCGGCGCGCACCTGAGGGTCGCGCGGCGCCCGGGGCGGGAGCGGACCAGCTTCTTCCTGCGCGCCGAGTCGTACTACAACGTGGCGACAGAGGTGGAGCGACTCGACCGGGCGGGCGGGCCGCCGCTCCTGCCGGCCTACGGCGGGTCCGGCCACGAGCGGTCCCACGGCGAGTCGTTCGTCGCCCTGCTCAACCACCGCTTCGGCCCGCGCGGGCTCTACCTGCTCGACGAGCCGGAGGCCGCGCTCTCGCTGACGGGCGCGCTCGCCGTCCTGCGCCGGATGACCGACCTGACCGGGCAGGGCAGCCAGTTCGTCGTCGCGACGCACTCACCGGTGCTGCTCGCCCTGCCCGGCGCGACGATCCTGGAGATCGGCGACGACGGTGCGATCCGGAAGGTCGGCTACGACGACGCCGCGCCGGTGGTGCTCACCCGCGGGTTCCTCGCCGACCCGGACGCGTTCCTGCGGCACCTGTAGACGCCGAAGAGCCCCGGGGACGCGGGGTCCCCGGGGCTCGTCGTACAGAGGCTGTCCGGCTCAGGTGATGCCGCCCGCGCCCGACGGCATCGCCGGCGCGACCTGGTCCGGACCCTGGGTGCTCGTCGCCCGCGGTCCGCGGGCGAGCCGCTTCTCCACCAGCCGGGAGAGACCGGTCAGGATCAGGCACAGTCCGATGTAGATGACCGCGATGACGATCGCGACCGGGAGGATCGGGGCACCGAGCTGGTTCTGGCTGCCGAGGAAACGCGCCTGGTAGAGCAGCTCCGGGTAGAGGATGATGAACCCGAGCGCGGTGTCCTTCAGGACCACCACGAGCTGCGACAGGATCGTCGGCAGCATCGACCGGAACGCCTGCGGGAGCAGCACGTTCGTCATCACCTGGGTCTTGCGCAGCCCGAGCGCGTAGGCGGCCTCCCGCTGCCCGCGCGGCACCGCGTTGACGCCGGCCCGGAAGACCTCGGCCAGCACCGACCCGTTGTAGAGCATCAGGCCGAGCACCACGGCCCAGAAGGCGTCGATGTCGATGCCGAGGCCCTGGGAGAGCCCGAAGTACAGGATGAAGATCAGGACCAGCAGCGGGATGGCACGGAAGAACTCGACGATCGCCGTCGCCGGTCCGCTGACCCACCGGTGGTCGGACAGCCTGCCGCCCGCGAACACGGCCCCGAACACCAGGGAGAGCACCGCGGCGACGAGGAACGCGCTGACGGTCGCCCACAGCGCACCCAGCAGGATGTACTGGATGTTGACGTAGGTGATCCACTCCCACAGGCGCGGGGAGAACTGACCGGCGTCGTAGAACCGCCACAGGACGAACGCGACGATCGCGACGACGGCGGCGACACCGACGACGCCGAGCGCCCGGTTCCGCCGGACCGCGGCCGGTCCGGGCACGTCGTAGAGGACGCTGCTCATGTCGCCTCCCCGGTGGGACGGACGTCGGCGGGCATGGTCGGTGCACCTCCGGTGCGTGTCACGGCGGTCACCGGGCGACCCCCCACCGCGCGTCGAGGCGGCGCTGCAGCAGGGTCAGCGGCGCGACCAGGATGATGAAGAACAGCGCCACCCAGAGCAGGCCGACCAGCACGTTGTACCCCCGCTCGGACAGGACGCTGTACACGTTGCCCATGTTGAACACCGCGAAGCCGGACGCGATGGTCGTGTTCTTCAGCAGGGCGATCTGGACGTTCGTCATCGGGGGCACCACGGCGCGGACGGCCTGCGGCAGGACGACCTGGCCGAGCGTCTGGGTGAAGGTGAACCCGAGCGCGCGGGCCGCCTCGGCCTGGCCGACGGGGACCGTGTTGATCCCCGAGCGGACGACCTCGCAGACGAAGGCCGCCGTGTAGAGGGTCAGACCGATGCAGGCGAGGGTGAAGAACGGGAGCTCCACCAGCTCCAGGCGCGGGTAGGCGAAGGCGAAGAAGAACAGGACCAGGGTGAGTGGCGTGTTCCGCATGATCGTCACGTACGCGGACCCGAAGCTGCGCAGCGCCGGGACCGGGCTGACCCGCAGGCCCGCGACGAGGGTGCCCAGCAGCAGCGACCCGATCGCCGCGATGACGAACAGTCCTACCGTGCCGACGAGCCCGCGCCAGTACACGTCGATGTTGTCCAGCAGGACGTCCACCGCGGTGTTCTCCTTCCGTGCTCGCCCGCCCCGGCCGGGCGTGCGGTGACGGGGTCACCGCACGCCCGGGGAGCGGGTGGGTCAGTAACGCTCGATCTGCGGCGGGTCGGCCGGGGTGCCCGACTTGCCCAGGGTGCCGTCGTAGATCGTCTTCCAGGTGCCGTCGTCGATCGCGGTCTGCAGCAGGTCGTTGACCTTGGTGCGGAACGCCGTGTCGTTGAGCGGCACGCCGATGCCGTAGGGCTCCTCGGAGAAGGTCTCGCCGACGACCTTCAGCTGCTCCGGGTTCTGCGAGGCGTAGCCGAGCAGGATCGCGTCGTCGGTGGTGACGGCGTCGACCTGGCCGTTGATCAGCTGGTCGACACACTGGGTGTAGGTCTGGAACTCGACGATGCTGGTGGTGAGGTTCTGGTCCCGGACCCGCTGGATCGGGGTCGAACCGGTGACCGAGCAGACCGTCTTGCCCTGCAGGGTCTGCGGCCCGGTGATCTCGTTCTCGTCGGCGCGCACCAGCAGGCCCTGGCCCGCGGTGTAGTACGGGCCGGCGAACCCGACGCGCTGCTTGCGCTTGTCGTTGATCGTGTAGGTGCCGACGTAGTAGTCGACCTCGCCGCGCTCGATGACGTCCTCGCGGGCCGCGGACGGGACGACCTTCCAGTCGATCTGGTCCGGCGCGAAGCCGAGCCCGCCGGCGACCATCTTCGCGACGTCGATGTCGAAGCCGGAGAACTCACCGGTGGTCGCGTCACGGAAGCCGAGGCCGGGCTGGTCGTCCTTCACGCCGACGACGACGCGGCCGCGCTGCTGCATCGCCTGGAAGGTCGGCGAGCCCTCGACGGTCACGTTCTGCGCGACGACCGGCTCGTAGCCGGACCCCGCGGCGCCGGGCGAGCCCTCCTGGCCACAGCCGGCCAGTGCCAGGGCGGCGGCCATGGCGGCCGCCACCAGGATCCGGGTTCTCTTCATCATGATCTCCGCTCGTGAACGGGTGGTGGGACGGGTGCCGCGGGTGCGGCGGGACGGTGCTCCGGTGACCGGCGGCCGGGGAGCCGCTGCCGGTCGGGGTCCGGACCTCGGCTCAGTGGCTGAGGATCTTGCCCAGGAAGTCCTTCGCGCGGTCGCTGCGCGGGTGGGTGAAGAAGTCGTCCGGTGTGGAGTCCTCGACGATCTCGCCGTCGCTCATGAACACCACCCGGTGCGCGGCCCGGCGGGCGAAGCCCATCTCGTGGGTCACGACGACCATCGTCATGCCCTCGGAGGCCAGCGACGTCATCGTGTCCAGGACCTCGTTGACCATCTCCGGGTCCAGTGCGGAGGTGGGCTCGTCGAAGAGCATGACCTTCGGCTTCATCGCCAGCGCGCGGGCGATCGCGGCGCGCTGCTGCTGCCCGCCGGAGAGCTGGGCCGGGTACTTGTCGCGCTGGTTCGCGATACCGACGCGCTCCAGCAGGGCCAGGCCGGTCTTCTCCGCCTCGGCCTTCGACACCCCGCGGACCTTGATCGGCGCGAGCGTGACGTTCTCGAGGATCGTCTTGTGCGCGAACAGGTTGAACGACTGGAAGACCATTCCGACGTCGGCCCGGAGCGCGGCGAGCGCCTTGCCCTCGGCCGCGAGGGGAGTCCCGTCGATCTCGATCGTCCCGGTGTCGATGGGCTCCAGCCGGTTGATCGTCCGGCAGAGTGTCGACTTGCCGGAACCGGACGGGCCGAGGACGACGACGACCTCACCCCGCGCGACCTCGAGCTCGATGTCGCGGAGGACGTGGAGGTCGCCGAAGTGCTTCTGCACCCCGGTCATCCGGACCATGGGGGTGCGGGACTCGGGCGTGCTGGTCATGCTGCCTCCGGACATGGCGAGAGCCTGGACGGAACGGACACCGCAGTCCACCACCTTGAGGAAGCCTTAGGGTCTCGGCCACGTAACGGAAGGGGCGGTGCGCGGGTGCACATCCTGCTCATCGAGGACGACGACAGGGTCGCGGCCGCGCTGCGTCCGGCGCTGCACCGGCACGGGATGACCACGACCCGGCTCGACCACGGCCGCGGGGTGGTCGACCACCTCGACGGGGTCGACGTCGTCCTGCTCGATCTCGGGCTGCCCGACGCCGACGGCCTCGACGTCTGCCGTGAGATCCGGGCGGTCAGCGAGGTGCCGGTCCTCATGGTGACCGCCCGTGGCGAGGTGACCGACCGGATCGCGGGCCTGCACACCGGCGCCGACGACTACCTGGTGAAGCCCTACGACATCGGCGAGCTCGTCGCCCGGGTGCACGCGGTGCAGCGCCGCCGCAAGGTGCGCGACGACGGCACCGCGGCCCCGGCGGGTGCGGCGCCGGTGGCGGTGGGGGACGTCCGCATCGACCCGGAGCGGCACGCCGTCACGGTCGCCGGTGAGGAGGTCGTGCTCACCCGCAAGGAGTTCCAGGTGCTCGCGCTGCTCGCCCGCGCCGACGGCGCCGTCTGCACCCGGGCACAGATCGTCGCCGAGGTGTGGGGGCGCGGCTGGGCCGGTGCGAACCGGACGCTGGACGTGCACGTCGCGACCCTGCGCACCAAGCTCGGGCGGCCCGAGCTGATCCGGACCGTCCGGGGCGTCGGATACCGCTTCGCCGCCACCGAGGACTAGGCGACCGGGGGAGCGTCATGCGGAGCCGGTTGCTGCTGGTCGTCCTGGTGCTCGTCGGGCTGCTCGCCGCCGGGCTCGGGGTGCCGCTGGCGCTCACCGACGCCCAGCGCAGCCAGGAGGAGGTCTTCACCGACCGGCTGACCGACACGATCTCGTTCGCCTCCGCCGCGCAGCGGCCGCTGATCGAGTCCCCGGACGGCCGGTCCGCGACGACGGCGTTCACCGCCGAGATCACCCGCTACGACGAGGTGTACGACGTCGCCGTCGCCGTGTTCGACCGGTCCGGCGCGCTGCTCGCCTCCTCCCGCCCCGCGGAACGGCTGCCGGAGCTCGCCGGTGACCCGGCCGCCCGGTTGCAGGTCGCGCTGGCCGGCCGCCGCTCGGCCACCGAGCCGCTGCTGATGCCGTGGGACGACCGGCCGATCGTGCTGGCCGAACCCGTCCTGGTCGACGGCGAGGTGGTCGGCGCCGCGATGACGGTCTCGCCGACCGACGCGCTGCGCTCGGCCGAGCTGCGCACCTGGTCGGTGATCACCGGCGCGGCGCTGCTGGCGCTGCTCGCCGGGACTCTCGTGGCGCTGCCGCTCACCGCGTGGATCCTGCGCCCGGTCCGGCGGCTCGACGAGGCGATGGGCCGGGTCGGGACCGCGGTCGTCGCGGGCGGCCCGCCCGGTCCGCCGATCCGTCGCAGCGGACCGCCGGAGCTGCGGTCGCTGTCCGGGTCGTTCGACCGGATGACCGAGACCGTCCGGGAGGCGATCGCCGCGCAGCGCGCCTTCGTCGCCGACGCCTCGCACCAGCTCCGCAACCCGCTCACCGCTCTCCGCCTGCGCCTGTCCAACCTGGACGGCCGGGTCGATCCGGGCGCGGCCGGCGAGCACCTCGCCGCGATGGAGGAGGCCGAGCGGCTGTCCGGTGTGCTGGACGGGCTGCTCGCGCTGGCCCGGGCGGAACGGACGGTCGAGACGGGTGCGGAGGCCGCCGGGACCGATCTCGACGACGTCGTCGACGACCGGGTGGAGAACTGGCAGCCGCTGGCCGAGCACAACGGGGTGGAGCTGCGGCGCAGCGGGCCGCGGGGGATGCGGGCCCGGATAGGCACGGCCGGGCTGGAGGGGGTGCTCGACGCGGTGCTCGACAACGCGCTCAAGTACACCCCGCGGGGGCGCCGGATCCGGGTCGCGACGCTGCGGGTCGCGGGCCGGGTCGGGGTCAGCGTCGTCGACGGCGGGCCCGGCATGCCGGACGAGGACCGTGCGCGGGCCACCGACCGGTTCTGGCGCGCGCCCGGCCAGACCAACGTGGAGGGCAGCGGGCTGGGGCTGGCGATCGCCGCCCGGACGGCGGCGGCGGTCGGCGGGACGCTGGCCCTCGACCCGGCACCGGGCGGTGGCCTGCGGGTCACGCTGTGGCTCGATCCGGTCCCGGAGCACCCGGATCCGTGACCGCGGCGCCGGTCAGTACCCCTTGGTCGAGCGGTAGAACTCGACGGCGCCCGGGTGCAGTGCGATCGGCTGGGTGCCGATCGCCGAGCGCGAGTCGACGGTCACCGCGGCCGGGCTGGCCTGGGCGAGCCGGGGCTGCCCGGCGAACGCGGCGTCGATCAGCGAGCGTGCCGTCGTGTCGGGCATCCCGGCGGTCGCGAGCAGCACGTTGCGCACCGACAGGCACGACACCGGGCCGGGCAGGCCGTAGGTGTTCGCGGGCACCGTGCCGACCGAGTAGACCGGGAACCGCTCCCGCATCCGGTCGAGCACCGCGCCGAGGTCCAGCAGCCGGATCGGCAGCTCGTCGGCCAGCTCCCGGATGCCGTCGGTCGGGACCCCGCCGGACCAGAAGAACGCGTCGATCCGGCCGCCGCGCAGCGCCTCCACCGCGTCCGGCAGCCCCAGGCCGGCCTGCTCGCCGAGACCCGCGGTCCCGATCCCGGCGACGTCGAGCAGGCGCAGCGCGATCGGCTGGTAGCCGCTGCCCGCCGGGCCGATCGACACCCGGGCGCCGCGCAGGTCGTCGAGCGAGCGGTACCGCGAGTCCCGCCGGACGACGACGTGGGTGACGTCGTCGTAGAGCCGGGCCAGCGCGAGGGGCTCGGTCGCTCCGGTGACGCCCGCGGCGACGTCGGCGGCGACGTCGACCTGGCTGATCGCCACGGTCGCGGCGCCGGAGACGAGCAGCTGCATGTTCTGGGTGCTGCCCGCCGTGGTCAGCACCTCGGTGCTCGTGGCGGGGCCGAGCCGTTCCTGCCAGAGGGCGGCCAGCGTGCGGGCGAGCGAGATGTAGACGCCGGGCTGCACGCCGCCGGCGATCACCAGCCGGGGCGGTGGCGCGGGCCCGGTGCAGCCCGCGACGCCGAGGGCACCGAGGGAGACGCCCGCCGCCAGCCCGGCCCCGAGCAGGGTGCGGCGTGACAGGGCGCGTTGCGCCGTGCCGCTCCCGGTCGTCATCCGGCCATCCTCCCGGTGCGGTGTCACCGTGTCGCCGCGAGGGCTCTCCGCCGGGCCCGCGCAGCGGGCCGGGCCCAGCGGCGCCTACCCTCGGGGTGTGAGCCGCAGCTACACCGTGCGCACCTACGGGTGCCAGATGAACGTGCACGACACGGAGCGGATGGCGGGTCTGCTGGAGCAGGCGGGCTACGCCAGGGCCGAGGATCCCGACGCCGCCGACGTGGTCGTGTTCAACACGTGTGCGGTGCGCGAGAACGCGGACAACAAGCTCTACGGCAACCTCGGCCACCTCCGCCCGCGCAAGCAGGCGAACCCGGACATGCAGATCGCCGTCGGCGGGTGCCTCGCCCAGAAGGACCGCGACACGATCACGCGGAAGGCCCCGTGGGTCGACGTCGTGTTCGGCACGCACAACGTGCACGCGCTGCCCACCCTGCTGGAGCGCGCCCGGCACAACGAGACCGCGCAGGTCGAGATCGCCGAGTCGCTCGAGGTGTTCCCCTCGACGCTGCCGGCCCGCCGCGAGTCCGCCTACGCGGGCTGGGTGTCGATCTCGGTCGGCTGCAACAACACGTGCACCTTCTGCATCGTGCCCGCGCTGCGCGGCAAGGAGCGCGACCGGCGCCCCGGCGACGTGCTCGCCGAGGTCGAGGCGCTGGCCGCCGAGGGCGTGCTCGAGGTGACGCTGCTCGGCCAGAACGTCAACGCCTACGGCCAGGACATGGGCGACCGGGAGGCGTTCTCGAAGCTGCTGCGGGCCTGCGGCGGCGTCGAGGGCCTGGAGCGGGTCCGCTTCACCTCGCCGCACCCGCGCGACTTCACCTCCGACGTGATCGCCGCGATGGCGGAGACGCCGAACGTCTGCCCGCAGCTGCACATGCCGCTGCAGTCGGGCTCCGACGCCGTCCTGCGCCGGATGCGCCGCTCCTACCGGTCGGACCGCTTCCTGCGGATCCTGTCCGACGTGCGGGAGTCCATCCCGCACGCGGCGATCTCCACCGACATCATCGTCGGCTTCCCGGGCGAGACCGAGGAGGACTTCCAGGCGACCCTCGACGTCGTCGCCGCGGCCCGGTTCTCCCAGGCCTTCACGTTCCAGTACTCGCCCCGCCCCGGGACGCCGGCCGCCGACATGGACGGGCAGCTGCCCAAGAAGGTCGTGCAGGAGCGCTACGAGCGTCTCGTCGCCCTCCAGGAGGAGATCTCCTGGGAGGAGAACCGCGCGCAGGAGGGCCGGGAGGTCGAGCTCCTCGTCTCCACCGGCGAGGGCCGCAAGGACGACGCCACCCGCCGGCTCACCGGCCGGGCGCGCGACGGGCGGCTCGTCCACTTCGCCCCGGGCGACGCGACCGGGATCCGGCCCGGCGACCTCGTCACCGTCCGGATCGACTACGGCGCCCCGCACCATCTCGTCGCCGACGGCGGGGTCACGACCCACCGCCGCACCCGTGCCGGGGACGCGGCCGAGGCCGGGACCCGGCCCACCGGCGCGCCCACCACCCTGGGACTGCCCGCCTTCGGGAAGCCGGCCGAGGAGCCGGCACCCGAGTCGCCGTGCGCCGTCCCGGCCCCCTGAGGAGGATCCGATGAGCAGCGACGTGACGCCGGAGACCCGCGCGGAGATCGACGACGCCGGCCGGGCCGCGACCCGGCGGATCGACCCGGGCACGCGGGCCATGCTGATCGCGGTCGCGGTCGTCGCCGCGGTGGCGTCACTGCTGCTGCCGTGGGTGGCGGGGGCGCCCGGCTGGGAGGTCCTCGCGGGGGGTGCGGCGGGCCCGCTGCCCCGGCTGTTCTCCGTCACGCTGACGGTGTTCGCGATCGTCGTGTCCGCGTCGGCCCTGCTCACCCGGCTGTGGGTGCTGGCCTGGCTCGCCGCCTTCGGCTGCGGCATCTCGTCGGTGAACGGTGTCTGGGCGATCTGGTCGCAGCAGACCGGCGCCGCGGGCGGGCCCGGGTTCGGGCTGGTGCTGGGCGTGATCGCGGTCGTGCTGCTGACCTTCGTGTGGGCGGGCGCGGCGCTGGCGCGTTCCTGAACGGCCGGCGCGGCCCCGGACGGGGCCGCGCACGGACCGGCGGGACCTACAGCTCGTTGACCGACTGCTCGGCCGCGTCCAGCCACTCCCGCCACTGGGCCGCCTGGGCGCGGGCCTGCTCGGCCCGCCTGCGGTCACCGGACGCCTCGGCCTTCTCGGCCTGCGCCTCGAACTGCTCGACCCGGGACCGGAACTGCTCGACGCGGGCCTGGGCCTCCGGGTCGGTCCGGCGCCACTGCGCGTCGGCGGCCTCGGCGACCTTCTCCTCGATCCCGCGCAGCCGCCCCTCGAGGGTACGGATCTCGTCGCGCGGGACCTTGCCGATGTCCTCCCAGCGTTCCTGCACGTCGCGCAGCGCGGCCCGGGCGGCGTCCGGGTTCGAGAGGTCGATCTTCTCGGCCTCGGCGAGCAGCACCCGCTTCGCGTCGGCGTTCTCCGCGAACTCGGCGTCGCGGGCGGAGAAGTGCTCGTTGCGGCGGGCGAAGAACCGGTCCTGCGCACCGCGGAACCGCGACCACAGCGCGTCGTCGGCCTCCCGGTGCGCCCGGCCCGCGGCCTTCCACTCGGTCATCAGGTCCCGGTAGGCGGCCGCGGTCGACGACCACTCGTCGGACTCGGCGAGGGCCTCGGCCTGCTCGGCGAGCTCCTCCTTGCGGCCCTTGGCGACGACCCGCTGCCGGTCCAGGTCGGCGAAGTGCGAGCCGCGCCGCCGGTTGAACGCCTCCCGCGCCTTGGAGTACCGCTTCCACAGCTGCTCGTCGTGCTTGCGGTCGACGCCCTTGATCGTGCGCCACTCGTCGAGGATCGCCTTGAACCGGTCACCCGCCTGCTTCCACTGGGTGGACTCCTCGGCGAGCTTCTCCGCCTCGACGGTCAGCGCCTCCTTGCGGGCGACGGCGTCGTGCCGGGCCCGGTCACGCTCCTCGCGCGCAGCGTGGACGCCCTCCTCGGCGCGGCCGACGAGCTCGTCGAGCCGGGTCCGCAGCGCCGCCACGTCACCGACGACGGCCGGTTCCTCCAGCCCCGCGATCAGCGTGCGCAGCGCGGTGAGCGACGCCTTCGGGTCGCCGCCACCGGCGATCCGGGCGGCCAGCACCTCGGTCTCGGTGACGAGCGCGTCGAACCGGCGGGCGAAGTGCTCCAGCCCCTCCGCGGGCGGTCCGGCCTGGTACGAGCCGACCACCCGCTCGCCGTCGGGGCCGAGCAGGGTGATGGTGCCGTCGTCGTCGGCGCGGCCCCAGCGGCCCGGGTCGGCGACCGCCGACGGGACCGGGGACGGGTGTGCGGCCGGCGGTACCGGTGCGGCGTTCTGCGCCGCCGGTCCGGGCTTCGCGCCGGGCGGCGGCCCGGGACGCGGGCCGGGGCGCGGCCCCGGCTTCGGGACCGAACCGGGGTTCGGCGGGCGTGCTCCGGGCGTGGCGGCGTTGGTCTCGGGCACCGGTGTCCTCCTCGTTCGGCCCACCGGATCACCGGCGGGCGCCCCGTCCGGATGTCCGTCCGGGGCCGTGCGCGCACCGGGCTCCTCGCCGTGGCCAGGAGCCGGGATGGAGATTCAAGCAGGTCCACCACCTCCGGGGGAACCGCCGAGGCCCCGGCCGGGGACCGTGCGCGCCTCGAACGGGCGTCCGGTGTCGGCGAACCGCACGGTCCGGACACGGCGCGGTGGCGTTCCGCCGGGGCCCCGGGCGAGGGGCGCCCACGCTGGCTACGCTCGGGCGCCGTGCCCGCCGCGATCGCCGTCCTGCCCCAGCCGCCGCTGCTCGTCCCCGACCTGAGCGGGGACGCCGCCGTCGAGACCGAGGCGCTGCGCGAGGCCGTCGGCGCGGTCGTGACGGGACTCGCCGCGGCCGCCGCCGACTGGATCGTCGTCGGGGCGGACCAGGGCGGTCGCCGCACCGTCGCCCCCGGCACCCGGGGCACGTTCGCCGGGTACGGCCACGACGTCCCGGTCGCCCTCCCCGGCCCGGAAGGCGCCGACGAGGGCGCCGAGCTGCCGCTGCCGCTGCTGGTCGCGGCGTGGGCGGCGGCCGGTGCGGGCGTGCGGTCGGCGCGCGGCGAGCTGGTCGCGCCGGACGCCCCGCCGGCGGACTGCCGGGCGCTCGGTGCGGCACTGGCCGCTGAGGACGCGGGCCTGCTCGTCGTGGGGGACGGCGCCGCCCGGCACTCCACGACGGCCCCCGGCGGGTTCGACGAGCGCGCCGAGGCGTTCGACGCCGTCGTCGCCGCGGCCCTCGACGACGCGTCGCCCGGCGCGCTCGCCGGGCTCGACCCGGCCGCCGCGGCGGAGCTGTGGGCGGCGGGCCGCGCCCCCTGGGAGGTCCTCGCCGGCGCCGCGTCCGGGCGGGACTGGCGGGCCGCGCACCGGCACACCTCGATGCCCTACGGCGTCGCCTACCACGTCGCGCTGTGGGAACCGGCGTGACGGCCGGCGGTGACGGCGGGCCGGGGCTGGTCGCCGTCGTCGGGCCGACGGCGACCGGCAAGTCCGACCTCGGCCTGGAGATCGCGCTCGCGCTCGGCGGCGAGGTCGTCAACGTCGATGCGATGCAGCTCTACCGCGGCCTCGACATCGGCACCGCGAAGCTCCCCGTCCCCGAGCGCCGCGGCGTGCCGCACCACCTGCTCGACGTCCTCGACGTGCGGGAGACCGCCTCGGTCGCCGCCTACCAGCGCGAGGCGCGCGCTGTGATCGAGCGCCTGCGGGCCTGCGGCCGCACCCCGGTGCTGGTCGGCGGGTCCGGGCTCTACGTCCAGGCGGTCCTCGACGAGCTGGAGTTCCCCGGGACCGATCCGGGGCTGCGTGCCGAGCTGGAGGCGGAGCTGGAGCGGGACGGGCCGGGGGCGCTGCACCGCAGGCTCGCCGACGCCGATCCCGCGGCGGCCGCCGAGGTGCTGCCGTCGAACGGGCGGCGGATCGTCCGCGCGCTGGAGGTGATCGCGCTGACCGGCGGCCCGTTCCGCGCGACGCTGCCCACCACCGGTGCCCCCCGCTACGGCGCCGTGCTGCTCGGCGTCGACCGCGACGTCGCCGAGCTCGACGAGCGGGTCGCGCTCCGGGTGGACCGGATGCTCGGCGACGGCCTGGTCGAGGAGACCCGCGGCCTGCTGCCGCACGGGCTGGCCGAGGGCCGGACCGCGTCCCGGGCACTGGGGTACCGGCAGGTCATCGAGGCGCTCGAAGGGGATCCCGACGCCCCCGACCTCGCCGCGGTCCGCGAGGAGACCGTCCGTGCCACCCGCCGGTTCGTGCGGCGGCAGCGGTCCTGGTTCCGCCGCGACAAGCGGATCCACTGGCTCGACGGCGCGGCCCCGGACCTGGTCGCGGACGCGCGGTCGGTGCTCGCTCGTACCCTGGTGGCATGAGCGGCGGGATCGAGTTCACCAAGGGCCACGGCACCCGGAACGACTTCGTCGTGCTGCCCGATCCCGACGCCGCGCTCGACCTGACCCCGGAACGGGTCGCGGCGCTCTGCGACCGCCACGGCGGCATCGGCGCCGACGGCGTCCTGCGCGTCGTGCGCTGGGCGAAGCTGGCCGGGGACGAGTCGGTGCCCGAGCCGGTCCCCGGCGTCGAGTGGTTCATGGACTACCGCAACGCCGACGGCTCGGTCGCCGAGATGTGCGGCAACGGGGTGCGGGTGTTCGCCCGCTACCTGCACGAGCGCGGCTGGGCGCCCGGCGGCGGCCCCGTCGGCACCCGGGCCGGGGTGCGGACCGCGACGCTGTCCGGCGACACCGTGTCGGTCGACATGGGCCCGGTCGCGATCGGTCCGGCCTCGGTCGCGACGACCGGTGGCGCCCGGTTCGACGGCATCGCCCTCGACGTCGGCAACCCGCACCTGGCCTGCGTCACCGCCACCGACCCGGACGCGCTGGACCTCACCGGGGCACCGGCCGTCGACCCGGAGGTGTTCCCTCGCGGCGTCAACGTCGAGTTCGTGACCCCGCTGGACGGCCCGGCCGACGGCGGGCGCGTCCGGATGCGGGTGCACGAGCGGGGCGTGGGGGAGACCCTGGCGTGCGGCACCGGGACCGTCGCGGCCGTCGTCGCCGCGCTGCGCGCCGCCGGGCACCCGGCCGGTGACGTGCACGTCGACACCCCCGGCGGCCGGCTCCGGGTGACCGTCGGGGCGGGCGACGACGCGGCCACCGGCACGACGGTGCTGCACGGCCCCGCCGTCCTGCTCGCGACCGGCGAGATCGACCGCTCCTGGTGGGACCGGCCCGCCTGACCGGCGCGAATCCGGGCGGACACACGCCCGCCGACGTGGAACACTGGACGGCACGATGACTGAAGCCCACACCGCCGCCGTGCCGTCCACGTCCGCAGGGTCCGCCGTCCCGTCGGCGGGCGAGCTGGACCTCGAGGAGCGCTCGTCGCTCCGCCGGATCCACGGCCTCTCCACCGAGCTCACCGACATCACCGAGGTCGAGTACCGGCGGCTCCAGCTCGAACGGGTCGTGCTGGTCGGGGTGTGGACCGAGGGCAGCGCCGAGCAGGCCGACGCCTCGCTCGCCGAGCTCGCCCGCCTCGCCGAGACCGCGGGGTCCGAGGTCCTCGACGGACTCGTGCAGCGCCGCTCGACGCCGGACCCGGCGACCTTCATCGGCTCCGGCAAGGTCGACGAGCTGTCCACGGTGGTCCGCGCGACCGGCGCCGACACCGTGATCTGCGACGGCGAGCTCTCACCCGGCCAGCTCCGCCAGCTGGAGGAGCGGCTCAAGGTCAAGGTGATCGACCGGACCGCGCTGATCCTCGACATCTTCGCCCAGCACGCCCGCTCCCGGGACGGCAAGGCGCAGGTCGAGCTGGCCCAGCTGTCCTACCTGCTCCCGCGCCTGCGTGGCTGGGGTGAGGCGCTGTCCCGTCAGGTCGGTGGCCGGGCCGCAGGCGGTGTCGGCATCGGTGGCCGTGGCCCGGGTGAGACGAAGATCGAGCTGGACCGCCGCCGGATCCGGGCGCGCATGTCGAAGCTGCGGCGCGAGATCGGGGCGATGCGCCAGGTCCGCGAGACCCAGCGCGGGAACCGCACCCGCAACGAGGTCCCGTCGGTCGCGATCGTCGGCTACACCAACGCCGGCAAGTCCAGCCTGCTCAACCAGCTGACCGACGCCGGGGTCCTGGTCCAGGACTCGCTGTTCGCGACGCTGGACCCGACGACGCGCCGCTCCGAGACGCCCGACGGGCGCGCCTACACCCTCACCGACACGGTCGGGTTCGTGCGGCACCTGCCGCACCAGCTCGTCGAGGCGTTCCGCTCGACGCTGGAGGAGGCGGCCCGGGCGGACCTGCTGGTGCACGTCGTCGACGGCTCCGACCCGCTGCCCGACGACCAGATCGCCGCGGTCCGGCAGGTCCTCGTGGAGATCGGCGAGGAGCAGGGCGGCACCATGCCGCGCGAGCTCCTGGTGATCAACAAGGTGGACGCCGCCGGTGACCTCGCACTGGCCCGGCTGCGGCACGCCCAGCCGGAGGCGGTGTTCGTTTCCGCGCACGACGGCAGCGGCATCGGGAAGCTCCGCGACCGGATCGCGGAGCTGCTCCCGCGCCCCGAGTACGAGGTCGACCTGCTGCTGCCCTACACCGAGGGTGCGCTCGTGGCCCGGCTCCACGACGAGGGCGAGATCCTCGCCGAGGAGCACACCGGTGAGGGCACCCGGGTCCGCGCCCGGGTCGGCCCGGAGCTCGGCACCGCGGTGCTCCCGTACGCCGTCGGCGGGACCGCGACGGTGCCCGCGGACACCGATCCTGCGGGCACCGACCTGCCCGCGACGGCGGCAGGGCACTGAGCCCGAGGGGGCCCCGCACGTCCCGGCCCCGCACGTCCCGGCCCTGCATGTCCCGGCCCCGGCGGAGCAGGCTCCGTGTGGGGCCGGTCGCCGTCGCGCTCGGGATCGTCCTCGGCATCAGCGGTGCCGGAGCCGGCGGGGTGACGGCGGCGCACGCCGCGCCGGACGAGGTCCCGGGGGCCCCGCCACGGACCGGGGCCGCACCCGGGCCGGCAGCGCCGCGTCCGGTCTGCACGGCCGAGGACCCGCGGGCCGCCGAGCTCTCCGGGCTGGTCGCCGAGGGCCCACCGGGAGCGGGCCCGGTGCGGTACCGGGCGATCGTCGACGGCGGCGGAACCGGCGAGGTCCTCACGCTCGACCCGGTGACCTGCGCGGTCACCGAGATCCGGGACACCGGTGTCCGGGTCACCGACGTCGAGGACCTCGGCGCGACACCCGACGGGACCCTCTGGCTCGCCGACATCGGCGACAACCGCGGCGACCGCGGCACGGTGCGCCTGGTCGAGCTGCCGGTGTCCGGGCCCGCGCGGGCGCACGACCTCGTCTACCCGGACGGGCCGCGCGACGCCGAGGCGATCCTCCTCGCCGACGACGGGACCCCGCTGATCGTCGCGAAGACCACGGGGGCGGCCGGGGTGTACCGGCCCGCCGGCCCGCTCGACGGCGGCGCCACACCGGTCACGCTGGACCGGGTCGGCGAGGTGGTCCTCCCGTACTCCGCCACGTCCGGCGGCCCGCTCGGCGCCACCGGGACCCGGACGGTCACCGGGGGAGCGGTCGGCCCTCCCGGCGCCGACGGTGGCCGGGTCGCCGCGCTGCGGACCTACACCGACGCGTGGGTGTTCCCGCTGCGCCCGCCACCGGACGGCCGGGTCTCCGCGGACGCGCTCGTCGAGGCCCTGCGCGCAGCGCCGCTGCCGGTGCCGCTGCCGGACGAGGCCCAGGGGGAGGCGGTGGCCCTCGACGGCCGCGGGACGCTGCACTCCGGCTCGGAGGCCCGCGGGCTCTCGCCGGCGGGCGTCCGGGCCGTGCCCGGCGTGGCGACGGCCGCGACCGCCGCGGCGGCCCCCGTGGTCGCGCAACCGGCGGAGGTGCCCCGCACCGGGTCGTTCCCGCCGTGGCTGCCCGCCGTCGCCGGGGCCGGGGTGCTCGGGGTGTTGCTGCTGGCCGGGATCGGCGCGATGGTCCTGCACGGCCGTCGGCGGAGCTGATCCGCCGACGGCCCGGTCCCGCGCCTCAGAGCCGGCGCATGACCGCGACGACCCGGCCCAGGATCGACGCGTCGTCCCCCGGGATCGGGTCGTACGCCTCGTTCGCCGGCATCAGCCAGATGTGCCCGTCCTTGCGGCGGAACGTCTTCACCGTCGCCTCGCCGTCGATCATCGCGGCCACGACCTCGCCCTGCTCGGCGACCGGCTGCTGCCGGACGACGACCCAGTCCCCGTCGGTGATCGCGGCGTCGACCATCGAGTCGCCCTTGACGTTGAGCAGGAACAACGTGCCCTCGCCGACGATCTCCCGCGGGAGCGGGAACACGTCCTGCACGGCCTGCTCGGCGAGGATCGGCCCGCCCGCTGCGATGTCACCGAGCAGCGGCACGAAGGCCGGTGCCGGGCGCTCGGACCGGACCGCCTCGGTGTCCGCGTCGGTGCCGTCGCCCGCCGCGGCCTGCTCCGGGCTCCGGACGTCGACCGCCCGGGTCCGGTTCGGGTCCCGGCGGAGGAAGCCCTTCCGCTCCAGGGTCCGCAGCTGGTGGTGCACCGAGGAGGTGGAGGTCAGCCCCACCGCGTCCCCGATCTCGCGCACGCTCGGCGGGTACCCGTACCGATCCACCCAGTCCCGGATCACCGACAGGACCTTCCGCTGCCGCGGGGTCAGCCCACGGGTGTCGGCCGGGGGCTCGGGGAACTCCCGGACGTCCGCGGATCCCGGCCCGGCGGGCGCACCGCCTCCGGACTCGTCCGCTGCCATCGCATTCGCCTCCTCGAGGATCTACCGGCACGAACACTAGCCAAGTCCGGGCCGTCCGCCAAACATGCGTTCGAAGTTCGTGCCGGGCGTGTCGTGGATTCCGTCGGACCCCGGTGGTAGAACATCGCACAGGCGTTCGATCGAACATCGATTCGACGACTTCGGTCCGGCGCCCGTACAGCGCCGGAGACCGGGAGGGGTGGAGATCGTGAGCGCGACGACGGAGGTGCGGGTGGTCCCCGGCGGTGTCCGCCCGCCGGTCACCGCGGAGCTGGTTCGGGCGGCGCCGCTCGCGGTGCCGCCGCCGCCGTGTGGGACGACGGTCCGGGTGTCCTCCGCGACGCCTGCGGCGGTCCGGATGCCGCCGGGTGCGCGCTCGGCGGGGTCGGCGGGTGCGCCCTCCGTGCTGCACCGGGCGGTCGCCGCCGTGGGCGTGCTGGTCGCCTCCGCCACGGCGGTCGTCGGGCTGGGCCTGCTGGCCGAGGTCGCCACCGCCGGCGTCGTCCCGGTCGCTCCGGCGGCCGTGTCCACGGGTCGCTGACCCGCCGGCGTCGGCGGGCCCGCGGGCGCCCGCCGGCGGCCCCCGTTTCTGTCGGGGGCCGGTGCTACACAGCTCGTACACCCGTTCGACCGGGCTCGGGGAAGGGCCGGTCGGGGGTGAGCAGGGCGCGCGGCCGGGTGTGGCCGGGCGCCGACGGCGAGGAGCAGGAGGAGCCATGCGAGAGCTCGACGTGCGTGACGTGGCGCGGGGGACCCGCGAGACGGCGCGGGGAACGCGCTCCGCCGGACCGCGTGAGCGCAGGCGCCCGGTCCGGCCGGTCTGCGCGGGCGGGGGCCGCTCCACGGCGGCGCTGCGCGACGCCGACCCCGTCGAGGACCGGGCGGTGCCGGTGGCCGAGGGCGTCCGCCGGCTGTCGGCGGCCGAGCGTGCCGCGCTCCGCTGGGCCGGCATCGAGCGGGCCGAGGGCGGCCACGACCGTCCGGAGCGCACCGGGCGCCGCACCGTCCACGGTGTGCCGGTCGTTCCGGGCGCGGCACCGGCGTGGCGGACGGCGGGGGTCCCCGGGCGTGACCGGCGGCCGGTGGCGGCGGACCCGTCGTCCGTGCCCGCGCCGCGTACGGTCCGTCCGCTGCACCGCCGGTGCGTCGCCCCGGCGCGTCGCCGGACGCGGCAGGCGCAGGCGCACTCGCGGGGCTCCCGGCTGCTGGCCGGGGTGGCGGTCGCGCTGTGCGCGGCGACCGCCGTCGTGGTGCTCGGGCTGCTGGGTGACGCGGCCGCCGGGTGGAACGCCGGCGGCGCGACGGCCCCCGCGAGCCCGGCGGGGCCGGTCGTGACGGCGGCGACCGGACGCTGACCGGTGGCCGCCGGGCGCGACACACCGGCGTGTCGCGGAACCGGGTGGCCGTCCGGCGCGGTCGTTCCGGGGCGACGGACGGCGGGCGGAGCCGGCGTGCACGACCTGATCAGGGCGTATGCATCCGTTCATGATCGGTTGCTGTCGGCGGGGGCCGGGAGCCGGTGTGCGAGGCTTCGGGTCCCGATCGGGCGAAGCTCGGCGCCGCGCCGCCCCTGGGATGGCGCACCCCTAGATGTAGGGGTTACATTGGTGTCGTTCTCCCACGGGTTGGGGAACAGGTCATCGCGGAGAGTCTCCGGTAGGTCGCGGGAGAAAGAGGGTGGGTACGTCGTGCGTTGCCCCTTCTGCCGCCACCCGGACTCGCGGGTGATCGATTCCCGGACCGCCGACGACGGGACGTGTACCCGCCGTCGCCGGTCTTGCACCGCGTGCGGTCGCCGGTTCACCACGGTCGAGGAGACCGTGCTCGCCGTCGTCAAGCGCAGCGGGGTGAGCGAGCCCTTCAGCCGCCAGAAGGTGGTCGGAGGGGTTCGGCGGGCGTGTCAGGGCCGGCCGGTCGACGAGGACGACCTGCAGCAGCTCGCCCACAGGGTCGAGGAGACGGTGCGTGCCCGCGGGGCGGCCGAGATTCCCAGCCACGAGGTGGGGCTGGCGATCCTCGGACCGTTGCGCGATCTCGACGAGGTCGCGTACCTGCGGTTCGCGAGCGTCTACCGGTCCTTCTCCTCCATCGAGGACTTCGAGAAGGAGATCGCCGATCTGCGTACGGCGGCTGCCGGGGAAGCAGCCGACGACGCGGCCGGCAACCGGGACGGCTGAACCGGGCGACCGATCGGACCGGTGCGGGCACCAGGGGGCGCGCACACCGGCACCGCGGGAGCCACGTCGGCAGGACCGGAAGGGGGACGGTGCACGGCACCGTCCGGGGAACGCCCGCGCACCCCAGCGCGCGGGCGGGCAGAGGACGTCGGATGCGGAGGCAGTTCATGACCGAGACCGTCGGGGGCCCGACGACAGGCACCGGGAGCGAGAGCACGAACGGCGCGGGGGAGGCCCCGAAGGCCGCCCGCGGCCGGGGCAAGGCCGGCGCGAAGCGCCGTGGCCTGACCGTGCCGCGCGTCTTCACCACCGAGGGCGTCCACCCGTACGAGCAGGTCGAGTGGGAGCGCCGGGACGTCGTCATGACGAACTGGCGTGACGGCACGGTCAACTTCGAGCAGCGCGGCGTGGAGTTCCCTTCGTCCTGGTCGGTGAACGCCACCAACATCGTCACGAGCAAGTACTTCCGCGGTGCGGTCGGCTCCGAGACGCGGGAGTCCAGCCTCAAGCAGCTCGTCGAGCGCGTCGTCGGGACCTACCGGCGGGCCGGGGTCGAGAACGGCTACTTCGCCACGGACGCCGACGCCGAGGTGTTCGACCACGAGCTGACCTGGATGCTGATCCACCAGGTGTTCAGCTTCAACTCGCCGGTGTGGTTCAACGTCGGCACGCCCAGCCCGCAGCAGGTCAGCGCCTGCTTCATCCTGTCGGTCGACGACACGATGGAGTCGATCCTGAACTGGTACCGGGAGGAGGGCCTGATCTTCAAGGGCGGCTCCGGTGCCGGTCTGAACCTCTCCCGCATCCGGTCGTCGAAGGAGCTGCTGTCCTCCGGCGGCACCGCGTCGGGCCCGGTCTCCTTCATGCGCGGTGCGGACGCCTCCGCCGGGACGATCAAGTCCGGGGGCGCGACCCGCCGGGCGGCGAAGATGGTCGTCCTTGACGTCGACCACCCCGACGTCGAGGAGTTCGTCGAGACCAAGGCCAAGGAGGAGGCCAAGGTCCGCGTGCTGCGCGACGCCGGCTTCGACATGGACCTCGGCGGTTCCGACATCACCTCGGTGCAGTACCAGAACGCCAACAACTCGATCCGGGTCTCCGACGAGTTCATGCGCGCCGTCGAGGAGGACACCGAGTTCGGCCTGCGCGCCCGGATGACCGGCGAGGTGATCGACACCGTCGACGCCCGCAAGCTCTTCCACGGCATCGCCGAGGCCGCCTGGAACTGCGCCGACCCCGGCATCCAGTACGACGGCACGATCAACGACTGGCACACGTGCCCGGAGTCGGGCCGGATCACCGCGTCGAACCCGTGCTCGGAGTACATGCACCTGGACAACTCCAGCTGCAACCTCGCGTCGCTGAACCTGCTGAAGTTCCTCGACGCCGACGACCGGTTCGACGCCGAGACCTTCGCCAAGGCCGTCGAGCTGATCATCACGGCGATGGACATCTCCATCTGCTTCGCGGACTTCCCGACCGACCCGATCGCGGACACCACCCGGAAGTTCCGGCAGCTCGGCATCGGCTATGCGAACCTCGGCGCGCTGCTCATGGCGACCGGGCACGCATACGACTCGGAGGGCGGCCGCGCGCTGGCCGGCGCGATCACCTCCCTCATGACCGGTGCCGCGTACAAGCGCTCCGCGGAGCTCGCCGGTGTCGTCGGCCCGTACGAGGGCTACGCCCGCAACGCCGAGGCGCACCAGCGGGTGATCCGCAAGCACGCGGCCGCGAACGACGGGATCCGCACCTTCGCGGCGTCCACCGCGATCCAGAAGCTCGCCACACTGACCTGGAAGCAGTGCCAGGAGATCGGCGAGGCGAACGGCTGGCGCAACGCCCAGGCCTCCGTGCTGGCACCGACCGGCACGATCGGCCTGATGATGGACTGCGACACGACCGGCATCGAGCCGGACCTGGCGCTGGTCAAGTTCAAGAAGCTGGTCGGCGGCGGCTCCATGCAGATCGTCAACCAGTCGGTGCGCCGGGCGCTGGACAACCTCGGCTACCAGGCCGAGCAGGCCGAGGCGATCGTCGAGTACGTCGCCGAGCACGGCCACGTCGTCGACGCCCCGGGCATGCGGCCCGAGCACTACGAGGTGTTCGACTGCGCCATGGGCGAGCGGTCGATCGCGCCGATGGGACACGTCCGGATGATGGCGGCGGCCCAGCCGTTCCTGTCCGGTGCGATCTCCAAGACGGTGAACATGCCCGAGCGGGCCACCGTCGAGGACGTCGAGCGGATCTACCTCGAGGGGTGGCGGCTCGGCCTCAAGGCACTCGCGATCTACCGCGACAACTGCAAGGTCGGCCAGCCGCTGTCCGCCGGCAAGGGCGGCTCCGGCGAGAAGACGGCCGAGGCGGAGCCGAAGGTCGTCGTCGAGCAGCGGCCCATCCGCAAGCGGCTCCCGAAGAAGCGCCCCAGCGAGACGGTGTCCTTCACCGTCGGCGGTGCCGAGGGCTACCTGACCGCGGGCAGCTACCCCGACGACGGGCTCGGCGAGATCTTCGTCAAGCTCGGCAAGCAGGGCTCGACGCTCGCCGGCGTGATGGACGCCTTCTCGATGTCGATCTCGGTGGGGCTGCAGTACGGCATCCCGCTCGAGTTCTACGTCTCGAAGTTCTCCAACCTGCGGTTCGAGCCGGCCGGCATGACCGACGACCCGGACGTCCGGATCGCGACCTCGGTGCTGGACTACCTGTTCCGCCGTCTCGCGCTGGACCACCTGCCCTACGAGAAGCGGGTCCAGCTGGGGATCTTCTCCTCGGACGAGCGGTCGGCCCAGGTCGAGAGCGACTACGGCTCGGGCTCGGAGAACCTGGACATGGAGGAGTTCCGGTCCTCCGTGCCCACGTCCGAGAAGAAGGACGAGGCCGGCGTCGAGCCGGCTCCGGCCGAGGTCGGCAGCTCCACCGAGTTGCTGGAGCTGCGGCTGGGCAAGGCCGCGGACGCCCCGCTGTGCATGACCTGCGGGACGAAGATGCGGCCGGCGGGGTCCTGCTACCTCTGCGAGGGCTGCGGCTCCACCAGCGGCTGCAGCTGACACCCGGCACGACACCGCGGGGCGGTACCGGACGACTCCGGTGCCGCCCCGTGGCGCGTCGCGAGGCCCCGCGGCGGAACCCTGGGGACAGGGAGGGGAACCACCGGTGCAGGACCACACGCACGAGCTCGCCCGGCGGCTCGGCATCGACCCGCGGGTCCTCGCTCTGCTGGTCGCGGCACCGTGGCGACCCGCCTCCGGCGACGGCGGGACCCCTCCGGCCGGGGACGACGACCCACCCGCCCGCGGACGGGTGTTCGTCGGCGTCCCCTCGCCGTCCGAGCTGCGCGACCTCGACCTCCCCGCCGACGGCCTGCGGCACTTCGGGCTCACCCCCGCCGAGCTGCGGGCGGGCGGCTGGACCGACGCCGACCTGCGCTCGGCCGGCCTGCCCGTGCCGGGGGCGGGGCCGGACGTCGACTGGTTCGTCGCGGGGGAACCCGCCCAGCTGATGCTCGGGCTGGCCCCGTACGGGCCGCCCCGCCTCGCCCGTCCCCGCACCCGGTGGGACGGGCACCTGCCGGTCCTGGACCCGGTCGAGGAGGAGGAGGTCCGGGGGCTCGCCGGGTGCACCGACCCGGACGACGAGCAGGCGGCGGCGGTCCGCGACGTCCGCGACCGCCTGCTGCGCCGGGCCCGCCGCCGGCTGGTGCACTGCCCGTTCTGCCTGCGCCAGGTGCCTCGCGACGACACCACGTACGGCGCCTGCCACGCCTGTGCATCCCGGTGGCTCGGCATCCTCCACTGAGCGAGCGGCCGGCCTGGGAGCGGTCAGGTCGCGGACACCGGTCCGGGCCGCGCCGGGACGGGGACCGGGCAGCGCAACAGCTGGCGCCACTGCTCCGGGCTCCATCGGGCGGGTTCGGTCGAGTCGAGGAACTCCTCCAGCAGCCCGACGAACCGGGCCGGGTCGGAGTGGAACGGGAAGTGCCCGGCGTGGTCGAACACCTCCAGCCGGCTGCCCGGCATCGCCCGGTGCGCGGTGTAGCCGTGCTCGACGGGCACCACGGCGTCCCGCCCGCCCCACACCAGCATCGTCGGCATCCCGCGGGTCAGGTAGCAGCGGTCGAGCATCGTGACGACCTGCCCGCGCCAGTCGACGACCGCCCGCAGCGTCCGGATGAACGCGGCCCGCGACGTCGCGTCCGGCAACGCGTCGATCAGCCGGAGCAGGTCGGTCGCGTCCCGTCCGAGATCGGCACCGAGCACGCGGAGCAGGTCCAGGACGAGCCCGGCCTGCCACCGCACCGGCGGCAGCTGCAGCGCGGCGAGCGCCGCCTGCGCACCGGGCAGGCTGACGGCCCGCAGCAACGGCGTCACCTCCGGGCCCGCGCCGCCGCTGCCGACGAGCACGAGGCGCTCGGTGCGGTCGGGGTACTGGTAGGCGAACTGCATCGCGACGCCGCCGCCGAGCGAGTGCCCGACCAGCGTCGCGCGCGGTACGCCGAGGACCCCGAGCAGGTCACGGATCCCGTTGGCGTACGCCGCGACCGAGTAGTCGGCGCGCGGCTTGTCCGAGTGACCGTGCCCGAGCAGGTCCGGGGCGATCACCAGGAACCGGCGGGCCAGTGCCGGGAGGACGGCCTCCCAGGTCGCGGAGCTGTCGCCGATGCCGTGCACGAGCACGATCGGCGGCCCGGACCCGGCGACGCGGAACGCCCGCCGGTAGCCGTGCACCGTGCGGAACCTCAGCTCCGACCCGCGTGGCGGAACCATCCCGAGCCGGTCACCGACCGCCCTGCGCTCCTCGTCCCGCACCGCCATCGCAGGGACGGTAGGCGCACCCCGTTACCCCGGCGTTGCGACGAGGTTCGGGGTCCTTCTCGAATCCCGCGCCGAATCCCGCGCCGGGTCCCGCGCCGGGTCCCGCGCCGGGTCCCGCGCCGGGTCCCGCGCCGGGTCCCGCCTAGGGTCGGCGCCGTGACCGATCGCTACCGGGTGGTCCCCGCGTCCTACGTCCTGCTGCTGCGCGGCGACGGCGAGCGCACCGAGGTGCTCCTGCAGCTGCGTGCGAACACCGGGTTCATGGACGGCCACTGGGCCGCCGCCGCGGCCGGTCACGTCGAGGAGGGTGAGGACGCGCCCGCCGCGGCCGTCCGGGAGGCCCGCGAGGAGCTCGGCGTCACGATCGACCCGGCCGACCTGCTGCCGCTGACTGCCGTGCACCGGACGCAGCGCAACGGCGATCCGGTCGACGAACGCGTCGACTTCTTCTTCACCGCCCGCCGCTGGACGGGCGAGCCGCACGCGGCCGAGACCGGCAAGACCGCCGGGCTGGACTGGTTCCCGCTGGCCGCGCTGCCGGTCGACACCGTGCCGCACGAGCGGGCGGTCCTCGACGCCGTCCGCCGCGGCGGCCCCGCCGCGATCACCAGTCACGGCTTCCGCTGACCGGCGCTCAGCCCTCCGGGTCGACGAGCTGGATCTCGATCGTGATGTCCGGCTGGTCGCCGTCGTCGGGGTCGACGGCCCAGTGCATCACCCAGTCGACCTCGTAGTCGTCGCGTGTCATCCCGGGTGGTGCGAAGTTGACCCACTCCCCGGTCCGGGGCACCACCCGGAACCAGCGGACGTGGTCGGGCCGCTGCCCGATCCGGACCCGGGCCGGGACCCGTGCGTCTGGCGTACTGCTCACGGGCGCCGATGCTGCCCGATCATGCTCGGGTCCCGCCAGGCCGCCGGGCGCCCAGGAACCACCGGTCCACCGAGAACGGCTCGTCCGCACACGCGGCGACACCGTCCGCCCAGGCGGCGACCTCGGCCCGGGTGAGCCCGCACCGCCCGGGCGCGGCGTCGGCGACCATCTCGCGCAGCTCCGCGCCGTAACCGGTGGAGGCCGGCCCGCGCATCGTCGCGCGCTCGGCCCACTCGTCGGCGAACCCGGCCGCGCGCAGCAGCGGACCCAGCTCGTGCGGCAGGCGCGGCCGCGGCATCGTCGTGCACCAGGCGTCCCGGACGCGGCGGTGCCGGTCCTGACCGTGGCCCGGCCAGTGCAGCGAGGTCCAGTCGGTGTCGAGCACCAGCAGGCGCCCGCCCGGGCGCAGCACCCGGAACAGCTCCGCCACGGCCGCACGGGTGTCGGTCAGGAACTCCAGCACCTGCAGGCAGGCGACGGCGTCGAACGGCCCGTCGGGCAGCGACCGGGGACCACCGAGCGCCCGCTGCTCGACGACGGCCGCGGGCCCGCACCGTCGCCGGGCGAGCGTCACCATCACCGGGTCGGGATCGACGCCCTGCACGCCGGGACCGCACGCGGTGGCGAGCTCCGCGAGCAGGTGCCCCGGCCCGGTCCCGACGAGCAGGATCCGCTCGCCGGGATCCGCGGCCAGCAACGACCGGGCCCGGACCCGCTCGGCGTCGGCCTCCGGCGTGTCGTAGGTACCGGCCACCCGCCGCGCGGAGGCGGCGTCGGTGGGCAGCATCGGTGGCGCTCAGCTCCCCGTGTAGCGGGCCGACTCGATCAACGTCTCCACCGACTCCGGTGGCACCCGGAACGACCGGCCGAACCGCACCGCGGGCAATTCGCCGGAGTGCACCAGCCGGTACACCGTCATCCGCGACACCCGCATCCGCTCGGCCACCTCTGCCACGGTGAGGAACGGCGCGTCCTGCCCGGACCGTTGCTCCGGGATCCCTGCCCCCATGCGTGCGCCCCTCCTCCGCCGTACCGCGCCCCCGCGGCCGACCATCGTGATCAGCGAACGCAGGGACGGTAGCGCGGAACCGGCCACACTCCCGGCGCGATCATGTCCCACCCTCGGGTGGACTCCGCGCCGAAGATCGGCACAGGGTGCTCGAACGCCTACGTACGGTGAGATTCAGGGGCCCGCGTAGGGTCGCGACCACACGAGAGGGGAGGACGACGGTGTCCGCACGGGAGCCATCGACCGGGACCGGCGAGCCGGCCGCACAGGACCTGGAACCGGGCCGGTTCACGGACTCGGACGCCCCCGCGGTGCGAGCCTTCGCCGCCCGGGTGACCGCGGGGCTCGACGACCCCCGCGCGCGGGCCGCGTCGTTGTTCGAGGCCGTCCGCGACGAGATCTGGTACGACCCGTTCTGCGTCGTCACCGACCCGGAGGCGTACCGCGCGAGCCGGGTCGCCGGGCAGCAGGGCAACTGGTGCGTGCCCAAGGCGGTGCTGCTCACCGCGGCCGCCCGTGCCGCGGGGATCCCGGCCCGGCTCGGCTTCGCCGACGTCCGCAACCACCTCAACACCCCGCGGCTGCGGGACCGGATGGGCGGGGCGGACCTGTTCGTCTGGCACGGCTACACCGCGCTGTGGCTCGACGGCGCCTGGCGCAAGGCCACCCCGGCGTTCAACGCCGAGCTGTGCGCCCGCTTCGGCGTCGAGCCGATCGCGTTCGACGGCACCGGCGACGCCCTGATGCACGCCTACGACGGCGCCGGTGCCCGCTACATGAGCTACGAGCACGACCGCGGCACGTTCCACGACCTCCCGCTCGACGACGTCCTGACCAGCTTCCGGGAGCACTACGGCGAGGAGATGTTCGCTGCGCACGAGCCGGGGGAGGACGCCTTCACCCGCTAGCAACGGCAACGATCTAGGGTCGAGGGGTGAGCCTCCCGACCGTGACCGACGACGATCCCGACGGCGACTGGACCACGCCCGGCGTGTTCCGCTGCGCGCCCGGGGTGTACCGGATCCCGCTGCCACTGCCCCAGGACGGCCTGCGCGCCGTCAACGTCTACGCGATCGCCGATGCCGACGGGTGGACCCTGGTGGACTCCGGCTGGGCCATCGACGAGTCCCGTGACCTGCTGGGGAAGGCGCTGGCCGCCCTCGGTTCCGGGTTCGGCGACGTCCGCCGGTTCCTCATCACCCACGCCCACCGGGACCACTACACGCTCGCGTCGATCCTGCGCCGCGAGTACGGCGCCCGGGTCCTGCTGGGGGCGGGGGAGAAGCCGAACCTCGACATCATCGCCTCCCCGGACCGCGCCGAGCGCGAGCCCGAGCGGACCCGGCTGCTGCGGTGCGGCGCCGTGGACATCGTCGAGGAGATCGGCCGCAGCGGTCCGTGGCCGCGGCCGGTGCCCGAGGAGTGGGAGGCGCCCGACGAGTGGATCGCCGACCGGGCGGCGATCGCCGTCGGGGACCAGTCCGGCACCCGCACCCTCACCGCCGTCGAGACGCCCGGGCACACCCGCGGGCACCTCGTCTTCACCGACGCCGAGAACGAGCTCTTCTTCGCCGGTGACCACGTCCTGCCGCGGATCACCCCGTCGATCGGGCTCCAGCCGACCATCGTGGACAGCCCGCTCGGCCAGTTCCTCGACTCGCTGCGGCTGGTCCGCTCGCTGCCCGACGCCGGCCTGCTGCCCGCGCACGGCGCGATCGGCGGCCGGGTGCACGCCCGGGTCGACGAGCTGCTCGCGCACCACGACGTGCGGCTCGCCCAGAGCCGGGACGCCGTCGTCGCGGGCGCACCGACCGCCCAGGACGTGGCCCGGGTGCTGCGCTGGACCCGCCGCGAGCACCGGTTCGACGACATGGACCTGTTCAACCGGATGCTGGCCGTCCTGGAGACCGGTGCGCACCTCGACGTCCTCGCCGACCGGGGCGATCTCGTCCGCTCGGAGACGGTGGATCCGGCGTCCGGTGCGATGATCGCCACCTACACCGCGTGACCCGCGCGCCGGGCCGCGACACGCCGTCGGCGGTTCACCCGTAAGTCGTGTCGGGGTGGCCGTCCGGGACGGAATGCGGCAGAGTGATGCCACGGACCCACCTGACCCGGAGGTCGCCCTCACACCCACACGCAGCACATCCGTACCGCGCGTCACCACGCAGCACCGCAGAAGTCACAGAGGACGTAGGGGAAGACGATCCTCGTCGACGACAGCGGAGGTTGGCAGTGAGCACACGCGGAGTGGTGTTCGTCCACTCGTCGCCGACTGCGGTCTGTCCGCACGTCGAGTGGGCGATTTCGGGCGTCCTCGGGGCGCGGGTCTCTCTCGAGTGGTCCGCGCAGCCGGTGGCGTCCGGGCAGATGCGGGCCGAGTGCTCGTGGAGCGGTCCGGCCGGCAGCGGTGGGGCCCTCGCGGGAGCGCTGCGCGCCTGGTCGATGCTGCGGTTCGAGGTGACCGAGGAACCGAGCCCCGGCGTGGACGGTGAACGGTTCATGCACGTCCCCGGCCTCGGCATGTGGCACGGCCGCACCAGCGCCAACGGCGACGTCGTGCTGCCCGAGGACCAGCTGCGCGCGGTGATGGGCGAGCACGGCGGCACGGGCCTCACCCGGCAGCTCGACCAGCTCCTCGGCACCGCCTGGGACGACGAGCTGGAGTCCTTCCGCTTCGCCGGTGACGGTGCCGCGGTCACCTGGCTGACCCACCGGGTCGGCTGACCCGGAAGCCTCCGGGCACACTGGACGACGTGTGCACGGGGGAACGATGAGCGCGCGGGCCGCTGCGGTGGCCGCGGGGCTGGTCGTGGCACTGGTCGCGCTCGGGGGGACCGCCTGGACGGCGTCCGGGTCCTCACCGGACGGCGTCGGACCGGCCGCGGCGCCGCCGCGGGTGCCCGACGACGGCGCGGGGGACCAGACCGTCACGATCAGCGACGGGGCCGCGGACCATCCGGCCGCGCAGCTGGTCCTGGAACAGGTCCAGCTCTACTTCAACGCGATCAACGGCCGGGACCACGCGACCTGGACCCGGGTGGTCAGCCCGGAACGCGCCGAGCAGCAACCGCGCGACGTCTGGCTGGACGGGGTCGGGACCACCACCGACGGCACGATCCGGGTGGACCGGATCGACCCGGCCCCGGGCGGTGGCGTGGTGGCGCTGGTGCGCTTCGTGAGCGTGCAGAACCCCGAGGACGGCCCGCCGGGCCTGCAGGTCGGGCGGATCTGCTGGCAGGCCACCTACCCGATGGCGGGCTCGCCGCCGCGGATCCTGGTGGGCGACCCGGGCGGGATCCTCGGCGCCCCCTGCTGACCCCACCACACACGACGACGGCGGCGGCTCCGTGGACCGGAGCCGCCGCCGTCGTCGTGGGGGAGTGCCTCAGGGCTTGGTGAACAGCAGCGAGGCGTTGTGCCCGCCGAAGCCGAACGAGTTGTTCAGCGCCGCGTCGACCGTGAGCTTGCGCGGCTCACCGGAGACCACGTCCAGCTCGACCTTCGGGTCCTTGTCGGTGAGGTTGAGCGTCGCCGGGACGACGTCGTCGCGGACCGACAGCATCGTGATGATGCCCTCGACCGCTCCGGCCCCGCCGACCAGGTGCCCGAGCGCCGACTTCGGCGCGGTGAGCACCGGGTGGTCGCCCAGGGCCTTCTTCACGGCCACCGACTCGCCGACGTCGCCGACCACCGTGGAGGTGGCGTGGCAGTTGACGTGGGTGACGTCGGAGGGCTCCAGGCCGGCGTTCGTGACGGCCTTGCGCATCGCCCGGACCTGGCCCTCGCCCTCGGGGTCGGGCCCGGTGATGTGGTACGCGTCCGAGGTGAGGCCGATCCCGGCCAGCCGGCCGTGGACGGTCGCGCCGCGGGCCTTCGCGAACTCCTCGCGCTCGAGCACCAGCACCCCGGCGCCCTCGCCGAGCACGAAGCCGTCCCGCCCGGTGTCGAACGGCCGGGAGGCGCGCTCCGGGTCGTCGTTGCGGGTGGACAGCGTCCGCGCCTGGACGAACCCGGCCACGGTGATCGGCACGATGCAGGACTCGGCGCCACCGGCGAGCACGACGTCCACCTCGCCGGCCTGCAGCAGCCGGTAGGCCCAGGCGAGCGCCTCGGCCCCGGTCGCGCACGCCGACGCGGGGGAGTGGACCCCGCCCTTGGCCTTGTACTCCAGGCTGACCATGGCGGCCGGCCCGTTCGGCATGAGCATGGGGACGGTGAGCGGCGAGACCTTGCGCAGGCCGTGCTCCTCGAGCAGGTCGTCCTGCGCGAGGAGCGTCGGCGCGCCGCCGATGCCGGCGCCCAGCACGACAGCCAGCCGCTCGCCCTCGACGCTCGCGCCGTCCTCACCGGGGACGGCACCGAGCCCCGAGTGCGCCCAGGCCTCCCGCGCGGCGATCATCGCGACCTGCTCGCAGCGGTCCATGCGGCGGGCCTGCACCCGTGGCAGGACCTCCGCCGGGTCCACGGCGAGCTGGGCCGAGATGCCCACCGGCAGGTCGAAGCGCTCGGTCCAGTCCGCGCGGGTGGTGCCGACGCCGGACTTGCCGGCGAGCAGCGCCTCCCAGGTGGACATGGCGTCCCCGCCGAGCGGGGTGGTGGCCCCGAAACCGGTGACGACCACTCCGTCGGTCATGGTGTCTCCCCTTCCCCGGCGCGGTGCGCGCCGGAACGACTCACTGGTGCTTGGCGATGAAGTCGACGGCGTCGCCGACGGTCTTCAGCTCGGCCAGCTGGTCGTCCGGGATCTTGGCGCCGAACTTGTCCTCGGCCTGGACGGCGATCTCCACCATGGACAGCGAGTCGATGTCCAGGTCGTCCACGAAGGACTTCTCCGGGGTCACCTCGGCGGTGTCGATGCCGGCGACCTCCTCGACGATCTCGGCCAGCCCGGACAGGATCTCAGCGTTGTCAGCCACGGTCGGTATCTCCTTGCGAGGTGGGGTCGGTTTCGGGTGTGGTGCCAGGACGGCGGCTGCCCTGCGTCACGGGCAGACGACGACCTGTCCGGCGTAGGACAGACCTGCGCCGAAGCCTACGAGGAGCAGCACGTCGCCGGACCGTACCCGGCCGGCGGCGCGCATGTGGTCCAGCGCCATCGGGATGGACGCGGACGAGGTGTTGCCGGAGTGCACGATGTCGTCGGCGACGACCATGTCCTCCCGCGCACCCTTGGTGCGCAGCTTGCGCGCGATCGCCTCGACGATCCGCAGGTTCGCCTGGTGCGGGATCAGGACGTCGATGTCGGCCGGCGTCAGCCCGGCCCGCTCGATCGCGTCCAGGGCGATCGGTGCGATCGCGGTGGTGGCCCAGCGGAAGACCGCCTGGCCCTCCTGGTGGAGCTTGTTCGTGGTCTCGCCGAGGATCCGGATGGTGCTCGCGTGGTCACCCGCGCTGCCCCAGCTCACCGGCCCGATCCCGACGGCGTCGTCGGTCTCGGCCGGTCCGACCAGGGCCGCACCCGCGCCGTCGGCGAAGATGATGCAGGTCGAGCGGTCGTCCCAGTCGATCCAGTCGGACAGCTTCTCGGCGCCGATCACGAGCACGTGCTTCGCGCTGCCCGCCCGCACCATGTCCGAGGCGACGCCGAGGCCGTAGGAGAAGCCGGCGCAGGCGGCGTTGAGGTCGAACGCGGCGACCCCGTTCGCGCCCAGCGCGGTGCCGACCTGCGCGGCGGCGTTCGGGATCGGGTTGGGCATGGTGCAGGTCGCGACGATGACGGCGTCCAGGTCGGCGGGGTCGAAGCCCGCGTCCTTGAGCGCGGCCCGCCCGGCCTCGACCGCCATGTCCGGGAGCGACGTCGCGGCGTCGGCGATCCGGCGCTCGACGATGCCGACCCGCGAGCGGATCCACGCGTCGTCGGTCTCGACCCGCTTCTCCAGGTCGGCGTTGGTCACGACCTGTTCGGGCTGGGCGCTGCCGATCCCGAGGATGCGTGCCCCGGTGACGGGCGACGAGAGACGCATGCGACTCACTTTCCGTGTTCGGCGACGAGCTCGGCGGCCGCGCCGAGCTGCTCGGGGGTCTTGACGGCGAGGGTGGGCGTGCCCTTCACGGCCCGCTTGACCATGCCGGTCAGCGTGGCGCCGGGCGGGAGCTCCAGGGTCGCACCGACGCCGTGGCCCGCCAGCGACGCCATGCACAGGTCCCAGCGCACCGGGCGGGTCACCTGGGCGACCAGCCGCTCCAGCACGGCGGCACCCGAGGTGACCGTCCCGCCGTCGGCGTTGGACAGCAGCACCAGATCGGGGTCGGCGACCCGGACCGACGACGCGTGCGCCTCCAGCGCGGCGCGGGCCGGCTCCATGTGCGCGGTGTGGAACGCGCCGGCCACCGGGATCTCCCGGACGCGCGCGCCCTCCGGCGGCGTGGCGACCAGCTCGGCGATCGCGTCCTTCGCGCCGGCCGCGACGATCTGACCGGCACCGTTGCGGTTGGCCGGGTCCAGCCCGAGGTCGGTGAGCCGGGCCAGCACGACCTCCTCGTCACCGCCGAGGACGGCGGCCATCGAGGTCGGCGTGACGGCGCAGGCGGCGGCCATCTCACGCCCGCGCACCCCGGCGAGGGCGACGGCGGCGTCGTCGGTCAGGACGCCCGCGATCGCGGCGGCGGTGATCTCCCCGATCGAGTGCCCCGCGACGACGGTGCCCGCCGGCAGCTCCACGGTCTCCCGCAGCCGTCGCGCGGCCACCAGCCCGAGCGTGACGATCAGCGGCTGGGTGACCGCGGTGTCGGTGATCTCCTCGGCGTCCGCGGTGGTGCCCAGGCGGACCAGGTCCAGCCCGACCGCGTCGGACCAGCCGGCGACGGCCTTCTCGGCGGCCGGGTCCTCCAGCCACGGGGAGAGCATGCCGGGGGTCTGGGCCCCCTGGCCGGGAGCGAGCAGGGCGATCACCGGGACATCACACACCTCACGGGGGCGGCGACGGGATATCGGTTACGACGAACTTCGCCCCACCCGTGTTGGAGGTTTCCTCCAACAGCGAGGTGTGACCGAGCCCTCGTTACCGGTCCGTAGGCGCCGATGTTTGTAGGGTTCACGACATCGTCCATCCGATCACCGCCGGGTTCCGGTAGCGACGGCGGGGGTCGGCCCGGGCGTGTCGGACAGGCGATCCGCGTTCCCGGCGCTCCCCTCGTCGCCGGCGCCGTCGAGCGGGGTGAGCGGCCCGGCGGCCGGGAGTCCCTCCCCGGCCCTGCCCATCCGGTCCGCGACCAGCGCCGCGCGCAGCACGAACGCCTCCCGCGGGTCGGTGGGCGCCAGCCCCGAGAGCTCACCGATCCGCCGCAGCCGGTACCGGACGGTGTTCGGGTGCACGTACAGCGTCCGGGCGCAGCCCTCCAGGCTCGCCCCGCCCTCCAGGTAGGCGGCCAGGGTGCGCAGGAGCTCGCCGCCGGCGTCGTGCAGCGGGGCGAGGACGTCCTCGGCGAGCCGCTGCCGCGCGGTCGCGTCGCCGCAGAGGGCGCGCTCGGGGAGCAGGTCGGCGGCGTCGACGGGGCGCGGCGGGTCCGGGTGCCCGGGCGCCGCGGCCAGCCCGGCGAGCGCCTCGGCGACGGCCGCCCCGGCACCGGCGAGATCGGGGCTCGGCGGCCCGGCGACGACCGGCCCCGGCCCGAAGTGCGTGGCGACCTCGGTGAGCACGCCCGCGGAGCCGCGGGCGGCGCGCCCGGTGGCGTGGAGCAGCACGACCAGCCGTCGTCCCTGCACGCCGACCAGCACCTCGTGCCCGAGCCGCGCCGCGAGCCTGCGCAGCTCCACGATGAGCTGCGGCGACTCCGACCCGGACCCGGGCACGCTGCCGACCAGGCACTGCACCGGGACCGCCGGGTTCCAGCCGAGCGCCGCGGCGCGGGAGACGAGCGCCCCGTCGACGTCGCCGCGCAGCACCGCGTCGACGACGAGGGCCTCCAGCCGGGCGTCCCACGCGCCGCGGGACTCGGCGGCTCCGGCGTAGACGGTGGCCGCCGCGAACGCGATCTCCCGCCCGAAGCGCAGCACCGCCTCGGTCAGCTCGTGGCGTTCGGCGGCGTCCGCCGCGAGCGGGGGCAGGTGCTGCTCGAAGACGTCGGCGGCGATCCGCACCAGCTCGACGGTCTGGCGCAGGCTGATCCGGCGGGCCAGGTCGCGCGGGGCGATCCGGAACGCCTCGGCGGTCAGCGGGGTCGTCCGGTCGGGTTCGCGGAGCCACGACACGAAGTTCGCGACGCCGGTCTGCGTCACCAGGGCGACGCCCGCGCGCTGGTCGGCGGGCAGCCGCGCGAACCACGGGCGGCGCCGTTCCATCTCCGCCAGGCACGCACCGGCGAGCTGCGACGAGGCGAGCTCGAGGCGGCGCAACGTCGCGGCCGCGACCGGGGGGCGGTGCACGTCGGGCAGCATGACACGACGATGGGCGCCTACACAGACCACGACCGGCACGTCTCCCTGCACCGCGCCGGTGAGCGGTTCCGCACCGCGACCGGCTGGCTGGACTCGCGGCACAGCTTCTCGGCCGGCGCGCACTACGACCCGGACAACACCCACTTCGGGCTGCTCCTGCTGCACAACGAGGACCGGGTGACACCGGGGCGGGGCTACGACGAGCACCCGCACCGCGACACCGAGATCCTCACCTGGGTGCTGGAGGGGGAGCTGGAACACCGCGACAGCGGCAGCGGCCGGCTGCAGCGGGTCGGCCCCGGCGCGGTGCAGCGGCTCGGTGCGGGCTCGGGGGTGCGGCACTCCGAGCACGCGACACCGGAGCGCGGCGTGCGTTTCGTGCAGATGTGGGTGGTGCCCGACGCCCCGGGCGGGGACCCCGAGTACCAGGTGCGGGACGCGCTCGGCGGCGACGACGGCACGGTCGTCCTGGCGTCCGGGCTGGCGCGGCACCGGGACGTGGCGGTGCTCCCGCTGCGTCAGCGGCACGCGGCACTCGGCGTCGTCCGGCTGCGGGCGGGGCAGCGCGCGCCGCTGCCCGCGGCGCCGTTCGTGCACGCCTTCGTGGCGCGCGGGAGCGCGGGACTGGAGTCCGCGACCGTCGCCCCAGGGGACGGCACGGGCCCACCGGCGCTGGCCGCCGGTGACGCGGCCAGGATCGTCGACGACGGGGGCCGGCGGCTCACCGCCGGCCCGGAGGGCGCGGAGATCCTGGTGTGGGAGATGCACGGCGCCCTGGGCCGGGAGTGACGGCGGGCGCCGTGGATCACGGCCCGGGCGTCGCCGCGCGGGCCGTCCTGGTGACGGGTGCGCTCAGAGCGGCGTGACGCCGCTGGCCTGCGGGCCCTTCTGGCCCTGCTCGATGTCGAACGACACGCGCTGGCCCTCGTCGAGGGTCTTGTAACCCTGGGTCTGGATCGCCGAGTAGTGCACGAACACGTCTGCACCACCACCGTCGGGAGCGAGGAAGCCGTAGCCCTTCTCGCTGTTGAACCACTTGACGGTGCCTTCTGCCATTCCTGCTCCCTCGTTCATCGGCCCGGCGCACCTCGCACCGCGACCGCCGGCCAGCGGCGCACACGGTCCACGCCCTGGTCGCGACGGCGATCCGTCGTGGAATGTGATCACGACGACCGTCCGTGGCGAGGAGACTATCGTGATCTGCGCCGCCCTGGGAGGGGCGAAATGCACCACGGGCCCGCCCCGTCCCCGGACCGGGGGAGGGCGGGCCCGTGAGGGTGCCGGACGGGGTCAGGCGACGCCGGAGTCGCTGGTCTGCGGCCCGGCGGCCCGCGGGTCGTCGATCTTGTAGCCGGCCGCGGCCTCGGCCGCGGTCTCGGACTTGATCTGGCCCTGCCCGGCGAGCGCCGAGAGGGCACCGACGACGATCGACTCGGCGTCGACGGCGAAGTGCCGCCGCACGGCCGGGCGGGTGTCGGACAGGCCGAACCCGTCGGTGCCGAGCGAGAGGAACGGCGCCGGGGACCACTGGCGGATCTGGTCCGGGACGGCCCGCATCCAGTCCGAGACGGCGACGACCGGGGCCTCGCCGTGCTCGCCCTCGCCGAGCTTGTTCGTCACGTAGGGGACGACCGGGGTGTCGCCGGGCTTGAGCAGGTTCTGGTGCTCGGCCTCGACGCCGTCGCGGCGCAGCTCGCCCCACGAGGTGACCGACCAGACCTCGGCCCGGACGTCCCACTCGTCGGCGAGCATGTCCCGGGCCCGCAGCGCCCACGGGACCGAGACGCCGGAGGCGAGCAGCCGCACGACCGGACCGTTGCCCTCCGGGGCCTGCTCGACGCGGTGCAGGCCGCGCAGGATGCCCTCGGCGTCGACCCCCTCGGGCTCCTTGGGGTGGACGTAGGGCTCGTTGTAGACGGTCAGGTAGTAGATGACGTTCTCGGCGTCCTCGCCCACCATGCGGCGCAGGCCGTCCTTCATGATGTGCGCGACCTCGTAGGAGTACGCCGGGTCGTAGGCGACGATCGCCGGGTTGGTCGCGGCCAGCAGCAGCGAGTGCCCGTCGTTGTGCTGCAGGCCCTCACCGGTCAGGGTCGTCCGGCCGGCGGTGGCGCCGACGAGGAAGCCGCGGGCCATCTGGTCCGAGGCGGCCCAGATCGAGTCGCCGGTCCGCTGGAACCCGAACATCGAGTAGAAGATGTAGACCGGGATCATCGGCTCGCCGTGCGTGGCGTAGGAGGTTCCCGCCGCGGTGAAGGACCCGACCGAACCGGCCTCGTTGATGCCCTCGTGCAGGATCTGGCCCTGCTCGGACTCCTTGTAGGCGAGCATCAGGTCGGCGTCGACCGACGTGTAGTTCTGCCCGTTCGGGTTGTAGATCTTCTGGCTCGGGAACATCGAGTCCATACCGAAGGTACGGGCCTCGTCCGGGATGATCGGCACGAACCGGCCGCCGATCTCCTTGTCCTTGATCAGCTCGCGGAGCAGCCGGACGAACGCCATCGTCGTGGCGACCTCCTGCTTGCCCGACCCCTTCTTGGCGATGTCGTAGACCTTGTCGCCGGGGAGGACGAGCGCCTTGCTCGTGGTGCGCCGCGACGGCAGCGGCCCGCCCAGCTGGCGGCGACGGTCGCGCAGGTAGCGGATCGCGTCGTCGTTCTCACCGGGGTGGTAGTACGGCGGCAGGTACGGGTCCGCCTCGAGCTGCTTGTCCGAGATCGGGATCCGCTGCTCGTCGCGGAACTGCTTGAGGTCGTCGAGCGTGAGCTTCTTCATCTGGTGGGTGGCGTTGCGGCCCGCGAAGTGCGTGCCCAGGCCGTACCCCTTGATCGTCTTCGCCAGGATGACGGTCGGCTGGCCGTGGTGCGCGGTCGCCGCGGCGTAGGCGGCGTGCACCTTGCGGTAGTCGTGACCACCGCGCTTGAGCTTCCAGATCTCGGCGTCCGACATCGGCTCGACGAGCGACTTGGTGCGCGGGTCGCGGCCGAAGAAGTGGTCGCGGACGTACGCGCCGTCGTTGGCCTTGTAGGTCTGGTAGTCGCCGTCCGGCGTGGTGTTCATCAGGTTGATCAGCGCGCCGTCACGGTCGGCGTGCAGCAGCGAGTCCCACTCGCGGCCCCAGATGACCTTGATGACGTTCCAGCCGGCGCCGCGGAAGAACGACTCCAGCTCCTGGATGATCTTGCCGTTGCCGCGGACCGGGCCGTCGAGGCGCTGCAGGTTGCAGTTGACGACGAAGGTCAGGTTGTCGAGGGCCTCGTTCGCCGCGACGTGGATCATGCCGCGCGACTCCGGCTCGTCCATCTCGCCGTCGCCGAGGAAGGCCCACACGTGCTGGTCGTCGGTGTTCGAGAAGCCGCGGTCGCCGAGGTACCGGTTGAACCGGGCCTGCATGATCGCGTTCATCGGGCCGATGCCCATCGAGACCGTGGGGAACTCCCAGAAGTCCGGCATCAGCCGCGGGTGCGGGTACGACGGCAGCCCGCCGCCCGGGCCCGCGTGGCTCAGCTCCTGGCGGAACCCGTCGAGGCGGTCCTCGGAGAGGCGGCCCTCCAGGAACGCGCGCGCGTAGATGCCGGGGGAGGCGTGCCCCTGGATGTAGATCTGGTCCCCGCCGCCGGCGTGGTCCTTGCCGCGGAAGAAGTGGTTGAAGCCGACCTCGTAGAGCGTCGCGGACGACGCGTACGAAGAGATGTGCCCGCCGACGCCGATGCCCGGCCGCTGCGCGCGGTGCACGGTCATCGCCGCGTTCCAGCGCAGCCAGCGCCGGTAGGTCCGCTCGACGTCCTCATCACCCGGGAACCAGGGCTCCTGGTCGGTCGGGATCGTGTTGACGTAGTCGGTGGTGGTGAGCGACGGGACGCCGACGTGCTTCTCGCGCGCACGCTGCAGCATCGTCAGCATCAGGTAGCGGGCACGCTGCTGCCCGGCGTTGTCCAGGACCGCGTCGAAGGACTCGAGCCACTCGGCCGTCTCCTCCGGATCGATGTCCGGCAGGTGGGCCGCAAGCCCGCCCCGGATGACGTTGACGCGGCGTGGCTCGTCGCCCGCCCTGCTGCTCTGCGCGGTCAAGGGTTCTCCCTGCCTGGTCAGTCGGTGGCCGGGGTACCCGGCCCTGTATTCCTCACGTGCCGCCGTGCCCCTGGCCCCCGGATCTGCGGGGCGGCAGGACGCGGAGCCGCCGACCGGATCGAGCGGACGTGATGGTGTCCATCGTGCCCGTTCCGGCTCGGGCCCGAAACTCGCATCGACGAGGGACGATCCGGTTACGGGGCGTTCCGGCGAGGATAGGTACTACTCGTACGTAACTGAACGGAAGGTCGGGTGACCTGCTTCTCCCGCCGCCCCGGTGCCCCGCATCGGGTACGCACAGTTGCGCCGGGTCGCGCCCGCGTGTTCGGATGCCGCATCCGATTTCGCGTGAAGGGTGGCGCCCGCACGCGGAACCGATGACGATGGACTGCGTGAGCAGCGTGAGAGGGGAACGAGTGGTGACCGCGGCTGATGCCGGTGCGTCCGACATCGCGGGGAAGCTCGGCATCGAGCCGGGCCAGATCGTCCAGGAGCTGGGATACGACACCGATGTCGACGAGCAGGTGAGAGACGCCGTCGAGGAGATCACCGGTGAGGAGCTGCTGGACGAGGACGCCCAGGAGGTCATCGACGTCGTCCTCCTCTGGTTCCGTGAGGGTGACGGAGACCTCGTCGACACCCTCGTCGACGCCCGGACCCCACTGGCCGACGACGGCGTGGTCTGGGTGCTGACACCCAAGACCGGCCGGGACGGGCACCTCCAGCCGTCCGAGATCGCCGAGGCGGCCCCCACCGCCGGCCTGTCCCAGACGTCCAACGCGACCCTCGGTGACGACTGGGTGGGCTCGAAGCTCGTCCCGCCGAAGCAGGGCAAGGGCAAGCGCTGACCGTCGCCGTCGGGTCGGTGGCGCCGGCCTTCGAGCTCCCCGACCAGAATCGCACTCCGGTGTCGCTGGAGTCGGTCCTGGGATCGGGGCGCTCGGCGCTGCTGGTCTTCTACCCGTTCGCGTTCTCCGGGATCTGCGGCGGGGAGCTCTCCGCCGTGCAGTCCTCGCTCGCGGACTTCCAGAACTCCTCGACGCAGGTGCTGGCGATCTCGTGCGACCCGACGTTCGCGCTGGGAGCGTGGGCGTCGTCGGCGGGGTTCGCGTTCCCGCTGCTGTCGGACTTCTGGCCGCACGGCGACGTGGCGTCGTCCTACGGGGTGTTCAACCCGGCCAAGGGCATGGCGGTGCGGGGGACGTTCCTCGTCGCCGCCGACGGGATCGTCTCGTTCGCCGAGGTGAACCAGCCGGGGGAGCCGCGGGACCAGGACGGGTGGAGACGGGCGCTCTCGGTCGTGTGAGAGTGTTTCCTCGTTCGTTCGAGGGCGCGTAGCTCAGCGGGAGAGCACTCGGTTTACACCCGAGCGGTCGCAGGTTCGAACCCTGCCGCGCCCACCCTTCTGAACAGCGGATTCGCTGGTTGCATGATCACCGTCCTACGCGCGTGACACGTTTTGTGACTCGAACGGCTCGTACTCTCGGGTCATGACACGGGCGAGGGCCGGTCGCCGGAGGCAGCGCGGGACCATCGATGAGCTGCCCAGCGGGGCACTGCGCGTGCGCGTCTACGGCGGGCAGGACCCGGTGTCGGGGAAGCGAAACACCCTGGTCGAGATCGTCGAGCCCGGGGCGCGCCAGGAGGCTCGCGCGGAGGCCGCGCGGACCCGGCTCCTCAACTCGGTCGACGAGCAACGCAGCCCGCGTACGAGCGCGACGCTGGACCAGCTGCTCGACCGGTACCTGGAGACGCTGGACGTCGGCGCGACCACCCACCGTGCCTACACCCGGTATCTGGAGCTGCACGTCCGACCGTTTCTGGGGAAGACCAAGGCCGGCGCTGTGGGCGCCGAGGCGCTGGACTCGCTCTACGCGGAGCTTCGGCGGTGCCGCGACCACTGCGACCGCGCCGGCCGGGGCGTCGACCACCGGACGCGGCGCGAGCACGAGTGCGACGACCGGTGCCACCCGCACCGCTGCCGGTCGCTGGCGCCAGCGACGATCCGGCACATCCACTTCGTGCTGAACGGCGCCTACTCGCGCGGCGTGCGCTGGCGGTGGGTGTCGGTCAACCCGGTCGAGTTCGTCTCGCCGCCGGCGAAGCCGCCGCCGGACCCGCAGCCCCCGTCGGCCGCCGACGCGGCACGGATCCTGAACGAGGCGTGGCGGGAGCCGGACTGGGGTGCGCTGGTCTGGCTGTTCATGACTACCGGCGCGCGCCGCGGCGAGCTGTGTGCGCTGCGGTGGTCGAACGTCGACCTCGAGTCGGGGACGGTGACGATCCGGCGGGCAATCGCCCAGGACGGTCGGGTGCTGCAGGACAAGGACACCAAGACCCACCAGCAGCGGCGCCTGGCGCTCGACGCGGAGACCACCGAGGTGCTGCGCGACCACCGCGAGCGGTGCGACAAACGGGCGCGAGCGATCGGGGATGCGCTGCGGCCGGAGGCGTACGTGTTCTCGCTGGCGCCGGACGGGGAGACGAGCCTCGTGCCGGGATCGGTGACGCAGCGGTATTCGAGGATGGCGGCGCGGCTCGGACTGGACACGCATCTGCACAACCTGCGGCACTACTCCGCGACCGAGCTGATCGCGGCCGGGGTGGATGTGCGGACGGTGGCGGGGCGGCTCGGACACTCCGGGGGAGGAGTGACGACGTTGCGGGTGTATGCGGCGTGGGTGTCGGAGGCGGACCAGCGGGCGGCGAGTGGGCTCGGATCCCGGATGCCGGAGCGGCCGGTGCCGCTGGATTCGGAGTTGGAGCGGGTGCGGCGGGATCCACGATCGCCGCGGGAGCGGCTGGCGGTCGAGCTGCTGGAGCGGATCGAGTCCGGTGAGGTGCCGGTCGGAGGGCGGCTGCCGGGAATCAAGGCGTTGGGTGCCGAAAAGGGCGTCGCGCCGAGCACGGTGCATCGGGCGTTCGTGCTGCTGCGCGAGTGGGGGGTGCTCGTCGGCGGGCCGGGGGAGCGTCCGACCGTCGCGCTCACGGGTGCGCCGAAATCTTCGGTGGATCCCGAACTGAGCGAGCCGTCCGCCCAGGAGCCCGCTGCGTCGGAGTACTACTTCTCGGTGGCCGTTCGTGGACCCGACGGCCGTCGGTATCCGGCCCGAGTCGTGACGGGAAGCCTCAACGACCCCGGTACCTTCCGTGCCCACTTGCTCGGCATCGCGCGGATCGAGGACCCCGAGAACACCGACGACGGAGAGTCTTGGGTCGGTCGGTACGAGATCGAGGTCGTGCCGCTCGCGTCTCATGACGATCAGCCCATAGTCTTTCGTTGGTAGCGACTCGCGCTGGCTTCCTGCGAGGGGAGCGAGCCGCGACGGCGATACGCTGCGGCGAACTGTCATCGAACCTGGAGCGCTCGCACCGTGGCCCCTCGTGGGACGTCCCGTCGGATCGCGGAGGAACTCCGTGGTCAGATCCGCGACGGCAGCCTGCGGCCGGGGAGCATGCTCCCCTCGGAGTCGCAACTCGCCGACGTGCACGAAGTTGCTCGCGGGACCGTACGTAGTGCGCTTGCTCACCTCGTCGAGGACGGTCTAGTGGAAGTCGTCCCGGGCGTCGGCCGCAAGGTTGTTGGGAGCGCGGACGGTAACGAGCCGACGAGTGCTTACGCGCGGATCGCCGCCGATCTCGGCGAGCGTGTGCGAAAAGGCGAGCTCGGTGCCGGTGCGCAGTTGCCGAGCGAAACGATGCTCGTGGAGCAGTATCGGGTCTCCCGGAATACCGTCCGCCGTGCCTACCGTGTACTCGCAGAATCCGGACTGGTTGTTGTTCGACACGGATCCGGGGCGTTTGTACGCGATGCTGAGGGTTAGCATGACGAAAGCAATGGCCAGCCAGGGTGCTTGGTCGCTGCTTCCGTCGGGTCGTCAGCTGGTTCTTGCCTGCAGTTATCTCTTTTTCTCCGCGATATCCAGTCGGCGCATAAGGAGGCTCGCGAGCCCGAGGTACTCCATGGCCTCCTCGGCGGTGTCGGCCATCTCCTCGTGCGCTCGCGGGTCCCGGATGCCTTGGAAAGAGCCCATGAAGAGCTGGTTGAAGCCCTCTCGTTCGTCCTGGATGCTGCGGGGCTCACGCGCCGTGGTGACGTCGAGGTGCGGTGAGGCCGTACCGAAGGTCTGGCCCATCAGTCGCTTGCCCGAAAGGTCGTGGGGGCTGAGCGCTTTGACCCGAGCCTCGACCGCCTTGAACGCCGCCGACACGGCGTCCGCATACTGGCCGGCCGCGAACCGGCTGCCGGCAGCCTTCGAGATCGCGTTGTGAAGGCCTTCGATCGTCAATGGCTTGACGGGCTTTGGTGTCAGCGGCAGGGTGTCTGCCAACTTGACCTTGAGTAGGGTGTGGTCGAGGTGCCCCTGGTTACCGAGACCCTCCCGGAACGGGGAGTTGTTGAAGTCCACTTGGACGACTCGGAATCGCTGAAGCAGTCCGGCAGGGTTCGTCCGCTCGACGATGTCACCGTCCACGACGTCCTGGTTCGGGCGGAGTGAGATCTGGCGTCCGTCGAGGACGTGCGCGTCGAATTCCCCGACAGGCTCGCCGTTGCGGATCAGCTTGACCTTTTCGTTGAACGGGATCAACTACGCTCCTGATCTTCGATTTGCCGGATCATGGTCAGTATGTCCGACGGCCATTCGGCAACCATGCCCAGTGTCGCCTACGAAGCCGTGTATATTAGTTGTGGTTACCAACGAACGTGCGAGCGAGAATTGGACTGGAACCATGAGTCCGCTCGGCGCATCCGAATGGAACCCTCGGTAGGGGACCGGCTTGACGAGTTTCGCCGCCGAACGGGAAGCGGCGGCCAAGCTCCCCGGAGGGGCTCGACCGCCGCGGTGCCGTCCTAGATCAGCAGAACGTAGCGGACCGGTGCTTCGTCAGGTCCACCACGATGGCTGTGCAAGTCGGGCACATCGCCCAGCCCATCGCCTCCGGCTTGGCGGCCTTGCCGATCGGCGTTGCGGCTTCGGCCGCCAGTTCTGCAATCACCTGCGGCCGACGGGCCAAGTGCCGCTGCTTGATCGGCACGAACTCCGGCGAGGACTTCCCGGCCGCCTTCAAGTATCGGGCGAGCCGGTTGAAGTTGCCTGGGTTGTAGTCCGCCGACTTGGGGTTGCCGTTGAAGGTCACCCGAAGCCCGAGCTTCTCGCCGGTCTCGTCGGTCAGGCTGGGGTCGTTGCACGTGATCGTCACCGACTCCGTGCTCTGGTCCCACCAGACGTGAACGGGGTTCTTGCTGTCACCGAGGACGGTGTAGTCGCCGTTGCTCATTGCAGCGGTCCTCTCAGTTAGGTCAGCGCGCTCCTCAGTTGAGCGCGGATCGCCAAGGCGATCGCCTGCTGAGTCGGGGCCGAGGACCTCGCCGTTTCCCGGACGGCCTCGAATCATCAAGTGTGATGACGACCACGGCGGAGGCCCCGGGGTTGCCGTGGAAGCGCTGGCCGTATCCCTGGGGAGGTGAGGATTGCGGCTACGGTATGAGTATGACGTGCTCGAACAGCGATCCGCGGGATGCATGGGTCGTGCACGGCGAGCGCGCGATCTACGAGAGCGACTGGGTAACAGTGGGGCTCGCGGACATCTCGCAGCCGTCTGGCGATCGTTTCGAACACCACACAGTCAGCCTCCCCCCGGCCGCTATGACCGTCGTTCTCGACGACGCCGGGCGCAACGTCATGCTGTCCTGGCGCCACCGCTTCGTGCCGGACATCTGGAACTGGGAGCTTCCCGGGGGACTCCTAGACGAGGCTGAGGCACCCGCCAAGACGGCTGCCCGTGAGGTCGAGGAGGAGACCGGCTACCGGCCGCGGTCCGTCGAGCATCTCGTGACTTTCGAGCCGATGGTCGGCACTGTCCGCAGCGCACATCACGTGTTCCTCGCCCGAGGCGCCGAGCTGGTCGCGGACCCGACCGAGCTGAACGAGGGCAAGTTCCAGTGGCTTCCGCTCGCTGACGTCCCGGGGCTCATCGCGACCGGGAAGATCGTCAACTCCGGATCGCTGGTCGGGCTCCTACACGTTCTCGCGTTGTCCGGCCCGACGGCTCCGTCACGCGCCGAGTAGAGCCCGGATCCGACGCCGCTGGCGCTCGGACCCGGTCTGACCGGCAAGTCGGCCGGCCCGCGCGGCCTGTGCACGAGACTCTGCGACTTCGCCGCTCGCACGGAGCGCCAACGCGAGATCGACCCGCAGGCTGACCTCCGCACGTCCGTACTGGCCTTCCGGCATCGCTGCGAGTGCTGTGCTGAGGTCGTCGATGGCCGAGGACTCGCCGAGCCGCGCGAGACAGTGCCCGCGCCACCGCGCGAGGTGCCCAGCGTCCAGCATCACGTACGGCATCGCCTGTTCCGGCTGTGCCGGAAGTGCATCCGCCGCCGCATCAAGTGCTCGGAGAGCCGTGTCCCGGTCGCAGAGGGCGGCCAGGGCTTCGCCCTCTGCCGCATAGAGCCAGGCCAGTAGCTCGCGGGGGACCGGTCCGACAGCGTGCTCCCGCGCCGAGGTGATGAGTTCGTACGCATCCGCGGGGCGTCCTACGTCGAGCAGGATGAATGCCTGCTGCGCCCGCGCGTACCCGAGGCCCGACGGCTCGCCGCTCTCGCGTGCCGCGGCTGTCGCGATCTCGTGTAGGCGCCACGCCTCGGAAAGCCGACCCATGTCGAGCGCCTGCCATCCGGCGAGCGCGGCGGCCTGGCCGAGCTCGTCCGCGGCCTGCTCCCGCGAAGTCCCAGGTAGGGCGTTGCGCACCAACCGTTCCACGGTCTCGACGTGCGCGACCGCCTGGCCGTGCACTGTCGAACCACCGATCCGACGGTCCAGCAGGCGGATCGTCTGGGTCTGCGACCGCAGCAGCTCGACGAGTCCAGGGTCGAGCCGCGTGAACTCCGGTAGCTCGAGAGGCTCGGTGACCGGGTCCTCGGCGGTCGGCTCCGGGTGTGGGAGTTCGACGAGACCCAGTTCGGCGGCGGAGCAGCGGTAGACCTCGCACAGCAGCTCGCGGTAGAAGTCGCTGACGACCCCGCCCTGGTTCTCCCAGACGGCGATCCGGCGCGCGAGGCTCTCGTCCTTCGGTAGCTGCTCGTCCCGTCGGGCGGCCGCGGCCCGAAGCTCATGCAGCAGTCGGGCCTTCTTCCAGCGACGCTCATCGCGGACCTGCGCGAGCCGGTTGCGCATCGACTCCCCCCCCCCCGTCCCGAGATCCACGGTGACGCGCTGAACTGCGGAAATCAACCCTGACGCGGATCGTCGCATCACCTCGCGTCAGCCCACGTCATCTCCCGACACCACCGTTCGCGGCGGCAATCTCGTCGTCACGGAGGGCCCCGGCGGTTGACTCGAATCGCCACTCGTGCCCTACTTATTCAGTACACGTATCGTACGTGTACAGATTGGAGCTGTGATGAGTGATCTTCAAGGAGTGGAGACGGCGCCGGGGCCGCCGAGGTTCTACAGCGTCGCTCAGGTCGCTGCGATGTTCGGGATGTCGCCGATGACCGTGTACCGGGCCATCGCGGCGGGGGAGTTCCCGGCGGTCCGCATCCGCGGCCGGCTGATTGTCCCGGCGAAGGTGATCGAAGCCATCGCCGATCTCGCGATCGCCGAGCGGACCGTCGTCGACGCCTCCGGCTGGGTGCCGGCACCGCGTGGGAGCGCCGAGTGATGGGCAGCGTCGGTGTCCTGATCCTGTTCATGGTGATCGGCGCGGTCATCTGCGCGAAGGCGCGCGTCGCCGGGGGAGCTGTCGCGTTCTCACTCGTCGCGCTGGTCATGTTCATCGCCACGCCTGTCGGATCCGGCCTGCCGGACGCGATCGGGACGTTCGTCTCGGCGTTCGACCAGGCTGCGACACCCGCGCTCAACGGGGCGCAGCAGGCCGGGACGAGCGGGAGCGGATCGTGACCGGCCGGCAGAAGACCGCGCTCACGGCCGCGCCGGCCGGGGAGCAGAGCGGACCCACCTGCGGCGGGGCGGGTCCGGTAGCCCGAGCGGAGCACGGCGTCCCTCCCCGTCAAGTGTCGCTGCGCGATCGGCTGCGCCGACGGCCTCCGGCCGCACTGGACGGCGAGCCTCCGACGCCGCGCGGGCGCCGCTTCGCGGTGGCGGGGCAGGCACCCGCCACCCACAGGCCGGGCCACCGGACCCGCAACGACATCGAGGAGGCCAGCGTGCCGATCACCACCGTCCCCGTCGAACGACTCGTCTGTCCGGGCTGCTACGAGCCGGTGCTCGACGAGCCTCCGAGCGGCTGGCCGGACCGCGCCGGACGCGCGCCGGAGTTCAGCCACCGTGACGAATCCGTCCTGTGTCCGGACGCGGCCGGTGGATTCGGCGAACCGGTGGAGGTGCCGTGACGGCGGACGAGAAGCGACCCGAGGGGGTCCGGCCCGGCGACGGGATCTTGGCGGAAACAGCCGCCGGGCCGGATCTCTCCACACATCAGCAGACGCAAGGAGAGACGGAAATGGTAGTCCGAGACGAGGCTCGCCGGGACTGGCGGGACCACGCGCAGTGCGCGGGCGAGGAGCACGAGTTGTTCTTCCCGGCCGGTGACTTCGGCCCGGCCCACGACCGCCAGGTCGCGCGGGCGCTCGCCGTCTGCGCCGGCTGCCCCGTGCGGGCCGCCTGCCTGGCCTGGTCGGTCGAGGAGCTGCCGTACGGCATCGCGGGTGGCCGGACCGCCGAGGAGCGTGGCCGGATGCGGCGGAATCGACGTCGGCGTGTGCGGCGCGGGCGGGTTGTCCGGCCGCGCCCGTTCCGGCGCCGGATCCGAGCGGCGGAGGACGGCCGCGCCGAGCTGGCCGCGGGCAGCGCGCGCACGGTCGTCGCGCACCGGTACGGAGTCTCGCTGCGAACCGTCGAACGGTGGGCGTCCGAGGCCCGGGCCGAGATCGGCGGTGGCTCGCGATGAGCATCGTCGGAGAGCCCACACCGCGCGAGCGTCTGGCTCACCGCGTCCGCAGCCAGATCCGGCGGCTGGCCGTCGACGGCTTCGGGGCGCACGAGACCACGGCACCGATCGGAGACTCCGGGTTCACCCGCCCGGGGCTCGACGACCCGATGGCCGGGCTGCGGGCGGCCGTGCTGACCCGCAACGTCGCTGAGGCGACGATCCACGACAGTGCCGTCGACGTCCGCGCGGCGGGCCGGACCTGGGACGAGGTCGCGGAGGCACTCGGCATCGAGGACGACGATCGCTTCGCCCCGCGGGGTGAGCGCGCGTTCGAGGAGGTCGTCGGGCTCCCCGACCTGTTCGCGCTCGCCTCCGTGCGCTGGACCTGCACCACGTGCGGACGGCGGGTATCGGAATCCGGTCCCTACGAGTCGCACCCCGACGACAACGAGCACGGCCATGACGAGGTCTGCGACCGCCGCGTCCGTGCGGTCGCCGCCTGGCGGGTCCGGGCGGGGGAGGGCCGATGACCACGACCGCTCTCATCCTCGCCGTCCTGCTGACCACGGCAGCGCTGGTGTGGCGTCGCGGCGCGCGAGGCGCTGCGTTCGCGATCGCACTCGTCGCCGTCCTACCGGCCGTGACCTTGACTTCGGGCCTGTTGACAGTCGTGTCGTGGCCTGGCCTCGCTGTGGTCACAGTGCTGCTCGCGGCCGTCGGTTGGCACCGGTGGGCACGGACCTCGTCGACCATCACCCGATGGTCGGCCCGGGCCCGTCGCAAGGCCAGCGTCGCGTCGACTCTGGACGTCGTCCGCCATGCCGGGACGGTCGCCGTCCGGCGGCGGGCGGGGACGGTCCGTCCGTCACTGTCCGGACTGCGCTGGTGGGCGTGGAGCCGGTTCCCGACCGCGGCCGTCGCGGTCGAGCTGTGCCGCTCTGGCGTCCAGCGGGTGTGGTCGTCCATCGAGGACGTCACCATCATCTTCGGCGGGCCGCGCACCGGGAAGACCGGCTGGCTCGCCGGAAGGGTGCTCGACGCACCGGGAGCCGTTCTGGTCACCAGCACCCGCACCGACCTGTACGAGCTGTGCGCTCCGCTGCGTGCCGAGAGCGGCCCGGTCTACGTCTTCAACCCGGTCGGGCTCGGCGACCTGACGTCGTCCATCACGTTCGATCCGCTGACCGGCTGCTCCGATCCCGTGACGGCCTCGGAGCGGGCGACCGACATGATCGCCGCAACCACCCGCGCCAGTTCCGGGGACCGCGAGTTCTGGGACGGTCAGGCCCGCCGCGTGCTGGCCGCGTTCCTGCACGCCGCCGCGCTCGGTGGCGCGTCGATCCGCGACGTCCTCGACTGGGTCGCCGACGCCGACCGCGCCGCACGGGACGTCCCCGCGCTGCTGCGGAAGTCCGGTGTGGAGGCGTTCGTTCAGGACGCCCAGCAGTTCATCACCACCAACGACCGCACCCGATCGTCGATCACCTCGGCCGTCATGCCGGCCCTCGGCTGGCTGACCAACCCGGCCGCCGCCGCGTCCGCGGTCCCGGGCCACGGGTTCGACGTCGCCGACCTCCTCGAGACCCGGGCGACGGTGTTCCTGCTCGGTGCCGAGGAGGCCCAGACTGGGCCGCTGGTGTGCGCCCTCACTGGGCATATCGCCCGCGAGGCGCGGCGGCTGGCGGCGGCCCGGCCGTCCGGTCGGCTCGACCCGCCGCTGACGCTCGCGCTCGACGAGGCCGCGCTGATCTCCCCGGTGCCGCTCGACTCCTGGACCGCCGACATGGGTGGACGCGGTGTGACGATCCTGGCCTGCTTCCAGTCCCGGGCGCAGCTGCTCGGCCGGTGGGGCGAGCACCGGACGGCGACGATCCTCAACAACACCGGCGCCGTCATGGTGTTCGGCGGTACCCGGGATCGCGACGACCTGCAGTTCTGGTCGACCCTCGCCGGAGAGCGCGACGAACCGGTCACGACGACCGACCTGCACGGCCGTGTCGCTTCCCGCAGCGTCCGGAAGGTTCCGGTCCTCGCCCCGGCCCAGATCGCGAACCTGCCGGCAGGGCGCGTCGTCCTGATTCGGCGCGGGATCGCGCCGGTCGTCGGTCGGGTCCGGATGGCCTGGGCCCGTCGCGACGTGCGAGGCCGCGCCCGTCGCCTCGCCCGTGTCGACGTCGTCGCCGCCCGTGCGAGCCGTGTCGACGACCTGCGCCTGGTGCGCGACACCGTCGCTGAGCGGGTCCTCAGCCGAGCCGCGCGCCGCTGGCCGGACCGGTTCGCCGACCGCGCCGCACGGTTGTGCGACGTCAACGCGATGTTCCGCGAGCTGCGCCGCATCCACCGCGGTACACCCCCTGAGTCGACGCCGGTCGAGGGCCCGCGAGCAGGGAACGACGCCGGAGGTGAGCGATGAACCGGGACGCTTGGCACAGGGAGATCGAAGCGCTGGAACGTCGCCTCCAGACGTTGCTCGCCGCAGGTGACCGGGCGACCGAGGCGGACCGCGTGGCGTGGGAGGCGGATCAGGACCGCCTGCTCGACCGCCTCGGCGTACAGGACGCTGCAGACTGCACTGCCCGGACCGGCGCGCGGGGGGCAGCTGCGGGAAGCGCCGCGTCCTGTGCCGACGAGTTCGCGTGGGCTGGCAGTGACTACCCCGATCTGGATGCGCTCGAAGCCGGCCTCCTGGACGTTCAGCAGGCGGTCGAGGCTTCCTACGCCCACGGGGAGGACGCCCGGTACTACCGCCACTCCGGTCGCGCGGACGCGGACCAGCCCGACGACGGGTGGGACCGGTGAGCACGCGTCGTCACCCGCAGCCGCCCGGCGAAGGGCCGGGACTACCCGATGACCTCGCCGCTGGTCTCGCCCTGCAGATCCACAACCTCGGCCGACGCCTCGACGAGCTCGACGGTCTGCCTACCCGCGTCGACGATGTGACCCGGCTCGTCGGTCAGCTCACCGACACCGTCACGGCTGTCGCGGCCCGCAGAGGTCCGGCCCCCGCGCCGTCCTGGCTGATGGCGCCGGGTGACCCGCAGGAGGTGCGGTCGTTGCTCGACCAGCTCTGCGCCTGGCTGGCCGCGATCTTCCTCCGCTATCCGGACGGCGCGTCGTGCCTGCCCGAGTGCTGGCTCTGGCACCCCGACGTCGTCGAGGAGCTGTTGTGGCTCATGCACGCCTGGGGCAACGCCTACCAGGGCGCCGGGGCGTCCGTCGGTGCCGCGGGGGACTGGCACGACCGGCAGCGGCCGGGCGTCGTCAACCGGATCCGGCGCTCGGCCGGGTCGTGCTCCCGGGAGGCCCACCAGACCCGGCAGGGCTGGAGCCGACCACAGTCCGCGGCGCCCGACGTGCCGGGGACCGACGGGCTCGACGCCGTCGCCGACTGGTGGGCGACGCGCCGCGAGGACGCCGCACCCGAACCCGCGGACCCCACGGGCGGAGATGACCGACGATGACTGCATCGAAGCCTGATGTCCCGCCCGCCGGGCGGGCCGCGCGCATGGCGATCTGGCTGCCCGGCCTCGCCGTCGCACTGGCGGCCGCGGTCGCCACCGCGCACGGCCTCTACGAGGTCGCGGTCGCCGCGCGGGTTCCGGCTGCGCTCGCCTGGCTCTACCCGGTGATGACCGACGGTCTCGCCCTCGTCGCCTACGCGGCCACCGCCAGGCTGCGCGCAGGTGCCGCCCGCTACGCCTGGGCGGTCGTGGTTCTTGCCGCCGGTCTCTCCGGGCTGGCGCAGGCCGCGTTCCTCGCCGGGGACACCGCCGTCTCCACCCCGCCGATGCTGCGGTTCGGGGTGGGGGCGTGGCCGGCGGTAGCCGCCGCGATCGTGGCGCACCTGCTGTACCTGCTCGCCACCGACGGCGGATCGGTCGACCATCGGGTGTCCGACCGTACGGAGGCGCCCGACCGTTCAACGGGACAGCGGACAGCCGTTCAGCCCGGGACGTCGGGTTGTACGCCCGCACCCGCGGTTCCGGCCCGCACCGAGCCGCGGCCCGTTCAGCATCCGGTGCCCGCACGACCGGCGCCCGTCCCGCCGGTCCTCACCCCACCGGCACCGCGACCGGCGGACCGCCGCACCGGTGCTGCACCGGCCCGGGAGCGCGCCCGGACTGCCGCCGAGGCGCACCGCGCCCGAACCCGCGAGTGGCCGACCGTCTCCGAGGTCGAGACCGCGGCGGGCGTCTCCCGCGGGACTGCCGCCGCGGCGCTCAAGGAGCTCCGCGAGCTGCCCACCCCACTCCACCTCGTCACCGAACAGGCTACCGACACCGAGGACCAGCAGGCCCGGCCATGACCGACACACGTTCTCGCTTCACCGCCCGCGCGTTTCCGCGCCCCGCGACCCCGCACAGCGCCAGTCCACACCTCGACTACTCCAACCGAAGTACAAGAACGTCAAGATCAACGGCAGCACACCGATGCATCACGATCCGAGGGCGCGTGCCGGCCTCCGGCCGACCGCGGACCTGCCTTCCGCGACTCACGCGGTCCCGGACCCGTTCCATGATCGTTTCGGGATGGTCCTGATGCTGAGCATCTCCTCGGGCTATAGCCCCGAGTACCTCCTCAAGGAGGTCGCGACCGGCCGCGAGAGCTACTACACCGGCGCCGTTCTCGACGGGGAGCCACCGGGGCGCTGGTGGGGCGCGGGAGCCGAGAAGCTCGGCCTCACCGGGCTCGTCGATGCCCAGGACATGCGCGCCGTCTATGAGCGGTTCCTCGACCCGCGCGACGAGCACTTCCGTGACCCGGACCGGTGGGACGAGGCCGCCACCCTCGGCCATACCGGGCGCCGCTACGCCACCGAGGACGACCTGTACGCCGCCGCTCTTGAACGTGAGCCGGACGCGAGCCCTGAACGACGGGCTGAACTCCGTACGGAGGCGGGCAAGGCCGCCCGGCACAACGTGGCCTTCCTGGACGTGACGTTCAGCGTTCAGAAGTCGGTGACCCTGCTGCACACCGCGTTCGAAGCGAAGGAGGTCGCGGCCCGCAGGGACGGCGACGAGGAGACCGCCGAGCACCCGGTGGTCGCGGCCGTCGCCGCGGGCCTGGTACTGGTCCACCCCTCCGCGCGCCCTGCGCCGGTGGCTGGAGCGGCAGGATCCGTCCGGGGAGTCGACGTTCCTCACCGACCCCGGGCCGTGGCAGGAGGGGACGGCCGCCGACCTGGTCGGGGGAGCGCGGTGACGCGGGCCGTGGACACCTCCCTCGGGTGCCCGCCGGATTCGCCCCGGCTGTGGTCCCCGGGGCGCGCCGCCCGTCCTCAGTGGACGAGGGCGTGCAGGGCGTCGGTGAACACGGCGACCACGGTGTCCCGGTCGACCTGCTCCGGGTCGGTGCCGTACTCGAGCACCAGGCCGAGCCGCAGCGACTGCATGGTCAGGGCGAGCTGCGCGGGCGGGACGGCCGGGGTGCGGCCGAGCCGGTCGCAGGCCCGCTCCAGGGCCGCGGCCAGCTCGTCGCGCAGGCTCCGCCGGACCTCGGTGTAGACCGCCCGCACCTCCGGGTCGTACGCCGCCTGCTGGGCGATCTCGACCAGCAGCCGGGCCCAGGTGGGGCCGGCGACGATCCCGTCGGCGAACACCTCGGCGATGTCCTCCAGCGCCCGGCCGGGCCGGTCCCGTGCCTGCAGCTCCGCGGCGCTCGTCGCGAGGTGGGCACTGACGCGCTGCTCGATCAGCTCGGCCAGCAGGGCGTGCTTGCTCGCGAAGTTGGAGTACACCGCCCCCTTGGTGAATCCCGCCGCGCGGGCGATCTCGTCGAGGCGGGCCGCCGCGTAGCCGCGCTGCGCGAACACCTCGGCGGCGGCGTCGAGCAGCCGGCTGCGCACCTCGTCCCGCTTCACCCGGGGGACCGGGCCCGCGTTCACCACGTCCGTACCTCCACGTCCACTCACGGCCCACACGACACCGGCGGTATCGGACCGGCGGGACCTGTTCAGTACCTTGAAGTATCGAATACTACTCGGTATCGTTACAGGTGAATCAGCCGAGAGAGCGGAGGAGCCATGACCGACCTGCTCGACCTGTCCGCCCGGATCATCGACACCGGTGTGCGCGACGTCGCGGTGAACCGCACGAACCAGGAGCTGTCCGAGGTCGCCGAGGACGTCGCCGTCGTCGAGTCCTTCTCGCACTGCGTCGTCGTCCGCACGGACGAGGGTCTGGTGCTGTTCGACGCGAGCGGCGCCGGTACCGGCGCCGAGGTCGTCGACGCCGTCCGCCGGTGGAGCGACGAGCCGGTGCACACCCTCGTCTACACCCACGGGCACCTCGACCACGTCGGCGGGAGCGGTGCGGTCCTCGCCGACGCCGCCCGCCGCGGCCACCCGGCGCCGCGCGTGATCGCGCACGAGAACGTGCCGGGCCGGCTGTCCCGCTACCGGGGCACCGCCGGGTACAACATGCTGATCAACATGCGCCAGTTCGGCTGGCTGATGGACCCGGGCCGGACGGGCGGGACCGGTTCGGACGAGCTGCGGCCGTCGTTCGACGCCGCGCCGAGGGAGTTCGTGCCCTCCGACGTGGCCCTGCCCGACACCCTCGTCGGTGACGCGCTCGACCTCTCGGTCGGCGGGCTCGACATCGGGTTCCGGCACGCGCGGGGCGAGACCGACGACCACCTCTGGTCCTGGCTGCCCGGAAAGCGTGCGGTCAGCACGGGCGACCTGCTCATCTGGAACTTCCCGAACGCGGGCAACCCGCAGAAGGTGCAGCGCTACCCCGACGAGTGGGCCACCGCGCTGCGGGCGATCGTGGCCGAGGAACCGGAGCTGCTGCTCCCGGCGCACGGCCTGCCGATCGGCGGACGGGATCGGATCGCCGCGGTGCTCGGCGAGACAGCCGACGTCCTGGACGCGCTCGTGGCCCAGACCCTGGAGCTGATGAACGCCGGCGCTCCGCTCGACACCGTCCTGCACACCGTCTCCGTGCCGGAGGTGACGCTGGCCAAGCCCTTCCTCCAGCCGCTCTACGACGAGCCCGAGTTCGTCGTGCGCAACATCTGGCGGCTCTACGGCGGCTGGTACGACGGCAACCCGGCCCGGCTCAAGCCCGCCGCGGACGCGGCCGTCGCCGCCGAGGTGGCCGGGCTCGCCGGCGGGGCCGCGGTCCTGGTGGAGCGGGCGGAGGAGAGCGTGGCCGCAGGGGACCTGCGCCTGGCCCGTCAGCTGGTGGAGTGGGCCGCCGGTGCCGCGCCCGACGACGCGGGCGTGCAGCGGGCACGAGCTTCGGTGTACGCGACCTGCAGTGAGGCCGAGGGCTCCCTGATGGCGAGGGGGATCTTCGCGTTCGAGTCGACGGTGTCCGCGGGCCGGGGGACCGGGGCGTGATCGGCGGCGACCTGCTGCGCCGGGGAGCGCACCGCACGGCGCTGCGGGTGCTGCTCGGGGGACTCGCGCTCTGGGTCGCCACGGTGGTGGTCACCTGGACCACGCAGAACCCCACGCTGATCCCGACCGTCATCCTGCTCGGCTCCTTCCTGGTGCCGGTGGCCTTCGTCCTGTGGGCGGTCGACTCGGGCACCGAGCACGTGGCCGTGCGCGACGTCGTGCTCGCCTTCGTCGTCGGCGGCGTACTGGGGATCCTGGGCGCCTCGCTGCTGGAGACCCGGTTGCTCCAGGGCGGCGGACCGGTACTCGGCATGCTCGGGGTGGGGCTGATCGAGGAGCTGATGAAGCTCGGCGCGGTCTGGCTGCTCGCCCGGCGGCTCTCCGGCTACACGGTCCGCGACGGCGCGGTGTTCGGCGCGGCGGTCGGGCTCGGCTTCGCCGCGTTCGAGTCCGCGGGGTACGCGTTCAACGCCGCGCTCGGCCTGGGCGGCCTGGACCTGCGTGCCCTCGTCGAGACCGAGATCCTTCGCGGCCTGCTCGCCCCGGTCGGTCACGGGCTGTGGACCGCGGTCCTCGGGGCGACGCTGTTCGCCGCCGCCCGTGCGGCAGGACGGCTGCGGGTGACCGGCCCGGTGGTCGGCTGGTACCTGGTGGTGTCGCTGCTGCACGCCGTCTGGAACCTCTCCGGCGGGATCGCGGCCGTCGTCGTCTGGTTCCGCACCGCGCAGGTCTGGCAGTACCAGCTGCTCGCCGCCGGGCGGCTGCCCTCGCCGACCCCGGAGCAGGCCCACCTGTTCACACTCTGCTCGTGGGCGATCATGGTGATCGTCGCGGGGCTCGGCCTCGCCTGCCTGCGGCGCGTCCTCCCGCGGTCGCGCCCGGGCACGGGCCATCCGACGCAGGACGAGAGGACCGACGCATGACCATGTCCGACGACGTGCTGAGCGCCGTGTCCGGGGTGGGGAACACGGCGGTGTTCATCGCGGCCCTGCGCGCCGCGGGCCTCGGGCACCCCGACCGTCTGATCGAGTCCGACCCGATCGCCGAGGCGGTGACGGCGGCGGTCGGCGACGCACCCGTATCCCGGTTGTGGCGCGCCGCGGACGGCTCGCCCTCGGTGCTCGCCGACGCCCTGCGCGACTACGTCGCGATGCGGACCCGGTACTTCGACGAGCGGGTGCACTCCGCCGTCGACGAGGGGGTCCGGCAGATCGTCGTGCTCGGCGCGGGACTCGACGGCCGGGCCCACCGGATGCGGCTGCCGGACGCCACGATCTTCGAGATCGACGCACCCGAGGTCCTGCGGGCGAAGCGGCTGCTGGCCGAGAGCCGGAATCTCACGCCCACCACGTACGCGGTGCCGGTGCCCACCGACCTGCGCGACGGCGACTGGCCGGACGCGCTGCAGGCTGCCGGGTACGACCGGGACCTGCCCGCACTCTGGCTGGCCGAGGGCCTGCTGTTCTATCTCGCACCGGAGGACTGCGCCGCCCTGCTCGCCGCGGTCGGGGCGCTGAGCGCGCCGGGTTCGGCCTTCGCGACCGAGTACCCGCAGGGGGACCTGGCCGGAGCGCTCGACGACATCGACGGCGGGGCGGCGACCCGGGACATGATCGCCGCATTCGTGCAGGCGGGCCCGCAGCTGCCGCCGCAGCAGTGGTTCGCCGGCGCGGGATGGTCGGCGACCGCCCGGGACGTCGCGGACTGGGCGCGTGCGCTCGGCCGGACCCCGCCGGACTGGAGCACCTGGGACACCTTCACCTGGTGGTTCGCCACAGCCGACCCGGGACCGGGACGATGAGGCGACTGCAGGGTCGCGGGCGACTCGGATCGTCCACCAGGCCGACGCCGAGCCCACTCACGTGTGATCGACTCTGACCCGCAGTGCACATGGTGCCGCCGGTGTGGCGCGACCGGGTCCACCTTCAGGCGCCGTTCTCGGCCCGACCCTGTGTCCAGTCGTGATTCACGAAGGCGCCGGCGGCGTCGGAGAGGTGACGCCCACGGACCGTGAACAAGCCGATCGTTCGGGAAGGCGGCCGGCGCAGCCTTCTGACGACGACATTCCCGACTGCTGCTTCGGCTGTCATGCGTGGAACGAGTGCCACGCCGAGATTGCTCGCCACGAGCTTCTCGGGGGTGCTGCACTCATGGAGGATGTGAGCCTCGTGCTCTTCGGCTCGCAGGAGTGAGACGAGGACCTCGCGGACGACCGACCCACGGGGATAGCTGACGAACCGTTCGCCGACGAGGTCCTTCGGGTCGAGCCGATCGTGGCGGGTCAGCCGATGCCCGGTGGGTACGGCGACGACGAGCTCCTCGACGAAGAGTGGTCGCCGTTCCAGCGCGGTCGAGCCGTCGCCGAGTCGATCGTCGCTGAGGGCGAGGTCGATGGTGCCCTCGCGCAGACTGCGCAGCATCTCTACCGGCGTCGCCTCGTGGATGGCGACATCCACCTGGGGAAAACGGTGGTGGAACCGGGGTAGCTCGCGGGTGAGCAGCGTGGTCACGTGCGAGTTCAGAGCGCCGACGACGGTGGTGCCACTCGGGGCGTCCGGTTCGTCCTGGACCGCGATCCGTGCGCGTTCGACCTCGGCGAGGATGACCTCGGCGCGGGCGAGGAGACGCTCACCGGCGGCCGCGAGCACGACGCGTCTTCCGTGACGTTCGAAGAGGTCCACTCCGAGTTCGCGCTCGAGCGCGCTGACCTGTTGGGACAGCGCAGGCTGTGCGACGTTCAGTCGTTCGGCGGCTCTGGTGAAGTGCGACAACCGTGCCGCTTCGACGAAGTGCCTCAGCTGTCTGAGTTCCATCCGTCAACGTCTCCACGGTGTGATCGTCGCGGTGAACCGGTCGCCGGAGGCCTGTCCGGAGACTCCGAGCGCCGTCGGCCGGTGAGTCGATGGTGTCGCCGCAGAGTGGTTGCTGCGATCCGCACATCGGGTCCGTTCGCCCGGCGAGGGGGTCGGGTCCGGGCGAGGCGACCCGGTGGCCGGTGGCGGGCTCACCGCTCGTCTGCGATCACCGGATCGCCGCCGCTCCAGGAGTGCCACAGCTGCGCGTACAGTCCATCCACTGTGGTCAGTTCGGCGTGGGTGCCGACCTGTACGACTCGCCCGCCGTCCATGACGACGATCCGGTCGCAGGTCGCGGCCTGTGAGAGCCGGTGCGCGATCACCAGTCCTGCCCGTCCTCGCAGCGCAGCCTCCGAGCAGCGGTCGAGCAGCTCGGCCTTGCTCGACCCGGCCTCCGCGGTCGCCTCGTCGAAGATCGCCAGTTCGGGGTCGGCGAGCAGCGCCCTCGTCAGCGCGACCTGCTGGGACTGCGCCGAGGTCAGCGTGTGCCCGGCCGCTCCCAGGGTCGTGTCCAGACCGTCGGGCAGCAGACCGAGCAATGCCGCCGCGCCGGTCGTGTCCAGTGCGGCGACGATCCGGGCGTCGTCTGCGTCCGGTGCTGCCAGGGCCAGGTTCTCCCGCAGGGTGCCGGCGAAGACGTGGGCGTCCTGGGTGATCAGGATCGTGTGATCAGGTCGGGTGACGGTGCCGTGGTCGGGTCGGTGGATCCCGGCGAGCAGGCTCGCGACCGTGGTCTTCCCTGCGCCGGACGCGCCGACCAGCGCGACCCGTTCACCGGGCCCCACGGTGAGGTCGATCCCGTGCAGCACCCGTGGTCCACCGGGGTAGCCGAAGCTGACGCCGTGCAGCCTGGCCACCGCGGTGTCCGCCGACGTCGCGGTCGGCGGCCCGGCCGGTCCGGCCGGTCCGTCGTGCGCGGGCACCGTGATCACGCCGACGATCCGGTTCAGCGCGGCGATGGCCGCCTGCAGGACATCGATCACCATCAGCAGCAGGGTGATCGGAGCGAACAGTCGCAGGAAGAACAGCATCGCTGTGGTCGCGGTGCCGACGGTCGAGGTCCCGGCTCCGATCAGCAGGCAGCCGGTGATCAGGATTGCGGACAGGCCCAGGTACTCGGCCAGGTTCAGCCGTCCGACGAACATGTTCTGCACGGTGCGGGCACGCATGGTGTGGCGCAGCATCGTCCACGATGCCTCGATCACCCGGTCGTGGCGGTGCGGGCCGAGTCCGTAGGCCTGCACGGTCTGGAATCCGTGCAGCGACTCCAGAATCTGCTGGGCGCGTGCACCCGCCGCGGCTCGCTGTGCCGCGTAGATCCTCGGCGCGGTGGCGAGGTACCAGCGCAGAGCGACCAGGTACACCGGCAGTGTCAGTGTCAGTGCGAGCCCGTACCTCCAGTCCAGCGCGGTCAGGCCGGCCAGCGCGACCACGATGGTGAACGCCGCCGAGGTGAGCGCGGGGATCACCCGTTGCGCGGACCCGGCGATCTGCGCGACGTCGTCGCTCGCGCGGGCGATCAGGTCACCGGTCCCGGACCGTTCCACGACGCTCTGTGGCAACCGCATCGCGTTGGCCACCAGCCGTTCGCGGAGCTCGGCCAGCATCGTCTGGTACAACCGACCCGCCAGCACGGCGGTGACAGCGGCTCCTGCCGCACCGGTCGTGGTCGCACCCACCATCGCGGCGATGCTCCACCCGACAGTGGTCGCGTCGGCGGTCCCGGCGGCGACGGAGTTGATGAGGCGGCCGAGTACCACCGGCATGGCGAGCTCGAGCGCGGCGCTGCCGAGCCCGCACAGCACGACGGCGAGGAGCCGGAGCCGGTGCCCGCGGCTCGCCCGCACGAGCTCACGCCATGTCTCGCTGCCGGTGGCGACGGGCAGGCCCCCGACCGCCGCCGGGTCCGCCGTCGCGCGGTCCGCTGTGGTCGTCACCGGGTCACCGGAGCCCTGGCGTGGACGACCGGCGGCCCAGCTCGACGACCCGGTCGCAGCCCTCGAGCAGTACCGGCGAGGTGGTGATCACCAGGGTCGACCGGCCCGCGCGCGCTGCGCGCAGCCGCTGGGCGATCGCAGTGCCGGTCACCGAGTCGACCGCAGTCGCCGGTTCGTGCAGGACCAGCACGGCGGGGTCGCGGGTGTAGGCCCTGGCCAGGGCCAGGCGCTGGCGCTGACCGCCGGAGAGCCGGTTGCCGTTCTCGCCGACCTCGGTGCTGAGGCCGTGGTCGGCGCCGAGGGTGAAGTCCTCGCAGGCGGCGGCCCACAGTGCCCCGGTCCGGCGCTCCGCCGGGACGCCGGGCAGGTCCAGGTTGTCGGCGACGGTCCCGCTGAACAGGCTCGCCTCGTGTGGCGCGACGAGGACCACCTCCCGGTAGCCCGCCGGATCCAGTCGCCCTGCCGGGTCGCCGTCGACCAGGACCGTCGTGGCGCCGTCACCGTCGCGGGGAGAGGTCAGCGCCTGGACGATCCCGGTGGCGGTCCGCTCGTCGGTGTGCAGCCCGAGCAGGTCCCCCGGGGCGAGGCGGACCGGGGCGTGCCCGTCGATGCTGATCTCCAGGGTCGGCAGGTGTGCGGGTGCCGGGGCAGGTGTCCGCACCGAGTGGTCGCCGGTTCCCGGGGCGCTGAGCAGCAGGTCCAGCACCCGTGCGCCGGAGCCCACCGCTGCCGCCCACACGGCGCCCGCGTTGGCGGTCAGCATGTTGAGCGGCGGCAGGAGTGCCTGGGTGAGCCCCGCGACCGCGATGAGCTCGTCGATGGTGATCGCCCCGGTGACCGCGAACCAGCCCGCCAGCCCGGCGACTGCGGCGACGAACACGCCGCCGATCGTGTTGCTCCCGGCGAGGTAGCGGCCGAGGGCGTCGGTGTTGCGGTACGCGCCGTCGAGGGCGGTCCGGCTCTCCCGGCGGTAGCGGCGGGTCGCCTCGTCCTCGGCTCGGATGCCCTTGATGACCCGGTAGCCGGTGACGAGGTCGGTGGCCCGGCCGACAGCGTCGGCGAGAAGTGCCTGGGCGTGCCGCGCAGTCCGTGCGAACGGTCCGCTCAGTGCGCCCATCAGCCAGACCACGACCGGTGCGCCCAGCAGCACCACGGTCCCGATAGGCCAGTGGATCATCAGCAGTGCCACCGCGATGAACGCGATCCCGGCCAGCTCGCCGACCGGGTAGACACCCAGGTTCACCGCTGTCGCGAGGCGGGTGACGTCGTTGGTCGTGGTGGACAGGAGCGATCCGTCGGCCTGTCGTACTCGTCCGTCGGGCGGGTGGAGGACCGTGCCGGACAGGGTGCTGCGCAGCCGGTGCTCGACCATCTGGACCGCTCGTGCGGCGAGCTGCGCGCTGAACCGTGTGCCCACGGCCAGGAACACGAAGTTCGCCCCGAGAAGTAGCAGCCATCCGGTCAGCTGGACGAAGTCGCCGCTCTGCAGCGCCCGGTCGATCGCCAGCCCCATGATCACCGGTACCAGCGCGGTGCAGGTGTGCTGGACGACGGCGAGCCCCGCAGCCGGGACCGTCAGCCTCGGCGACGAGGTGGCGACCCGGGCGGTGAACCGCCGCGCGCTGATCCGCCCGTCGACGGTGAACGGATCCACCGCGAGTGGGTCCGGCGGGACCTGCAGGAACACCGGAAACCGGCGGGTGAGCCGGCCGCGGCCGAGGTCCGCCGGGTCGGCGAGGCGGTCACCGCGCACGAGCTGCCTGGGAAGTCGTCATGTCATCCATCGCGATGGTCGGTGTGGGCGTCTGGCAGCCGTCCAGGGAAAAGGGCAGGCTAACCAAAGCGGACAGTGTCGACGAAGCGGACAAAGCGGTGACTCTACCCACACGAGTAAAGCTAGCCTAAACTAAGAGTCAAGATCTACTGTCCGTTCCCGGATCCCGCACCGGCATCGACCACCGCGTCGACCGTGCCACGACCGGCGGGACGCAACCCCGACGAAGACGGATGCGATGGCCACGAACCCGTTCGACGACGCCGACGGAAGCTTCTACGCACTGGTCAATCGCGAGGGTCAGTACTCGCTGTGGCCGACGTTCCAGGTGGTGCCGAGCGGGTGGACCGTCGCCCACGGCGAACCCGCGGGCAGACCGCGCCAGGAGGTTCTCGACTGGATCGAACGGACCTGGACCGACCTGCGCCCGCGATCGTTGCGGGACCGCGCCGACACCGCGAGTCCGTGACCGGGCCCGCCGCGACCGGTCCGCGGGACACGTCCGCAACGTCGCACTGATCGCCGATCCCGGGAGGAACCCGATGCTTCGCACCGTCCTCGGTGGAAAGATCCACCGCGCGACCGTGACCCAGGCCGACCTGCACTACGTCGGTTCGCTGACGCTCGACTCCACGCTGGCCGCCGCCGCCGGACTGGTCGAGGGCGAGAAGGTGCAGGTCGTCGACATCACCAACGGCGCGCGGCTCGAGACGTACGTGATCCTGGGCGAGCCCGATTCGGGCGTCATCTGTATCAACGGTGCCGCCGCCCACCTGGTCCACCCCGGCGACCTCGTCATCATCATCTCGTACCTGCTCGCCGAGGACGCCGAACTCGCCGGGCACGACCCGCGCGTCGTCCACGTCGACGCCGAGAACCGCATCGTCAAGCTCGGCGAGGACCCGGGTGAACCGGTGCCCGGGGCGACCGACCAGTTCGATTCCCGGGTCTCGTGAACCCCGCGGTGCCCGGGCCCGAGCCGCTCGTCCTCGACGGCGTCGTCGGATACCCCGAGGAGATCGCCGCCCGCTACCGGCGGGACGGCTACTGGATCGACCAGACGTTCTCCGAGATGTTGTTCGAGACCGTCGACCGGGTGCCCGACGACGTCGCGATCATCGCCGGGGACACGCGGTTGAGCTACGCCGAGCTCGGCGAGCGGGTGCTGCGGCTGGCCGCCGGATTCCGCGACCTGGGGATCGGGCGCGGCGACCGCGTCGTCGTCCAGTTGCCCAACGTCGGGGAGTTCGTTCCGCTGGTGTTCGGGTTGTTCGAGCTCGGCGCGATCCCGGTGCTGGCGCTCGCCGCGCACGAGCGCAGCGAGATCGCGCACTTCGCCGACCTGGCCGAGGCGCGTGCCTATGTGACCGTGGACCGGCACGACGGCGTCGACCTGGGCGCGCTGGCGGCGCAGATCGCGGAGTCCTCGCCGACCGTGGAACACACCGTCGTCCTGGACCGGTCCGGTGGGGGCGCGGCCCTCGAGACGCTGCTGGCTCACGACCCGCTGCCCCGCGAGCGTCGCTGCCTACCGGGAGACGTCGCGTTCCTGCAGCTCTCCGGTGGTACGACCGGGACATCGAAGCTCATCCCGCACACCCACGAGGGGTATCTCGGGTCGATGCGGCAGGCGGTGCGCGTGGGCGGGACCACCGCGTCGTCGGTCCAGCTGGTCGTGCTGCCGATGCCGCACAGCTTCGCGATGCGCTCCCCGGGGTTCCTGGGGGCCCTGCACGTCGGCGCCACCGTCGTCGTGGCTTCCGACCCGAGCCCGGACACGGCGTTCGCGCTGGTCGCCCGGCACGGGGTGACCGAGACCGCGCTGGTCCCGCCGCTGGCCCTGTTGTGGCTGAACTCGTCGCTGCGGCCGGAGACGGACCTGTCCAGCCTGCAGGTCGTCCGGGTCGGCGGCGCGAAGTTCGGCGCCGAGGCGGCCCGGCGCATCCGGGCGGAGCTGGGTGCGACGCTGCAACAGAGCTACGGCATGGCCGAGGGGTTGCACACGTTCACCGATCTCGACGCCGACGAGGAGACGATCACCACCCGGCAGGGCAGGCCGACCTCCGAGGCCGACGAGATCCTGGTCGTGGACGACGAGGACCGGCCGGTGCCCCCGGGCAGCCCCGGGCACCTGCTGACCCGCGGCCCGGCCACCGTGCGCGGCTACTACCGCACTCCCGCCCACGACGCGCAGGTCTTCACGGCGGACGGCTTCTACCGCGTCGGCGATCTCGTCGAGCAGGACGACCGCGGCTACCTCACGGTGGTGGGTCGGGCGAAGGACCAGATCAACCGGGGTGGCGAGAAGGTCGCGCCCGAGGAGGTCGAGAACCACCTCCTCGCCCACCCGGCGGTGCACGACGCCTCCGTCGTCGGGGTCCCGGACGACGCGCTGGGCGAGCGCACGAAGGCCTACCTCGTGCCGCGCCAGGGGATCGACCGGTCGGTGCTCACCGTCGCCGGGACCCGGTCGTTCCTGCGGGAGCGCGGGCTGGCGGCCTACAAGCTCCCCGACCTCGTCGAGGTCGTCGAGACGTTCCCGAGCACGGTGGCCGGCAAGGTCAGCAAGCGGGCTCAGCGAGCGAAGAAGGAGTGAAGGTGACGCCTCCGGTGCGCCTGCCGTTGTCCGTGGCGCAGCGCGGGGTCTGGTCCGCGCAGCAGCTGTTCGCGGACTCGACCGTCTACCGCGTCGGCCAGATCATCTGGTTGTCCGCACCGGTCGACCCCGACCGATTCGTCGCCGCGATCGACGCCACCGTCGCTGAGACCGAGGCGCTGCGCGTCCGGTTCGAGGAGTCCGGCGGTGTCCCGATGCAGTGGGTCGACGACACGGTGTCGGTGCCCACCGAGGTGCGCGCCGAACCACTCGACGATGCCGCGATCATCGAACGCGTCCGGGTGGACTACCGGTCGGGCGCGACCGGGGAGGCGCTGTACGCGCCGTCGTCGATGCTGGTGCGGCGCGCCGCGGGCGGCTGGGCGTGGGCGTTCACCCATCACCACCTGGTGCTCGACGCCTACGGGGTAGCGCTGTTCGTCCGGCGGGTGGCCGAGCACTACACCGCGTCGCATACCCAGGGCACTGCGCCGGAACCGTGGTTCGGTCGCCTCGCCGACGCGGTCGGCGACGGCGGCGTCCCGGACACGGACGGCGAGATCCACTGGCGCACACTGCTCGACGTCGACGTCGACCCACGCGGCGACGCGGGAGATCTCGCCGACGCGTTCTCGTTCCAGCCGCACACCGCGACGGTCCCCCTGGCCGCGGATGTCCGGGACCGGCTGGTGGCCTACGCCCGTACCGCCCGGCTGTCCTGGCCGGACACGATGGTCGCGCTGTGGGGGCTGTTCACCGCCCGCAGCCGACACTCCGACCGGATCGCGGTCCGGATGCCGTTCATGCTGCGCGGCGGTCCGGCGCTGCTGCGCACCCCGTCGATGGCGTCGCGGATCTTCCCCGTCGTCGTCGGCATCACGCCCGCGATGCCGCTGACCGACGTTCTCCGGGCGACCTCGGCGCAGATCCGGGGCGTCGAGAAGTATCAGGGGATCGAGGACTCGCAGCTGGCCCGGCTGTGGCCCGGCGGCGAGGCCGACTACTTCGCGCTGCCGGTCGCCAACGTCAAGGTCCTCGACTACGAGGTCGACTTCGCGGGTACGCCGGGGATCGAGCAGACCGTCAACCCGGGCCCGGTCGGGCGGCTCGACCTGTCGGTCTACAACGACCCGGTGCACGGTTTCCGGCTCGACCTGCGCGGCCGCGAGCCGTCCTACGCCGGGCAGCCTCTGGAGTCCTGGGCCGGGCGGTTCGCCGCGTTCCTGGACACCGCGCTCGAGCTCGGCACCGACGTCAGCCTGGCCGAGCTCGACCGGGCCCTGGCCGTCGACGCACCCGTCGCGCCGGCGACCGGTACCGCGAGCATCGAGGGCACCGAGCTCGCGCTGCCCGCGACCACCGTCGACGACCTCGTGCGGGCCGAGGCCGCCCGGTCGGCCGACCGGGTCGCCGTCGTCGGGGACACCGACGGGACGCGCTGGACCTTCGCCGATCTCGACGCCCGGGTGAATGCGCTGGCCGCGCTGCTCGTCGAGCGCGGGGTGCGGGCCGGGGACCGGGTGGGGGTCCTGCTGCCGCGGTGCCCCGACCTGGTCGTGGCGCTCGCCGCCGTGCTGCGCGCCGGTGCCGGCTACCTACCCGTCGACCCGGCGCTGCCCGCCGGACGGATCGCGGCGATCGTCACCGACGGCGGGCCGCGACTGACGATCACCGACTCCGACGGTGCGGACCGTGTGGGCCCGGACGTCCTGCTGCTCGACGACGCCACGGTCGCCGCCGCGTTGCACCGCGGTCGCGCCACACCGCCGGAGCTGTCCCGGGCCCCGACTGCGGACGACCCCGTCTATGTCATCTTCACCTCCGGCACGACCGGGCGCCCCAAGGGTGTCGTGGTCCCGCACCGGGCGCTGGTCAGCCGGCTGGCCTGGGGCCGGGCCCGCTACCCGCTCGCGGACGGCGAGATCGTGCTGATGAAGACCCCGGTGTCGTTCGACGTGTCCGCGCCGGAGGTGTTCGCCCCGCTCACCGAGGGCGGGACGCTCGTCGTCGCCGCCGACGAGCGGCACGGTGACCCCGAGTACCTGCACGACGCGGTCCGCCGCCACGGCGTGAACCGGATCAACTTCGTGCCCTCGATGGGCGAGGAGTTCGTCCGGGCCGGCAGCGCAGCGCTGCCGTCGGTGACCACGACGATGGTCGCGGGCGAGGCCTTCCCGACCACCCTGTCCGCAGCGCTGAGCACGATCACCGGCGGCACCGTCCTCAACGTGTACGGGCCCACCGAGACCGGCGAGATCACCCATCACGAGGTCGATCCCACCGCGGTACCGGCCGGCGCGGTGGTGCCGATCGGGATCCCGATGGCCAACACCCGCGCCCGGGTGCTCGACTCGTGGCTGCGCGAGGTCGGCCCGGGAGTGCCCGGCGAGCTCTATCTCGGTGGGACGCAGCTCGCCGAGGGCTACGCCGGCCGGCCGGGGCTGACAGCGGAGCGGTTCGTCGCCGACCCCGGGTCAGCGGTGGGGGAGCGCCTCTACCGAACCGGCGACCTGGTCTCGCACGACCGGTTCGGCGTGCTGCACTACCTCGGCCGGGCCGACGATCAGATCAAGATCCGCGGGCACCGGGTCGAGCCCGGTGAGGTCGTGAGCGCGCTGGAGCGCCACCCGTCGGTGACCCGGGCGATCGTGGTCGCCCACGAGCACCCGGTGGCCGGGACCCGGCTGGTCGGCTACGTGACGACGGTGGGCACGGCGGACGGCGCCGCCGGGGACCCCGACGAGCTGCGGGAGCACCTCGCCGCGCTGCTGCCGGGCCACATGGTCCCCGCCGCGATCGAGGTGCTCGAGGCGTTCCCGGTCACCCCGAACGGGAAGATCGACCGCAGGGCCCTGCCCGAGCCCACCGGCCTGACCGCGGCCACCGGCCGCGCGCCCAGCACCCGCACCGAGCTCGCGCTCGCCGCCGCGTTCCGCGAGGTGCTCGGGTTGCCCGTCGACACTGAGCTGGGCGTCGACGACGACTTCTTCGCCCTCGGCGGGCACTCGCTGCTCGCGACACGTGTGGTGGCGCGAGTGGGTGCCGCGGCCGGTGTCCGGATCAGCCTGCGTGATGTGTTCGACCGGCCCACCGTGGCCGGGCTCGCGGACCTGCTCGGCGAGCTGCCCGCCACGGCTCCGGCTGCGCCGGTGCCCGCACCGCGCCCGGACCGGATCCCGGCGTCGGCGGGGCAGCGGGCCCTCTGGCTCGTCGAGCAGCTCGGCGGACCCGGCGGGCGCTACGTCGTTCCGACCGTCGTGCGGCTGACCGGTGCGCTCGACGAGGACGCGCTGGAATCCGCGCTGCGCGACGTCGTGACCCGGCACGAACCGCTGCGCACCCTGCTGCAGGAACACGACGACCAGCTGCTGCAGGTGATCGTGGATCCGGCCGAGACGGCGGACCGGGTGAGGGTCGCTGTCGAGGATCACGTGGGGGCGTCCCGGGCGGTCGTCGAGGACCGGGTGGCCGCGGTGGTGCGGGCCCGGTTCGACCTGGGCGCGGATCTCCCGGTGCGGGCGGTGGTGCTGCGGACCGGTGCCGGTGCGGACCCGGAGTGGCGGCTGGTGCTGGCGGTGCATCACCACGCGGTGGACGAGTGGTCGTTACCGTCGTTGCTGGCGGACCTCTCGGCGGCCTACCGGGCGCGGGTCGCCGGTGCGGAGCCCGGGTGGGCGCCGCTGCCGGTGCAGTACGCCGACCACACCCTCGCCGAGCTCGCCGCACTCGGCGATCCCGACGACGAGGGCTCGGTTCTGGCCGGGCACCTGCGGTACTGGCGCGACGCGCTGGACGGCGCGCCGGACGAGTCGACGATCAGCCCGGACCGGGCCCGACCGGCAGCGCCGACGCACCGCGGACAGGACGTGCCGTTCGCCCTGGAGCCGTCGCTCGTCACGGGCCTGCACGAGACCGCCCGCGCGCGGGGACTGACCCCCTTCATGCTCGCGCAGGCCGCCGTGGCGCTCGCGGTGTCCGCACTCGGTGGCGGGGACGATGTCGTCGTCGGGTCCCCGGTCGGCGGCCGCACCGCCGACGGCGTCGCCGACGCCGTCGGCTACTTCGCCAACATCGTGCCGGTCCGGCACCGGATCGGTGCCGCCGACACCGTCGCCGACGTGCTGGCCCGGGCCCGCGAGACGGTGCTCGACGGGTTCGCCCACCAGGAGGCCCCGTTCGAGAAGATCGTCGCCGCGGCCGGCGCCGCCCGGGACACCGGCCGCAATCCCGTCTACCAGGTGATGCTCACCCATCAGCAGCTCACCGGCGAGCCGTACCCGCTCGCGCTACCCGGCGTCGGCGTCCACCCGGACTCCGCGGACATCGGTGCGGTCAAGACCGATCTCGACATCTACCTGATCGACGGCGCGGACGGGGTCGAGGGCTTCGTCTCGGCGGCGACCGATCTGTTCGACCGGGCGACGGTGGAGCGGTTCGTCGCGGTGTTCACCCGGGTGCTGGAGGTCGTCGCGACGGACCCGGGGCGGGCGGTGGCGCGGCTGGACGTGCTGCCGGCGGCGTCGTCGTCCGAGGTGGAGACCTGGTCGCTGGGCCCGGATGTCGACGCGCCGGCCGCCACGGTGGACGGGCTGCTGCGCGAGCAGGTCCGGTCCACCCCGGACGCTCCGGCGGTGCTCGATGCGACCGTGGGGATCCGGTGGACCTTCGCCGACCTGGACGCCCGCATCGACGCGATCGCCGCCCGGGTCGCGGCGCGGGGTGTCACGGTGGGGGACCGGGTCGCCGTCCTCCTGCCGCGCAGCGCCGACCAGGTCGCCGTGCTCGCCGGGCTGCTGCGCGCCGGCGCGGCCTACGTGCCCGTCGACCCGGCCCATCCGGCGGCGCACGTCGCCCGGATCCTCACCACGGCCACTCCGGCCCTGGTGGTCACCGACCGGGCCACGGCCGCCGCGCACGACCTTCCCGCGGATCGGCTGCTGCTGGTCGACGAGCCCGCCGCCGAGGCGGACCGGTGGTCGGGCCCGGCCCGGCCGGTAACCCCGCGCGACACCGCCCAGGTGATCTTCACGTCGGGCACGACCGGGGAGGCCAAGGGCGTCGGGCTCCCGCACGGCGCGGTCGCCGACCGACTCCGCTGGGGCAATGCGCTGCTGGAACTCGACGGCACCGCCGTGTGCCTGGCCAAGAGCGGCGCCGGCTTCGTCGACGCGGTGACCGAGCTGTTCGGGCCACTGACCGCGGGGGCCGCCGTCGTGGTGGTCGGCGACGGGACGGCGCGCGACGCGGGCGCACTGGCCGAGCTGATACGCGAGCACCACATCACCCATCTGCTGACCGTGCCCGGCCTCGCCGACACCCTCGCCGACTCCCGCACCGGCAGCGGACCGGGGTTCGGCTCGTTGCGGCACTGGGTGTCGTCCGGGGAGCCGCTGACGGCGGCCGGCCGGGACGCCATGCGCCGTGCCGCCCCGCACGCGGTCCTGCACAACTTCTACGGGTCCACCGAGGTCACCGGGGACGCCACCGCCGCCCGCATCGACACCGGGGATCCGGACCGGCGGGTGGCGATCGGCCGCCCGCAGCCCGGGAGCTCCGCACGTGTGCTGGACCGGTGGCTGCGACCGGTGCCCGCCGGTGTCGCCGGGGAGCTCTACGTCGGCGGCGGGCAGCTCGCCGACGGTTACCTCGCGCTGCCGGGGCTCACCGCCGAGCGGTTCGTGGCAGACCCGTTCGGCCACCCCGGCTCCCGGCTCTACCGCACCGGGGACCTGGCCCGTTGGACTGCCGGCGGCGAGCTGGAGTTCCTCGGCCGTGCCGACGACCAGGTCACGATCCGCGGACACCGGGTCGAGCCGGAACAGGTCCGCGGTGTGCTGCGGGAGCACCCGGCGGTGACCGGCGCCGTCGTCCTCGCGGCGGAACGACCCACCGGCGGGCCGCAGCTGCTCGCCTGGGTCACCGCCGGTGGTCCCGGTCCCGGTCCCGGTCCCGGCCTCGCCGTGGAGCTGCGCGAGTTCGTGGCGTCGAGGCTGCCGGAGTACATGGTGCCCGCGGCGGTGACGACGCTGGCGGAGTTCCCCCTCACCCCGAACGGCAAGATCGACCGCAGGGCGCTGCCCGCGCCGGACCTCACCGAGGGGGCGGGGGCCGGTGGGCGCAGCCCGGAGACCGCGACCGAGCGGGCGCTGGCCGAGCACTTCCGAGAGGTCCTGCGGCTCGACGGAGGCGCCGGTCCGCGTGCGGCTCTCGCGGTCGATGCGGACTTCTTCCGTCTCGGCGGGGACTCACTGCTCGCAGCCCGGCTGCTCACCCGCATCAACACCACCTTCGCGTCCGCCCTGCGGCTGCGGCACGTGTTCGGTACCCCGACGATCGCCGGACTGGCCGAGGCCGTCACCGGGGTGGCCCGGCACGACGGCTCGCCGCTGTCGCCGATCACCGAGGTGGTCCGCCCCGATCCCGTCCCGGCGTCCTACGGCCAGCAGGCGCTGTGGCTGCTCGACGAGCTCGGGATGGGACCGGCCTACCAGGTCGGGATCGTCCTGCGGATTCCCGGCGGCGCCGACCCCGCCGCCCTGCACCGCGCGGTGGCCCGGTTCACCGAGCGGCACGAGATCCTGCGCACGGCGTTCGTCGCCGGACCGGACGGCGAGCTGACCCAGCTCGTCCGGCCCCCGGACGACGCGCCGGTCCTGGCGGTCGAGACCGTCGCGGCGGACGCGGTACCGGCCCGGATCGGTGCGCTGCTGGCGCAGCGATGCGACCTGGCAGCCGACGGCGGTGCCGGGTTCACCCTGCTGCGTACCGGCGGCGACGACCTGCTCGTCGTGCACGGCCACCACATCGTCATCGACGAGGGTTCGGTCCGGCCGCTGGTCCGCGACCTCGACGTGCTCTACGACGCCGAGCTGTCCGGCACCGCGGCCGCGCTGCCGCGGCTGCTCGTGCAGTCCGCGGAGTTCGCGGTCTGGCAGCGCAGCACGCTCGGCGACCGGGACGACCCGGACTCGCGTTTCCGGGGCGAGCTGACGTTCTGGGAGAAGGCGCTCGCCGACCTGCCGGCCGAGACCCCGCTGCCGCTCGACCGGCCCCGGTCGGAGACCACCTCGCGCACCGTGCGCACCGTCCGCGACCCGCTGCCGGCCGCCGACTCGGCGGCCGTCGAGCGGCTGCTGGCCGAGCGACGGGCGACCCCGCTGCAGGGGCTGATCACAGCACTGGCGCTGGGTCTGTGGACCGAGGGCGCCGGGAACACGGTGCCGGTCGGCACCCCGGTCGAGCTGCGCGATCAGCCGGAGCTCGACGACGCCGTCGGGTACTTCGTCAACACCGTCGTCGTCCGCGCCGAGATCGACGAGACGGTCGGCTTCGGCACGCTGCTGTCCGGTGTCCGGGACCGGGTGGTCGACGCGGGCGAGCACAAGACGGCGCCGTTCGACAGCGTCGTGGAGGCCCTCGGACCGCCGCGGATCCCCGGCGTCAGCCCGCTGTTCCAGGTGATGGCCGCATTCCTGGACGACACCGCCCGCGACCCCGTGGCCGGGCGTCTGGTCCCGGACCCTGCGGCGGTGGCCGAGGCCACCGGCGACCGGCCGGCGCTGTTCGACCTGGTCTACGCGATCGTCCGGCGTCCGGACGGCGCGCTGGACCTGCAGCTCAACGCCACCCGCGAGCTGTTCACCGCCGACACCGGTGCCCGGCTGCTCGCCGGGGTGCGCCGGTTCCTCGTGCTGGGGGCCCGGTACCCGCAGCTACCGCTGCGGCACCTGGTCGAGCTGGTCCGGGCCGTCACCGACCCCGCGGACCTCGGTGCCGCACCGGACGGGCCGGGGGCGAGGATCCCGCTGCCCGGCTTCACCCCGGACGAGACGACGTCCTGGCGGGCGGCCGCCGAGTACCTGCGCCACGTCGTCCCCGGGGCCGGGATGCTCGCGCTCGAGGTACGCGACGACGGCACCGGCGAGCTGACCGGGACTCCCACCGGCCCGGACGCGGCCGCGCTGCTGGCCGGCCTCGCCGGCGAGCTCGTGGAGAGCTACCGGTCCACCGTCGCGGTGCGTCTGGAGTGGCCCGACGACACCGCACGGGGGACGCTCACGGGGGTGCGGCCGAGGCTGCGCCGGGCCGACCGTGCCCGGGTCTCCCGGGCCGATGCGCGGCGGATCCGGGCCGAGCACGGCGAGGACAGCAGGTTACTGCCGCTGTCGTCGCTGCAGAGCGGACTGCTCTACCACATGGTGCGGGCCCGCGAGACCGGCGATCACAACGCCTACGTGTCGCAGATCCTGCGCGAGATCGAGGGCGAGGTCGACCCGGCGCACCTGGAGTCCACCACCCGCCGGGTGCTGGAGCGGTACCCGAACCTGCGGGCCGCGTTCGTGACGCTGCGCGACACCGAGGTCCAGGTGATCCCGCAGCGCTCCGAGGTCCCGTTCCGGGTCGTCCGGCTCGACCCGCCGGGCGGCCCCGGGCGTGCGGAGTTCCTGGAGGCCGAGCGCCAGGAGCCGTTCGACTTCGCGACCGGGCCGCTGATCCGGTTCACCCTGCTCGAGCACGGGCCGGGGGCCTGGACGTTCGCGATGACCTTCGAGCACATCCTGATGGACGGCTGGTCGATCAACGCGCTGCTCGGCGAGATCGTCGACGCCTACGCCGATCCCGGACTGCTCGACCGGGTCCGGCCCGTGTCGTTCGAGTCCTACCTGGATTGGCTCGAGACCCGCGGCGCCGCGGCGGGCGACCGCGCGTGGGCGGGCTACCTCGCGGAGGTCACCGAGCCGACCCTGCTCTGGCCCGAGGGCGGTGACCTGGGTCTGACCCGGGTCGAGACCGGGGACCTGCACCGGGATCTGAGCCCGGCCGAGGCCGCGACCGTGTACGCGGCCGCCCGCAGGGCCGGGGTCACCGTGGGCACGCTGCTGCAGACCGCGTGGGCGGTGACCCTGGGCCGGGTCACCGGCCGCGGTGATGTCGTGTTCGGCAACACCGTCTCCGGGCGGCCACCGGAGCTGCCCGGTTCGGACCGGATGATCGGGCTGCTGTTCAACACACTGCCGATGCGGGTCCGCGCCCGCCCGGACGAGACCGTCACCCAGCTGCTGGCCCGGGTCCGGTCCGAGCAGCTCGAGGTGCTCGACCACCCGGACGTCGAGCTGACCCGGATCCAGAACGCGGCCGGGCTGGGTGCCCTGTTCGACACCCTGTTCGTCGTCCAGAACCTGCCCTTCGACCCGTTCGAGCCGGAGACGACGCCGGTCGGCGGGCTGCGGGTGACCGGCGGGACGGTGAACGACGCCACCCACTACCCGGTCACCGTGGCGGTGAACCCGTGGGAGCACGACGGCGCCGCGACCGTGCACGTCCGACTGTCCTACCGGCGCGACGCACTCGACGAGGCCGCCGCCGAGCGGCTGACCGAGCGCTACCTGCACGTACTGCGCGCGCTCGCGGCCGGTCCGGACACCGCACTGGGGCGGATCCCGGGCTACCTGCCCGGCGAGGACGCTCCGTCGCCGGCCGGTGTCACCCGGGCCGTCCCCGAGGTGACGGTCGCCGACCTGCTGCGTGCCCAGGTGGCCCGCTCACCGCAGGAGACCGCGCTGGTCGCCGGGGACCGCAGCTACACCTTCGACGGGTTCTCCGCCGAGGTGCACCGGTACGCGCGGGTGCTGCTGGCCCGCGGCGTGCGGCCCGAGCACCGGGTGGCGCTGCTGCTGCCCCGCGACGAGCGCATGGTGATCGCGATGTTCGCGGTCTTCGCGGTCGGCGCCGCCTACGTGCCGATCGATGCCGAGCACCCGGACGAACGGATCGCGACGATGTGCGACATCGCCCGGCCCACCGTGACACTGGTGACCGGCCGCGATGCGGCACGCCTGCCCGGCACCGCCGCCGGGCAGGTGCTCGACCTCGACGAACCCGTGCTGCGCGCGGAGATCGCCGACGCCGGCCAGGGCCCGGTCACCGACGCCGAGCGCGGCGGCCCGATCGACCCCGACCACCTCGCCTACATCATCTTCACCTCGGGCTCGACCGGGCTGCCCAAGGGTGTCGCGGTGGGCTACCGCGGCCTGACCAACATGTACGCCAACCATGTCGAGGAGATCTTCGACCGGGTCGTCGCGCACCAGGGCGGGCGCCGGATGAAGATCGCCCACACCACGTCGTTCTCCTTCGACGCGTCATGGGAGCAGCTGTTCTGGCTGCTCAACGGGCACGAGGTGCACGTGATCGACGAGGAGCTGCGGCGCGAGCCACAGCAGCTGCTGGCGCACTACGACGACGCCCGGATCGACGGGTTCGACGTCACGCCGTCCTACGGGCAGGTGCTGGTGGACCAGGGTCTGCTCGACCGGGACCGGCCTGCCGGTCGATCGGTCGCCGCGGACGCGCCCGGGGTGGTGTTCGTGTCGCTGGGTGGCGAGGCCGTGCCGGACACGCTGTGGCGGCAGCTGCGTGAGGCGCCGGGGGTGGAGTCCTACAACCTGTACGGCCCCACCGAGTACACGATCAACGCGCTCGGCGCGGATCTGGCCGACACGGCGACCTCCAGCGTCGGCCGGCCGATCTTCAACTCGCGGGCCTACATCCTCGACGACAACCTCCAGCCCGCGCTGCCGGGTGTACCGGGGGAGCTGTACCTCGCCGGCGCCGGGACCGCCCGCGGATACTGGGCCCAGCCCGGGCGCACCGCGGAACGGTTCGTCGCCTGCCCCTGGGAACCCGGGACCCGGATGTACCGCACCGGGGACCTGGCCCGCTGGACACCCGGCGGGACGATCGACTACCTCGGTCGCGCCGACGACCAGGTGAAGATCCGTGGTTACCGGATCGAGCCGAGCGAGGTCGCCGACACTCTGGCCGGGGACCCGCAGGTCGCCAGGGCTGCGGTGATCGCCAGGGCGGACGCCCGGGGCGCGCTGCAGCTCTACGGCTACCTGGTCCCCGCGGCGGACGGGCCCGGCACCGTGGACCTCGACGCCGTCCGGGCCCGCGCGCGCACCCTGCTCCCGGACTACATGGTCCCGGCCGGGCTCGCCGCTCTCGACGATCTGCCGCTGACCGTGAACGGCAAGATCGAGACCAAGGCGCTGCCGGTGATCGAGTCCGCGGCCGCGGAGTACGTGGCACCGGCCTCCGGGACCGAGGTGGTGGTCGCCGGTGCGGTCGCCGAGCTGCTCGGCACCCGGGAGGTGTCGGTGTCGGCGAACTTCTTCGACGTCGGCGGCAACTCTCTGCTGGCCATGCGACTGGTCGCCCGGCTCAACGAGCGACTCGGCTCGGAGCTGCTGGTGTCCGACGTCTTCGCCGCGCAGGTGCTCGGCACCCTCGCCGCGGTGGCCGACGACCGGTCCGCGCCGTCCACCTCCGAGGACGTGGCCGGCGCCGTGGCCGGCGCTGTCCTGGTCCCGCTGCGGGCCGCGGCGGCCGGCCGGCATCTGTTCTGCGCGCACGCCCGCTACGGGCACGCCTCGCTCTACTCCGCGCTGGGCAGGTACCTGCCTGACGGTGTCGGCCTGGTCGGATTGCAGGACCCGGCGCACGCCGGGCTCGGCGCCGAGTTCGGCTCGATGGCCGAGCTGGCCACGGTCTACGCCGACGCCGTCCAGCGGGTGCAGCCGCACGGCCCCTACGACCTGCTGGGCTGGTCGTTCGGCGGCCACATCGTGGTCGCCGTCGGGCGGGAGCTCGTCGGTCGCGGGGAGCGGATCGGGTCGGTCACGATCGTCGACACCACCCCGACGGGGCCGGATCACGCACCGGAGCCGGGTGACGTCCTGCCTCGCCCGGGGGTGCCGGTCGCCGAGGACGAGCAGCGGCAACGGGAGTTCCTCGACGTCAACTCCGCCGAGCTGCGCGCGCTGCTCGGGCCCGAGGTGAGCGCCGAGCTCTCCGCCGAGGCGCTCACCGCGTTCGCGGTCGCCGGCCTGCGCTGCGAGCGGCACATGGCCGAGCGGACCGTCGGCGAGCTCGACGCCCCGGCGCTGCTCGTCGCGGCGGGTGCGCCGGTCGAGGCCGACCGCGCCGCGGGCACCGGGATCGCCGCGTGGGGCGCGCACCTGCCCGGGGCCCGCACCGAGTACGTCGACGGCGAGGACCACCACTCGATCATCGACCCGGACCGCGGCCTGCCGCGCTGGGCCGACCACCTGACCGGGCTGCTCGAGGGCGGCACCGCGGGGACCACGCACGAGGAGAGGAAACGATGAGTCTCACCGCCGCCGATGTGACCGCGGACGTCGCGGAGGCGCTGTTCCTGCAACCCGCGGAGCTGGACCACCAGCTGGACCTGCGCGACCAGGGGATGGACTCCGTGCGCACGATGGAGCTGGTCGACCGGTGGCGCCGGGCGGGGGTGCCCGGGATCAGCTTCATCGCGCTGGCCGAGGACCGTCGCCTGGAGCGGTGGATCGAGGTCGTGCGCGAGCTGCAGCCCGGCGCGGCGGAACCGCCCTCGCTGCGCACCTGCATCGCGACGGTGTCGCTGGGCGGTTCGCTCACCGACAAGCTGGACGCCGTCGCCGCGGCCGGGTTCGGCGGCATCGAGCTGCTCGACGCGGACCTGCGCGACTCGTCGCTGTCCGCGTCCGAGGTGGCCGCCCGCTGTGCCGACCTGGGACTGACCATCGACGCCTACCAGCCGTTCCGGCGTGCCGAGGGGGTCAGCGCGGCCGAGTTCACCGACGTGCTGGCGCGCTTCCGTGGCGAGCTCGACGTCATGGCCGGGCTGGGCACCGGCTCCATCCTGGTCGTGTCCAACACCGACGACGACGCCGACCCGGACCGCGACCTGTCGGCCCGGCAGCTGTCCGCGCTCGCCGACGCCGCCGCCGAGCGCGGCATGTCGGTGACCTACGAGGCGCTGGCCTGGGGCACCCACGTCGGCCGTTTCGCCGACGCCTGGGACGTGGTCCGCCGCGCCGGTCACCCGGCCCTGACGGTCACCGTCGACACCTTCCACATGATCAGCCGCGGCGAGGACGCCGGGGCCCTGGACGGCGTCCCGATGGACAAGATCAGCCTGGCCCAGGTGGCCGACGCGCCGATGCTGTCGATGGATCTCAAGCAGTGGAGCCGCAACCACCGGTGCCTGCCCGGCGACGGCGAGTTCGACCTGCGCACACCGTTGCGGGCGCTGTGGGCGGCGGGCTACCGCGGCCCGCTGTCGCTGGAGATCTTCAACCCGGAGATCCGGGCGCAGCCCCCGCACGATGTCGCGGCCCGCGGTGCGCGGGCCCTCGACGCGCTGCTCGCCGAGCTGGACGGGGCCGTGCCGGGGCCGGACGCGAGCGGGGACCCGGTCCGGGCCTAGCCACGCGGCCCGGCGACGCACCCGGTGATCGGGGGTCGGGTGGGGCCGAGCGCGGTACGCGCGGCCCCACCCGGCCCCCGGTTCCAGGGTGGCTCAGATCTGCCCGACGGCCTCGCGCTTCTCGGACTGGAACACGTCCTCCTTGCGGCCGTGCGCCCAGTAGGCCGACAGCGACAGCTGGGACCGGTCGAGGCCGCGCTCGTCGGTGAGGTGTGGGCGCAGCGACTTCATGGCGGCCCGCTCGCCGTGCACGAAGACCTGTACCCGCCCGGCGGGCCAGTCGAGACCTCGGACGGCGTCGACGAGCAGGTCGGTCGTCCCGGCCTCGGCGCCGGCACGGTGCAGCCAGCGCACCTCGAGACCGTCGGGCGCGGTCAGGTCGAGTTCGTCGGCGGCGGAGTCGACCTCGAGCAGTGCGACGCCGCGTGCGTCGGCAGGCATCGCCTCCAGCGCGGACGCGATCGCGGGCAGGGCCGACTCGTCACCGGCGAGCAGGTGCCGGTCGGCCTGCGGGTCGGGGGCGTAGCCGCCGCCGATCCCGCCGAGCACCACCGGGGAGCCGGGCTCGGCCGTCGCCGCCCAGGGCCCGGCCACGCCGGTGTCGCCGTGCACGACGAAGTCGATCCAGATCCGCTGGTTCTCCAGGTCGAAGCGGCGGATCGTGTAGGTGCGGGTCGACGGCAGCGCCTCGACCGGCAGCTCCTCGCGCAGCGCGGCGAGGTCGTAGGGCGGGGTCAGGTCGCTGCCGGGGGGTGCGAACAGCATCTTCGTGTAGGCGTCGGTGTGCCCGTTGTCGGTGACGTCGGCGATGCCGGGCCCACCGGCGACGATGCGCACCATGTGCGGCGTGAGCCGGGTGCGCTCGAGCACCTCCAGCACGATCTGCGGCCGCCGCGGGCGGTTTCCGGGAGTGCTCATCGATGTCCTTCCGTGCTCACGGTGCGGGGGTCGAGCGGCACCACCGTAGGGGTGCCGGTGACGGGGTCGGGCACGACCAGGCAGCGCAGCCCGAACACCTCGTCGATCAGCTCGGCGGTGATCACCTCGTGCGGCGGGCCCGCGGTGACCACCCGGCCCTCCCGCATGACGACGAGGTGGTCGGCGTAGCGGGCCGCCTGGCCGAGGTCGTGCAGGACGGCCACGATCGTCCGGCCGCCCTCGTGCAGCGACCGGAACAGCTCCATCAGCTCGTACTGGTGGGCGATGTCGAGGAACGTCGTAGGCTCGTCCAGCAGCATGATCGGGGTGTCCTGGGCGAGCAGCATCGCCACCCACACCCGCTGCCGCTGCCCGCCGGACAGCTCGGCGACCAGCCGTCCGGACAGCTCGGTCAGCCGGGTCGCCTCCAGCGCCGACCGGACGGCCTCCTCGTCGGAGCCGCGCCACTGGTGGATCAGGTTCTGGTACGGCGCCCGCCCGCGGGCCACCAGGTCGGCGACCCGGATGCCGTCCGGGGCGAGCGAGCTCTGCGGGAGCAGCCCGATGCTGCGGGCGGCCTCCTTCGGCGGGTAGGACGCGATCTCCTTGCCGTCGAGCAGGATCTGCCCGGACGACGGCGGCAGGATCCGGGACAGCGCGCGCAGCACCGTGGACTTGCCGCAGCCGTTCGGGCCGATGATCGCGGTGAACGAGCCGTCCGGGATGTCCAGCGACAGGTCGTCGGCGACGACCCGCCCGCGGTAGCCGATCGCGGCGTCGCGGGTGACGAGCCGAGCGTGCGTCCCGTGTGACGAGGTGTTCAACGAGGGGGCTCCCGGGTCGGTCATGCGAACGTTCCGTACTGCCGCCGTGCCTCGCGGACGAGCAGCCAGATCAGGTAGCAGCCGCCGAGGCAGACGGTGATCAGCCCGACCGGGATGGCCCGGTACACCTCGGCGATCGCCAGGCTCAGCAGGTGCGCCGAGGCGAGCAGCGCCGCGCCCATCGCGGCGGAGGCCGCGGTGCTGACCCCGGGGGAGCGGGTGAGCCGCCGGGCCAGCTGCGGGGCGGCGAGCGCGACGAACCCGATCGGGCCGGCCGCCGCGGTCACCAGCGCGGTGGTCGACACGCCCACGACGAGCAGCCCGAGCCGGGCCGCGCCGACCCGGGTGCCCTGGGTGACGGCGGCGTCGTCGCCGAGCTCGAGGCGGCGCAGCGCCGGGGACAGCAGCACGGTCGCGACGACGATCACCGCGGCGATCCCCAGCGAGGGCAGCATCGGCGTCCAGGTCACGTCGGCGATCGAGCCGGCCGCCCAGAACCCGACGACCATCGCGTCGTCGATGTCGGCGCGGGTGACCAGGTAGGAGTTGACCGAGGTGAGCATCGCCGAGATCCCGATCCCGACGATGATCAGGCGGAACCCGGCGATGCCGCCGCGGTAGGCCAGCACGTACACCGCGAACGCGGTGAGCAGACCGCCGGCCAGCGCCGCGAACGCGACGTTCCAGTAGCTGCTCGCGCCGACGACCAGCAGGGTCAGCACGACCCCGGTGTAGGAGCCGGCGTCGAAGCCGATCACGTCCGGGGAGCCCAGCGGGTTGCGGGTCAGCGACTGGAAGATCGCCCCGCCGATGCCGAGCAGCGCACCGAACACCAGCGCCGCGAGCACCACCGGCAGCCGCCACTCGGTCACGATGATGCGCTGGAACTCCCGTCCGCCGCCGAGCAGTGCCTGCACGACCTCGCCGACGCCGAGCCGGAAGTCGCCCAGCCCCAGCGACACGACGGAGACCGCCACGGCGACCGCGAGTACCGCCGCGGAGACCGCCAGCAGCCGGACGCCGACGCGGCCGGAGAGCCACCGGGTACGGACCGTGCGGGTCGTGTAGCCGAAGTCCACCCGCTCGTCGGGGCGGGTCGGTGTGGTCGTCACAGGCTGCTCGCCTCCCTCCGCCGGACCAGCGCGATCAGCACCGGTGCGCCGATGACCGCCGCGACGACCCCGACCTCGATCTCGCTGGGGCGCACGAGCACCCGGCCCAGCACGTCGGCGACCAGGACGAGCACCGGCGCGGCCAGCGCCGAGTAGGCGATGATCCACCGCTGGTCCGGGCCGACGAACCAGCGCACCACGTGCGGCACCATCAGCCCGAGGAACGCGATGCCGCCGGTCAGCGCCGTCGCGCCGCCCGCCAGCAGGGTGACGACGCCGATGCCCAGCACCCGGGTGCGGCCCACCCGGGTGCCGAGCGAGGCCGCCAGGTCGTCACCGAGGGCGATCGAGTTCAGCGGCCCGGCCAGCGCCAGCGCGCCGATCAGGCCGACCAGGAGGAACGGCGCGACGAGCAGCGTGTCCTCCATCGTGGTCCGCGCCAGCGACCCCAGGCCCCAGTTGCGGAACGACCGGAACGTGTCCGGGTCGATCAGGGTGAGGAACGTGGAGAAGCCGTTGAGCACCGCGCCGAGCGCCACCCCGGCCAGGACCAGGGTGACCGGCGACGCCGTCCCGCCGCCCGCGGAGCCGATGACGAACACCACGACGGTGGTGATCGCGGCACCGAGGAAGGCGAACCACACGTACTGGGAGATGCCCGCCAGCCCGAACACCCCGGCGCCCAGGGTCACGGCGAAGCCGGCGCCCGCGTTGACGCCCAGGATCCCCGGTTCGGCGAGCGGGTTGCGGGTCAGCGCCTGGATCAGCGCCCCGGCGACGCCCAGCGCGGCGCCCACGGCGATCCCGAGCAGCGTGCGGGGCCAGCGCTCGGTCCAGACGATGATGGACGCCTGCGACCCGTCCCGGCCCCACAGCGCCGACCACACCTGGTCGTAGCCGAGCGGGTTCGCGCCGTGCGCCAGGCTCAGGATCACCGCCGCCATCAGCGCCGTGAGGATCGTGGCCAGCCCGAGTGCGCGGCGCCGGTACAGCGACGACGACCGGGCGGGGGAGTCCCCCCGCCCGGTGCGCCGTGCGGTCGCGACGCCGGCTCGCGGTGCGTCGTTCATGTCGCGCCCGTTCCGATCACGTGCACACCGTCAGGCGGTGCCCAGCGCGTTGATCCGCTCGGACAGCCGCTGGACGGTCCACGGCAGGCTGGTCACGCTGGCGCCGCGGCGCAGCACCCAGGTCATGGCGCTGTCCGGGTCGTCGATGGTGATGCCGAGGTAGCGGCCCTCGGCGACGGGGGGCAGCGACTGGAACAGCGGGGTGGCCTCGCGCGCGGTCTTCGAGGCGGGGTCGGTGTAGAACACGACGAGTACGTCGGCGTCGAGCTGGCCGATCTGCTCGTCGGCGACGCCGGCGTCGGCGGTGAAGTTCTCGGCCAGCGGATTCGGCGTGAACCCCATCCGGCGCGTCGCGGCCTCGGCGGTCCCGCCGGCGGCGGTGTAGTAGTCGATACCGCTCTGGGTGTAGTCGGTGGCGATCGTGATCGTCCGGTCCGCGTAGTCCGGGTTCTCCTGCGCGACCCGGTCGATGGCCTGCTCGGCCTCGGTGACCGCGGTGTCGGACGCGGCGCTCAGGTCCAGCGCCTCGCCGATCATCCGCTGGGTGTCCTGCCAGCTGATCTGATCACCCTTGACCTGGGTCGGGTTCTCCAGCACCGGGGCGATCGAGCTGAGCCGCTCGAAGGTGGGCTCGTCCTGGACCCAGTTGGTCGCCACGATCAGATCCGGTCGGGTCGAGGCGATCCCCTCGAAGTTGATCGGATCGCGCCGGGTGACGGTGTCGCGGAACTCGACTCCCGACAACCACTCCTGGCTCCGCCACGGCCACTCGCTCTCTTCGGCCATCGTGTAGACGGGGGTGACGCCCAGGGCCTCCAGCGCGTCCATGTTCGGCGAGAAGCCGATCACGGCGATCCGCTCGGGCCGCTGCTCGAGCACCGTCTCGCCCGCCCACGTGGTGAGCGTCAGCGGGTACTGCGTGGCTCCCTCGGCGGGCGGAAGCGCGGTGGCACCGGGGCTCGCGGCGTCACCGTCGTCGGAAGGTGTCGCGCAGCCGGCGAGCGCGAGGAGGGCTGCGAGCGCGATGGCAGGAACCACGGACCACCGGCTGCGGCGGGGCACGGTGAAGGCCATGACCGTCCTTTCGGGGAGTGGGATGAGACGCAACGGACTGCGATCAGATCCGGACTGATCGGACACTACGGGTCAGGTTAGGCAAATCTACCCTGACGGGACGCAGATCACGATGTGCCCGCGGGACGGCGCCGTACGAGGTGGCCGGAGCAGGACGGTGGCCGCGGCCGACACCGGGTGCGCGGGGCCGGCCACCGGCGAGGTTCGGCAGGTCAGCGGCTCGCTGGTGGATCTGCCCGGCGGGACCGGCGCCGGGTGTTCCCGGCACCCGGCGGTGGAGTCCCGAACCGACCTGGTGGCGGCAGGAACGCGGGCTGCGGTGATTACCGGGGCCGTCGGCCCGGCCGCACGTGTCGGGGCGTCAGACGGATGGCGTGCTCGGGTGCTCGCCGAGGACGAGCCCGGCGCGAGCGTCGAGTACGGCGACGCTGTGACGCTCGAGTGTCGCGGCGAGGAGCTCCGCGATGCCCGTGGTCAGGGCCGGGGTGAGGCTGCGGAGTGCGGTGGCGGCGCGGTCGGCGGCCGAGTCGTCGGGGAGGGCGTCATCGGGGTGGACCACGGCCGAGCCGCCGTCGACGAGGTGGGTCACGACCGCGTCGAGCAGATCACGAGCCATCCCGTCGAGGGCGGTGGTGGTGCGCCGGGCGAGGTCGAGGACGACCTCGCTCGGCACGCCTGCTCGGACGAGGTCGGCTGCGGCGGCGAGGATCTGCTGACTGGGCGCGGTGTGGGTGCCGCGGTGGTGGTGCACCAGCCCGGCGGCCACCAGGGCGTCGACGTCGGCCCCCGGGAAGAGCGCGGTCAGCGCCTCGGGTGTGGTCGGGGTGGCCGGGCGGGGCGGCCACAGGGCGCTCACGGCGGTCTCCAGGCCGAGGACGACGCCGAGGTCGCGGCCGCGTTCCCACTCGGCGAGCAGCTCGGCGATGGTGACGGTGGTGTAGCCGCGGTCCAGGAGCCTGCCGATGATCCGCAGCCTGCCCAGGTGGGTGTCGTCGTAGAGCGCCCGGCGGCCGTCGCGGCGTGGAGGGTGCAGGAGCCCACGCTCCTGGTAGGAGCGCACGTTGCGCACGGTCATCCCGGCGGCGCGGGCGAGGTCGTCGATCCGGTAATCGGTGTCGGCGCCGTGTGGTGAGGGGCGCGGTTCCGGAGCGGGGGGTGGCATCGGGGCCATCGGGTGATTGTCGCGCAGTGCGTGCAGGAGACTCGATAGAGTGAACGACGGCCGGGCGACGTTGCCATAGTTCATTGGCACAGTTGCACATGGTGTGGACTCGACGGCGAGTAGGGGCAGGCACCGTGCCGAGGCGGCACGTGGACCCGCCCGGATCAGGTGGAGGCGCTTCGGTGTGGTCCTCGCGCTGTCGTCCGGTGTCGTGCTGGCGATGCTCGTGGCTGCGGCGACGGGAGGGCTTCCCGTCGCGCTGGCCGCGGACGGCCGCCAGCATGTGAAGATCACCGCTGCGGAGCTCGGCGCCGTGGCGACCGGGGTGTTCCCGCAGTTCGTCCAGGACGCGGACGGGGACAGGCAGCCGGTGGTGGTCGTCGGGCTCGGGGACGTGCGGGTGCGCGGGCTGTGCGCCTCGGGTGCGGTCCCGACGCCGGTGGGGACCTGGGTGCTGCGGCTCGACACTCCGCCCGACGCGGAGGAGATCCGGGCGGGCGACGTGCAGTTCGCGATCGAGAGCGTCGACGGGCTCGGGGCGCTCGGTCAGCGTCTGCTGCTCAACCGGGAGCAGCAGACGCCGGAGGGGATCCCGCTGGATGTCGCGGCACCGGGGAACCTGCCGATCCTGGCGGAAGGGCTCCAGCTGGACCTGGCGGCCACCGTGCGGTGGGCGAGCGTCGCGGACCTGGGTCTGTCCGGGTTGGACCTGCGGATCGGCGACGACGTCGCGGAGTGCTTCTGATGGCGGGACGCACCCCGGTGCCCGGGATGTTCCGGCGCGCCACCCGGGGCACGGCTCTGCGCGGGCGGCCGGTGGCGGCGGTGGTGTTGCTGGCCGTCTCCGGGGCGGCAGTGCTCCTGCTCCCTTCGAGCCGGCTGACGGTGCTCGTGGCCCCCGGCGCCGGAGGACTGACCGGACTCCTGGTCGGCGTACTGCTCCTCGGCTGCGCTGTCACCCTCGTGGTGAGCCCGCGGCACACTGTGCCGTGCGGGGTGGCCGGCCTGCTGCTGGCGGTGGCGTCGCTGCTCACCCCGAGCCTCGGCGGTCTTCTGCTCGGGACGGCGTGTGGGCTCGTGGGCGGCTCGCTGGCGGTGGCCTGGGAACCTCGGGATCGCTGAGGGGCCCGGTGCATGCCCTGCGGCGGGCGGCACCGCGGACGAGTCGCAAGGTGCGCCGCCCCCGGCGTGACGAGTGCCATGAGCCCCCGGGGGGCGTGGACGGACGGTCGATCCGACCACGAGATCGAGCTCAGGGTGTGATCGGCACGTCCAGCTCCGTGGTCACGTAGAAGGTGCTGGAGGCGTGGTCGATGAAGCGTCGTTCGTCCGGCAGCACCACGGTCCGGTACCCGTCGGAGGCGAGCAGCTCGTGGATCGCCTCGACGTCGTCGAACCACTGCCGGACGACGGCGTCGACCTGCGGAGCTGCGAGGTCCCCGACCGCGGCCGGGGACTCCACGGTGTACCGGCGCACGAGCCGGCGCACCTCGTCCACGGACGCGAACAGCGGCGCATGGTGCTCGCGGTGGTGCGCGGTGAACTGCGCCGCGGTGAGCTCCGGCAGGCGCCGGAGCAGGCTGACCAGGACGATCATCAGTGTTCCTCGGTGTCGGTGGAACGGTGCAGGAGCCGGGTGAAGGCGTCGCAGAAGGCGGCCGCGGCCCGGTCGGCCGCCGGGACGTCGCCGGCCATGCCCCAGAGACCATGGGGCAGTCGCGGGTGGTCGTGCAGCACGACCTCGACGCCCGCCGTCGCGAGCGCGCGGGCGTAGGACCATCCGTCGTCGCGGAGGGGGTCGACACCGCCGACGGCGACGACCGCGGGTGCGAGACCGTCCGGCGGGGGTTCGGCCAGCAGGTCGAAGCGCGGGTCGCGCCGGGCGCCGGGACGCGGTCCCAGGTAGTGCCGGAGGTACCAGCGGAGGGTGGCGTCGTCCAGGCCGGGTGCGGCGGCGTTGTCCCGGCGGGCCGGCAGGCCGGGATCGTCGGTGAGCAGGGGCTGGACGAGCAGCTGGGCCACCGGGGCCCCGGGCGTGCCCGCCAGGGCGCGGGCGGCGCCCGCGGCGAGGTTGCCCCCGGCGCTGCTGCCCGCGACGGCGACCGGCCCCGCGTCCCGTGCGATCCGCGCGACGGACTCGACGGCGTCGTCGACGGCGGCGGGGAACGGGTGCTCGGGGGCGAGGCGGTAGTCGATCGAGACCACCGCCCACCCGGTGCGGGTGCAGAGCATGCGCGCCTGACGGTCGTGGCTGTCGAGATCACCGGTGACGAACCCGCCACCGTGGAAGAAGACGACCGTCCCGGGCGGCGCCGCGCCCCCGGGCAGGTAGCGGCGCGCGGCCGGTGCGCGGCCGGACAGCGGGAGCGTGAGCTCCTCGACCGTGCCGACGTCGTCGTCCCGGTCGGCGGGGGTCCGTGCCGACCGGGTCGATCGCGCCTGCTCGGGGGTCAGGGTGTGCAGCGGCGGCCCGTTGCGGCGCGCCAGCAACCGGGCGGCGTCCGGATCGAGGTGTCGGCTCACGCCTGCGGTTCTACGGACCGCCCCGGTGCCCGTTCACGTGCGTTTCGCTGTGCGAAACGGTGTCACGGAGACGGCGCGAGCCGATCTACGGTCCTCCGAGGACCGGCGCCGTCGCCGGGAAGGAGGATCGGATGCCGTCGCACCGTGGCGACTACACCATCGAGTCACTCGCGCGTGGGCTCCGCGTGCTCACCGCGTTCGGACCGGCACGACCGGAGATGTCGTTGCAGGACATCGCCGACCACGTCGACGTCAGCAAGGCCGGTGCGCTGCGGCTGGGCCACACCTTGTGCGAGGCGGGGTTCCTGGTCCGCGTCGGTGACGGGCGCGGCTACCGCCTCGGCCCCACGGCCATCACCGTCGGGCTCGCGACGACGGCGACGATGGCCCTGCCCGAGGTCGCCGAACCGCTGCTCGTGGAGCTGCGGGACGTCACGGGGGAGACCGCGCAGCTCGCCGTCCCGCACGGGACCGACGCGGTCATCGTCGGGCGCGTCCCCTCCCGCCAGTTCCCCCCGAACCCGGTCTACATCGGTCACCGGGTGCCGATCCACGCCGGTTCGCTGGGCCGGGCCATGCTCGCCGCCGCCCCGGCCGGGACGTGCGACGAGGTGCTCGCCCGGTCCGAGCTCCCCGCCCTGACGCCGCGCACCGCCACCACCCCCGAGGCGATCCGGAGCGACCTGGACCGGACCCGGCGCCGGGGCTGGGCGCTCAACGACCAGCAGACGACGGTCGAGCACCGGTCGCTGGCCGCCGCGATCCGCGTCCCCTCCGGAGCGCCCGTCGGCGCCGTCAACATCACCGTGTCCGCGTCGCGGGTCGGCGCCCGCGTCCTGGCCCGCACCCACGCGGCCGCCGTCGTGCACGTCGCGGCGCGGATCTCCGAACTGCTGCCGGAGGACTTCGCCGGCCGCACCGACGTCGCCTGATGCGACCCCGCCCCGCCGACAAGGACCTCTCCTCATGCTGACCTGGCTGACCCTGGCCATGCTGGCCGCGTTCCTCGGGCTCGTCCTCTCCGGACGCGTGTCGGTGGTCGTGGCCCTGGTGGGCGTACCGATCGTGTTCGCCCTGCTCGCCGGTGCCGGTGGCGACCTGGGCGGGATCGTCGGTGACGGCATCGCCACCGTCGCCCCGACCGCGGCGCTGATCCTCTTCGCGGTGCTGTTCTTCAGCATCCTGCTCGACGCCGGCCTGTTCGATCCCCTCATCACCGTGCTCCGCCGGTTCGCGAGGGACGACCCGATGCGGGTCGTGCTCGCCACCGCCGTGCTGACACTGCTGGTCGCCGTCGACGGCGACGGCTCCTCGACCTACATCATCGTCGTCTCGGCGCTGCTGCCGGTGTACCGGCGTCTCGGGATGCGGGTCGAGCTCCTGGCCGTGGTCGCGGTGATGGCCGCGGGGACCGCGACGCTGCTGCCGTGGGGCGGACCGGTGATCAAGGCCGCGACCGCGCTCGACGTCGACGTCGTCGAGGTGTACGCGCCGCTGGTCGTCCCGCAGCTGGCCGGGGCCGCCGCCGTACTCGGGCTGGCCGCCGTGCTGGGCAGCCGCGAACGCAGCCGCCTCGGCGCTCCCCGTGAGCGGGTCGCCGTCGCGCCGGCCGCCGGTACCGATCCACCGAGCGCGGCCGTCCAGGGGGACGAGCCCGCCGAGCAGGATCTGCGACGGCCGCGCCTCGCCGTGGCGAACCTCGTCCTCGCGCTGGCGGTCATGGCGCCCTTGATCGCGGGCCGGGTCGAACCCGTCCTGCTGTTCGTCGCCGGCACCGTCGTGGCGCTGCTGCTCAACTATCCGGACCCGGCGACCCAGGCACGACTGCTGCGGCGCCACGCACCCAACGCGATCCCCGTCACCGTGCTGATCTTCGCCGCCGGGGTGTTCACCGGTGTGCTGTCCGGGACCGGGATGGCGGAGTCGCTGGCGACGTCGCTGGCGGCACTCGTGCCGCCCGACGCGGGCGCCGCGGTCCCGCTGGCCACGGCACTGCTGGCGTTCCCGCTCACGTTCGTCGTCCAGCAGGACACGTTCTACTTCGGTGTCCTCCCCGTGCTCAGTGGGGCCGCCGCCCAGTTCGGGGTGCCCGCCGAGGCCGTCGCCCGCGCGGCGGTGGTCGCGCAGCCGCTGCACGCCTACAGCCCCACGGTCGCCGCGCTGTTCCTGCTGCTGGGGCTCCTGCGCCTGGACTACCGCGCCATGGTGCGGCTGGGGGTGCCGTGCGGACTGGCCGTGTCGGCGGTCGTGCTGGCCGTCGCACTGCTCACCGGGGCGGTGCCGCTGCCGTGACCTCGCCCGATCTGCTCGTCGCCACCTCCCGGAGCATCGCGACGGCCGCCTCCTGGAGCGGGGAGAAGAACTTCGTCCGCCGGTGGAACAGCCCGATCCCCTCGACGAGGTTCGCGTCGCTGATCGTGACGCTCCGCAACCGCCCGGCGTCGACGTCGTCGGTGAGCACGTAGGACGGGGAGAAGCAGCACCAGCCGTTCGCGGCCACCGCCCGCTTCATGGCCTCGGCGTGGCCGAGCCGCATGACGTAGGTCAGCTCGCCGGCCCCGTGGCGGCGCAGCTGGTCGCCCAGCGTGCGGTCGAACGCCACACCGGCGGGGACGCCCACGAGCGGCAGGCCGGCGAGCTCGGCGAGGGTGATCGTGTCACCGTCCGGCGGGCCGCCGGGCGCGGCGGCGAGCACCAGCGGTTCCTCCCACAGCCGCTCGGCGTGCAGGGGCTCGGGATCGAGCTCGTCGGAGAAGGTGGCGACGGCGAAGTCGGCGTCGCCGGTGGCGACGCTGCGGAGCGCCGCTGCCGGCTCGCTGATGTGGACGGTGATGTCGGCACCGGGGCGTTCGTGGCGCAGCCCGGTGAGCAGCGGGGGCACGAGGTAGGTGCCGATCGCCATGCTCGTCGCGACGGTCAGCGACCCGGCGAGTCCCGCACCGAGGTTCTCGATGTCGCGGCGGACCTGGGCACTGCCGGCCAGCACGTCGGCCGCCCAGGCGTGGAAGCGCCGACCGGCCTCGGTCAGCGCGATGCGGCGTCCGTCCCGGACGAACAGCGGCGCGCCTGCCGCCTTCTCCAGGATGCGGAGCTGCGCCGACACCCAGGGCTGTGCCACGTGCAGCCGCTCGGCGGCGCGGGTCACGCCGCCCTCCTGGACCACCGTGCAGAACAGGTCGAGGCGGCGCAGCTGCAGCTGAAGCATACGAAAGAGCATATCGATTCATGGCTGGACTCGTAGTGGTGTTATGTGATGCGGCTCCCTAGCGTCCCTGACACCACCACGGACGAGGAGGTCTGCGATGAATCCGCTGTTCGGCGGCAACACCCTCAAGCTCGGACTGTTCTGCACCAACGGCTCCGGTGCGTCCCAGACCCTGGTGCCGGAGGCGTCGGAGACGTCGTGGGCCATGTCGTTGCGCACCGCCCGGGCGGCCGACCGGGCCGGCTTCGAGGCCGTCGTCCCCTTCGCCCGCTGGAAGGGCTACCCGGAGAACAGCCCCGGGCACCGGTCCGGACGCGTGATGGACCCCTTCACCTGGGCGGCGGGGATCGCCGCCGCCACCGAGAACATCGGCGTCCTCGCCACCTCGCACGCCCCGACGCTGCACCCGATCGTCGCCGCGAAGCAGGCGGCGACCGTCGACCACATCTCCGGCGGCCGGTTCGCGCTGAACGTGGTCGGCGGCTGGAACCGGCCGGAGCTGGAGATGTTCGGCGCTCCGCTGCGTGAGCACGACGAGCGCTACGACCACCTCGCCGAATGGCTGCAGGTGACGCGCAGGCTCTGGACGGAGACCGGCGAGTTCGACTTCCACGGCAGCTTCTTCGACGTCGTCGGCGGTGTGTCGGAACCGAAGCCGGTGCAGCCCGCGATCCCGATCATGAACGCCGGTGGGTCCCCGCGGGGGATGCGGTTCGCCGCCGAGCACGCCGACCTGTGCTTCGTGATCGTGCACTCCGAGGACGAGGACGAGATCCGCGACCAGATCCAGGGCTACAAGCAGATGGCCCGCGACGAGTTCGGCCGCGAGGTCCGCGTCTGGACCCACACCGCGGTCGTGCAGCGGGACACCGGGGCCGAGGCCGAGGCGTACTACCGGCGGTTCTCGGTCGAGCAGGAGGACACCGGGAGCGTCGACGCCTGGATGCGACTCCAGGGGGCGAACACCCAGGTGATGCCCCCGGCCGTGCTGGCGGCGATGCGGCAGCGCTTCGCGGCGGGTGCGGGTGGGTTCCCGCTGGTCGGCACCGCGGAGACGATCTCCGAGCGGCTCGCGATGCTCAGCCGGGCCGGGATCGAGGGCGCGCTGCTGACCTGGGTGGACTACGACGCCGGGCTCGACGCCTTCACCCGCGAGGTGCTGCCCCGTCTCGAGGACGCCGGACTGCGCGCACCGGTGGGTCCGCTCGCGTCGTCGGCCGGCCACGCGGAACCGGCGGTGATCGCATGAGGCTCGCCCGCTTCCGCACCGCCTCCGGCGACGCAGGGTTCGGCATCGTCTCCGGCGACGAGGTCGTCCGGCTCGACCACCGTGTCGACACCTTCGGGTCCGCGCTCGCCCGGCTACCGGCGGACCGCCCCGACGACCCCCGGCTCCCGGTCGGCGAACTGCGCTGGGACCCGCCGATCGGGGACCACGCCAAGATCGTGTGCGTCGGCTTCAACTACGCGGCCCACGCCTCGGAGTCGGAACGCCCGGCCACCGACGGCCCGGACCACCCGACGCTGTTCACCCGGTTCGCCGACTCGTTCGTCGGTGCCGGGACCCCTGTCGTCCGGCCGGCCTCCGACGACACCCTGGACTGGGAGGGCGAGGCCGCACTGGTGATCGGGACCCCGGGCCGCCGGATCCCCGCCGAGGACGCCTGGCGGCACGTCGCCGGCGTCACCTGCATAGCCGAGAACAGCGTCCGGTCCTGGCAGCTGCACTCGAACCAGGCCACCGCGGGGAAGAACTGGCACCACAGCGGTGCTGTCGGCCCGTGGGTCACGACCGTCGACGAGGTCGGCACCGGACCGCTGCGCGTCACCACCCGCCTCAACGGGACGACGGTGCAGGACGACACGACCGACCGTCTCACCTTCGGGTTCGCCGAGCTGGTCGCCTACGTCAGCACCCTCACCCCGCTGCGGCCGGGGGACCTGATCGCGACCGGTACGCCGAAGGGAATCGGGTTCCGGATGGACCCGCCCCGGTTCCTGCGGCCGGGCGACGAGCTCGAGGTGGAGGTCTCGGGCGTCGGGACCCTGCGGCACGGCGTCGTCGACGAGGCCCGCACGACGGTGGAGGCGACCCGATGAAGCTCTGGACCGAGGACGACGTGCGTTCCGGGCCGACCCTGCCGCAGGTGATCGACTCGCTGGAGGCGGTGCTGTCCCACGAGGCCGCCGGCTCGGCCTGGAACCTCGACAAGACCATGACGACGTGGCCGCACGGCGACGCCCGCGGCAGCGCGCACGCGCTCGGTGCGCTCGACCGCGACGCCGACCTGGCGATCTTCAAGACGTGGGTCAACACCCCCACCGGTGCGAGCGCGCTGATGACGGTGTTCTCCGCCGGTGACGGCGCGACCCTCGGCGTCGCCGAGGCGGGTGCGGCCGGTGCGCTGCGGACCGCCGCGATCTCCGGCGTGGCGACGCGGGTGATGGCGGACCCGGACGCCGACGAGCTCGCCGTCCTGGGGGCGGGACGCCAGGCGCTGCGGCAGGTCGAGGCCGTCGCCGCGGTCCGCCCGCTGCGCCGGGTCCGGCTCTGGAACCGCACCACGGAGCGCGCGCACGCGCTGGCCGACCAGGTCCGCGGCGAGCTGGGGCTCGACGCGGTCGTCGCCGGCTCGGTCGGCGAGGCGACCCGGGACGTCCCGGTCGTCACACCCTTCACCGCCGACGGTGCGCTCGACCTCGCCTCGCTGCGCGGGCTGGTGCGCCGGCAGATCGAGTCGGGCTCGCACGGCGTCTCGGTCGGCGGCTCCACCGGGGAACCGTCGGCCCAGACCGTCGCGGAGCGGATCGAGGCGATCCGTGCCGTCGCCGCCGAGGTCGACGACGCCGTCCCGTTCCTGCCCGGGACCGGCTCGGCGAAGCTCGACGAGACCCTGGAGATCACCGCCGCCGCCCGGGACGCCGGCGCCGACGCGGCCCTGCTGATCACGCCGTACTACGCCCGCCCGACGCAGGAGGCGCTCTACACCTGGTACCGCACGGTCGCCGCGGAGTTCCCGGACCTGCCGATCGTGATCTACAACGTGCCGTCCCGGACGGCGGTCGACGTCGCCCCGGAGACCGTGGCCCGGCTGTTCGCCGACTGCGACAACGTCGTCGGCATCAAGGAGACCACCAAGGACTTCGAGCACTTCTCCCGCGTGCTGCACCTGTGCGGGCGGGAGCTGATGGTGTGGTCGGGCATCGAGCTGCTCGGACTCCCGCTGCTCGCCCTCGGCGGGGCCGGCTTCGTCTCCGCGGTGTCCAACCTGGCCCCGGCTGCCGTCGCGCGCATGTACGAGGCCTGGGAGGCGGGGGACCACGAGACCGCCCGCGAGCTCCACTACGGCCTGCACCCGCTGGTCGACCTGCTGTTCGTCGAGACCAACCCGGCCCCGGCGAAGTGGGTCCTGCACCAGCAGGGACACCTGGCGTCGGCGCACGTCCGCGCCCCGCTCCTGCCGTTGGGCGACGACGGCCTGCCCCGGGTCCGCGCCCTGCTCGACCAGGGCGCGGCGCTCCTCGGGCCGTCCTGAACCGACCCCGCCGACCTCACACAGGAGACCACCGTGAGCACGGACATCCTGACCAACGCGTTCTCCATGGCATCGCCCTCGCAGTCCTGGACCGGACTCTGGGCGCACCCCGAGTCCGAGGCCACGCGGTACACCACGCTCGACCACTGGGCCGATCTCGCGCGGACCGCGGAACGGGGCCTGATCGACGGCATCTTCCTCGCCGACGGCCTCGGCATCCACGACGTCTACCAGGGGGCGCCGGACGCGATCATGCGCGCCGGCGGGATGTTCCCGGTCAACGACCCGATGATGATGATCCCGGCGATGGCGGCGGCCACCTCGGACCTGTGCTTCGGCGTGACCGCCAACTCGACCTACGAACGGCCGTACCTGCTCGCACGCAGGTTCTCCACGCTGGACCACCTCACCGACGGCCGGGTGAGCTGGAACGTCGTCACCGGCATCCAGCCCTCCGCCGCGCGGGCGATGGGCGTCGAGCCGGTGCCCCACGACCAGCGCTACGACATCGCCGAGGAGTACATGGACCTCGTGTACCGGCTGTGGGAGGAGAGCTGGGAGGACGGTGCCGCCGTCCGCGACCGGGACCGCCGCGTCTTCACCGACCCCGCCCGCGTGCACCGTGTCAGGACCGAGGGCCGGTACGCGTGCGAGGCGTTCCACCCGTGCGAGCCGTCCCCCCAGCGCACGCCCTTCATCTACTCGGCGGGCGGGTCGCCCCGGGGGATGCGCTTCGCCGGGACGCACGCGGAGGCCGCGTTCATGTCGGTGAGCGACAAGGGGCACGCCCGGCGGCTCGTCGACGGGTACCGCGCGGCCGCGGTGGACGCCGGCCGCAGCGCCGACAGCGTGAAGGTCTTCAACGCGATCACCGTCGTCGTCGCCCCCACCGAGGCCGAGGCCCGGGACGTCGAGGCCCAGTGCCGCGAGTACAGCGACGGCGAGGGCAACCTCGCGATGCTCTCCGGGTTCATCGGCCAGGACCTCTCGAAGTACGGCTGGGACGACCCGGTCGAGCACGTCGAGAGCGACGCGATGCAGTCGGTGCTCGACGCGATGACCCGCCACAACGGTGGGCGGACCGTCCGGATCCGGGACATCGCCTCGTTCAGCGGTCTCGCCGGGAGCGAGGCCTACGTCGTCGGCTCGCCCTCCCAGGTCTGCGACGAGCTGATCTCCTGGGTCGACGGGACCGGCATCGACGGGTTCAACCTGCTCCGCACGATCGAGCCGGGCGGGCTCCGCGCCTTCACCGAGCTCGTCGTGCCGGAGCTGCAGGACCGCGGCCGGTACAAGACCGCGTACCGGCCGGGGACCTTCCGGGAGAAGATGTTCCCGCACGGGGGACCGCACCTGCCGGCCGACCACGTCGGCGCCCGGTACCGGCGCGGCGCCGCCCCGGCCCGCGAGCCGGTCTCGCGGTGAACGCCGTGGTTCCGCGCAGCGGTCCTCCGGCGCGGGGACGCACCATGATCGACGCACCCGTCACCACCGCGGTGATCACGGCGGGCGGACCGCCTGTCGCGGACGTCGCCGACCGGTTCACGACGAGCCTCACCGGGACCCGGCCGACCCGGATGACCACCGCGACCGGGTCGACCGACCTCGTCGCCGTCGCCCGCGACGCCGACGTCCTCGTGGTCGCCGCGGTCGTCCGTGACGGCGAGCTGCCCGTGGACCTGACCCGGGCGCTCGAGCGCCGGTCCGGCACCCGTCCGGCCGCAGGAGTGGCGTTCGCCCTGTGCGTGGCCGAACCGTCGGACCACACCGTCGTCGAGTGGCAGCTCAGGCCCGCACTCGTCGCCGCCGGTCTCGTCTGCCCCACACCGGGGTTGACGCTGCCGCCCCGCCAGGACGCCGGCCCTGCCATCTCCGCCGTGTGCCGCTACTGGCGGTTCACGGTTCCCGGACCGGTCGAGCAGGCCCGGCGGGCGCGGAGGGCCGCGGCATGACGGCGGAGACGCTCGCACCGGACGTCCTGCGCTCGGTGTTCGGTGCCTGCCCGTCGGGCGTCGTCGCCGTCTGCGGGACTGTCGCGGGGGAGCCGGTCGGCATGGCGATCAGCACCTTCGTCCCGGTGTCGCTGGACCCTCCGCTCGTCGCGGTCTGCGTCCAGCAGAGCTCCAGGACCTGGCCGGTGCTCCGCGAGGTCCCCGTCCTCGGCCTCAGCGTCCTCGCGCATCCGCACGAGCACGCGGCACGTTCCCTGGCGGCCCGCAGCGGCGACCGGTTCGCCGGGATCGCGACCTCGGCCACCGGGGGAGCGGTGCACCTCGACGGCAGCGTCGCGCAGCTCACCTGCTCCGTCGACGGCGAGACCGTCACCGGTGACCACCTCCTCGTGCTGCTGCGGGTCCACAGCGCACGTTCGAACGACGACGCCGACCCGCTGGTCTTCCACCGCAGCGGCTTCACCGGCGTCCGTACCCACGGAGAGGAACGCACATGACCACCACTGACGTGCCCCGTGCCGGCTCCGGCGCCCGCGCCGTCGACACGTCGGGCGCGGGATCGGCACGGCCCACCCCCTGGGCCCCGCTGAAGATCACCGCGGCGGAGATCCGGGAGACCGTCGAACGGCTGTCGGAGGGACCCACCCCCGCCGACGGCCGGCGTTCGGCGGCGCTGGTCCATCCCGAGTCGACGTCCGGACGCAGCTTCGCCCCCGGGGTCGAGGTCGTCGTCGAGGTGTTGCTGCCCGGCGAGCGGACGACACCCGTGCGGCGCAACTCCAGCCTCGTCCAGATCGGTCTCGAGGGCACCGGGAGCATCCAGGTCGGGGACACGACGCTGGAGCCGGCCACCCGCGACGTGGTCACCGTGCCCTCGATGAAGCCGCACCGGTTCGTCAACACCGGCGACCGGCGATGGGTGCGGCTGGCCTACTCGAACGCTCCGCTGCTCGAGTTCCTCGGCACCCACTTCCGGGAGGAGCTCGCCGAGGACTGGGTCCCCGGGGTACCGGTCGACGGGCCGATCGACATGGAGGAGGCCGACGACGTCGCCGACCGCGGCACCGCACCGGACCACGAGGTCTCGCCGACCGGGGCGCGCCTGCGCGGTTACGAGTACCTGGTCGACATCGAGCCCGTCCCGGACCGGGCGCTGCACTGGCCGTACCGGGCGGTCGCGGACCTGATGTCGCAGACCCTCGGCGACGGCAGGCGCACGATCATGGCGCTGTACAACCCGGCGACCGAGCGCCGGCAGGGGGCTACCGGCAGCTTCTTCGTCACGCTCTCCCGGATCCCGCAGGGGGTCCGGCAGCGTCCGGAGGGCCCGGGGCACCGGCACAGCTCGGTCGCCATCAACTACCACGTCGAGGGCACCGGCTACTCCGTCGTCGACGGGCAGCGGATCGACTTCGGCCCCGGCGACCTGCTGCTCTCCGCGCCCTCCTGGCGGGAGCACGCGCACTACCCGAGCGACAGCGGACTCACCGTCTACACGGTCCAGGACCACCCGCAGCACATCGGCATGGAATCGCTGATCTGGCAGGAGGACCTCGGTGGGCCGATCCTCGCGCTCGGGCTGGAGAAGGGTCAGACCGGCTACGTCGCCCCGCGGAACTGGGACGACGAGTGAGCACCTCCCTCGCCGCCGGTGACACGGTCCGGCCCGACGACGCCCTCGCGCTGGCCGGGACCGGACGCCACACCGGCGCCGGGCACGGCGTCGACGTCGCCGACCCGGCGACCGGCGCCGTGCTCGCCACCCTCACCGACGACGACACCGACGACGCCCGCCGCGCCGCCGACACCGCGGCCGAGGCGTTCGCCGGGTGGGCGGCGACTCCACCGAGGACCCGGTCGGACGTCCTCGTGGCGGCCCACCGGCTGATGATCGAGCGCGCCGACCGGCTCGCCGCCCTCGTGTCCTCGGAGAGCGGCAAGTCCCGGGGCGACGCCCGCGCGGAGATCACCTACGCCGCCGAGTTCCTCCGCTGGTTCGCGGAGGAGGCGGTGCGACCGGACGGACACTTCGGCACCGCCCCCGACGGCCGCAGCACCACCGTCGTCACCGCGCAGCCGGTCGGGGTCGCCGCACTCGTCACCCCGTGGAACTTCCCCGCGGCGATGGTCACCCGCAAGGTCGCCCCCGCGCTCGCCGCGGGCTGCACCGCCGTGCTCAAGCCCGCGGCGGAGACGCCGCTGACCGCCCTGGCGATCGCCGGCCTCCTCGGCGAGGCCGGGGTCCCGGACGGTGCGGTGCAGGTGGTGGTCACCTCGCGGCCCGGTCCGGTGGTCGCGTCCCTGCTCGACCATCCGGCGGTGCGCAAGCTGTCGTTCACCGGTTCCACGGGCGTCGGCCGCCTGCTGCTCCGCCAGGCTGCCGACCGCGTGGTCACCAGCTCGATGGAGCTGGGCGGCAACGCACCGTTCGTCGTCTGCGCCGACGCGGACGTCGAGGCGGCCGTGGCGGGAGCGGTGATCGCGAAGCTCCGCAACGCCGGGCAGGCCTGCACCGCGGCGAACCGCTTCCTCGTCCACGCCGACGTCGCCGACGCGTTCACCGATGCACTCGCCACGGCGTTCGACGCCCAGCGGGTCGGCCCGGCGACCGATCCCGCGAGCGACATCGGGCCGCTCATCGACCACCGTGCCGTCGCACGGATCCAGGGCCGTGTCGACGACGCGCTGGGACGCGGCGCCGTCCTGGCGAACCGGCCGGGGCCGGTACCGGACGCCGGGTCGTACCTCGCTCCGATGGTGCTGCGCGACGTCCCCGCGGACTCGGCCCTGGTCGTGGAGGAGACCTTCGGCCCGGTCGCCCCGATCCTCACCTGGCGCGAGGTCGACGACGTCGTGCGGTCGGCGAACTCCACCGAGTACGGGCTGGCGGGTTACGTCTTCTCCGGCGACACCGCGGCGGCCCTGCGACTCGGGCGGGCCCTGCGATGCGGGATGGTCGGGATCAACCGGGGAGTCGTCTCCGATCCCGCGGCGCCGTTCGGTGGGATGCGCCGGTCCGGGATGGGCCGGGAGGGTGCGCGGGACGGGATCCGGGCCTTCCAGGAGACCCAGTTCCTGTCCGTGGCGGGGATCTGAGGGCGGGGCTCCGGCCCGGCGAGCCGCGCGGTCCGGATCGGTGCGCTCGTCCGGGTGATCAGGTATCGGAACCGTGTCGTCGGGGTCCGGTTTCGGGGCCGGTGGCTGGCAGGGTGGCACCTACCGGCGGACCCTCGTCCAGAGAGGTGCCGGAGCGCAGCCGGTCATGGCTCGCGGACCAGAGGAGAGAGCGTCGATGTCGCAGCCGTACCCCAGCCATCCCGTGTCCAGGCCGCCCGAGGGCAGCCGGATCGCCGCCATTCTCGCCCACCTCTCGGCGCCGATCGCCGCGGTGCTGAGTGCCGGGCTGCTGAGCCTGCTCGGCCCGCTGCTGGTCTGGCTGGTCAAGAAGGACGACCCGTTCGCACGCAGGGCCGCCGCCGGGGCGTTCAACTTCAACCTGTCGTTCTGGGTGCTCTTCCTGCTCAGCTGGGTGCTGATCTTCACCGTGGTCGGGATCCTCGTCGCTCTCCCGCTCATGCTCGTCCTGTTCGTGGTCTCCGCGTGGTGCCACATCAAGGGAGCGATCCGGGCGTCGAACAACGAGACCTACGACTACCCGTTCCAGCTCCGGGTGCTGTCCTGAACCAGGGCGGCGCCGGGGATTCTCGGCCCACCGCGGATTCGAGGACAGGTGAGTCCCCGTTCAGAAGCGAGTGGGCCTCTGAGATGTGCGTCCGGAGGATCCGACCGCGATAGGCTGCATGCATGAGTGCCGAGCGGGACGAGTTGCACGAGCTCGTCGATCAGGTGCCGGATCACGAGGTACCGGCGGCCCTGGCCGACATGCGTCGGCACGTGGTCGCGGCGGACGGTCCGTCATGGCCGCCGGCGTTCTTCGGCGCCGGGCGTGCTGAGCGCCGGGATGTCGCGGCCCGTTCCGAGGAGATCCTGGACGAGGGCTTCGGCCGACCCGCGTGATCGTGTGTGACACGGGGCCCCTCGTCGCAGCGGCCCTGGCAGAGGACGACCACCACCATGCCTGTGTCGAGTTGTTCACCGGACTGCACCTTGCCGGGCGGGCGCTACTCGTTCCTCCGACGGTCGTGGCCGAGGTCGGGTACTTGCTTGCCCGGGAGGCGGGCGCTGCGGTCGAGGCGATGTTCCTCGACTCGATCGCCGACGGCGACTTCCGCGTGGCCGATCTTCTTCCGGACGACTACCGGCGTGCGGCGGACCTCGTCCGGCGGTACAGGGATCTCCCGCTCGGTACCACCGATGCGACGGTCATCGCGTTGACCGAGCGGCTGGGGCTGACCGAGGTCGCAACTCTGGATCGGCGGCACTTCGCCGTGGTCCGTCCGCAGCATGTCGACGGGCTCGTCCTGCTTCCCTGATCGGGACGACGACACCGGACGTCGTATCAGGGGATGTGCAGGTACATGTCGTGAATCTGCACGGCGATGGTGCAGTGCGTGCGACCCTGCAGGTGTGGACACCGCTGCGGCGCGCGCCCGTCTCGACGCCGCGGTGCGGGAGCGGGACCAGATCAGAAAATCCTTGGACGACGCCGACCTGACGATGCGGCGGGCGATCCGGGACGCGGCCGCCGCCGGTGTCTCGCAGGTCGAGCTCGCCGAGCTGACCGGGCACCACCGCAACACCGTCCGCCGGATCCTCGACGGCGAGCGGATGCCGTGAGCCGGGGCCGGCCGGGACGGTCCGTCCCGGCCGGCCGCGTGCTCAGTCGGCGAGCGTGCTGATGGCCTGGGCCCACAGGAAGTACTTGTTGGTGCCCAGGTCGCGGACGGTCGTGATGCCGAAGGCGTCCTTGAGGTGCTTCGCGTCCCCCTCGGAGACGCCCTGCAGCGCGTCGACCGGTGCGTCGGCCAGCTCGGCGATGCTCTTGCCCTCGTAGGCCTTGTCGACCTTGCTCGCGATGTCGCCCATCGTGGTCCTCCCGTCCACGGCGGCCGGAGCGGCCGCGCCCGATTGCGTGCCCTGGTCACCCTTGCAGCGAGGACCGGGCCGGTGCGGACGCACTCGGTGAACGGTAGATCGACCGGTCACGGCCGGGCGGGGGCCGGTTGCCGCCGCGTCCACGGCCACGTGATCGCGCTCCACCCCACCGCGACGAGCGCGAGCTCCACGACCAGGTACCAGGGCCAGGGGCCCAGCAGGTCCAGCAGCGAGGCGTTCGACGGCGGCCGGGCCAGGAACCCGTAGTTCGTGCCGGCGAGCAGGTTGAACGGCAGGACGACCGCTGCCCAGCCCACCGTGATCGCCAGGGTCACGCGCATGCCCCGCCACGTCGGCCGCACCCCGGCGCCCCAGGTCAGGTAGACGGCGGTCCAGGTGACGAGCAGGTGCAGGACCCAGAAGTGCAGGAACGCGACGTGCGGGAAGTCCGGGGCGTCGGTGGCCGGGGTGAGCAGCGCCTGCGGGGTCAGCGTCAGGCCCCAGTAGTACAGCGGCGCGCACGCCCAGGCGCGCCGCGTCCACAGCGCGTAGGCGGCGGTGATCCAGGACAGGTCCGACAGCTGCAGCGGCAGGGAGATCTGCACGTCGAACGTGCCGGGGGTGAGCAGGCGCAGCTGCAGCGGCACCAGCAGGACGAGGATCGTGACGGCGAACGCCCGGCAGAACGTGCGCTCGGCCGGGCTCCCGCGCAGCCGCCGGCCGACCGCAACCAGCACGACCGCGCCGAGCACGCCGACGGTCAGTGCGCTCCAGTGCGTCGGGCCGTAGGGCACGAAGACGCCGGTGTCTCCCATGTGCCGATCATCCCGGTGCCCGTCGCACCGTGGTGGGGGAGGTGCCTCCTGATGGCGCGCGCCCGGAGCGGGCTCGACCATTGATAAATCCTGAGCATCAATACGCTGCCGGCTTCATTTGAAGCCCTCCTGCGCCACTTCGTAGCGTCCGGAGCGTTCCGGTCGCTGGACGAGGGAGTCCATGTGGGTAAGAGACGCAGCATCCACCTCGAGGGCTTCGCCCACGAGAACCCGGTCCCGGCGGCATGCCGGGTAGGTGACCTTCTCGTCACCGGTGCCATCCACGGCGGGGGCCGCGGAACGGTCGCCGACGACTTCCCCGCCGAGCCCGGTGAGCAGGTCCGGGTGATGTTCGACCGCGTGGCCCGGCTGCTCGGGTCCGAGGGCGGTTCGCTCGACGACGTCGCCAAGTTCTCGATCCGGGTGTCCGGGGCCGGTGCACGCGCCGCGCTGAACGAGCAGTGGGTCGTCCTGTTCCCCGACCCGGACTCGCGGCCGGCCCGTCAGGTCACGGTCGGGACGACCCAGCCGCACATCCTCGTCCAGTGCGAGGTCCTCGCCGTGCTCACCACCGACGGAGGTCGTGATGCCTGACTACGCCCACTTCGACGACGACACGCGGGAGCCCGCGCAGCCGGCACCGGCGCTGGCCTGCGACAGCCAGACCCACATCTTCGGTGCCCCGGACCGGTTCCCGACCCGGCCGGAGGCCGCGTACGTGGTCCACGACGCGACCGTCGAGGCGATGCTGGCGATGCACAAGAAGCTCGGCATCGAGCGCGGGGTCATCGTCCAGTCCACGGCGTACGGCAGCGACCACGACGCACTGATCGATGCCCTGAGGATCGCCGGCCCCGCCTACCAGGGCTGCGGGGTGGTGAACGACGACGTCAGCGACGAGCACCTGGGCCGGATGCACGAGGCCGGTGTGCGGGGTGCTCGCTTCAACTTCCACCCGAAGCTCAGGAACGCGCTCCCGACACCGGAGCAGGTCCGCCGGGCGGCGGCCAGGGTGGTTCCGCTGGGCTGGCACCTGAAGCTGCACATGAACGGGATCGACCCGCGTGAGGTCACCCCGTTGCTCGAACAGGTCGAGGCCGACGTCGTCATCGACCACATGGGCCCCCTGCAGTACGCCCACGGCCTCGACGATCCGCACTTCCGGCACGTCTGCGACCTGCTCGACCGGGGCAACTGGTGGATCATGCTGTCCAACGGCGACCGTCGCTCGGTCGCCGGGTACCCCTGGGACGACGCGACCGGCTATGCCCGCGCCTACATCGAGCGGGCGCCGGAGCGGGTGCTGTGGGCGACCGACTGGCCGCACCCGCTGCACACCGGTCCGGTTCCCAACGACGGCGACCTGATGGACCTGCTGGCCCGGTACGCACCCGATCCTGCGCTCCGGGAGCAGATCCTCGTCACCAACCCCGGACGTCTGTTCCGGTTCCAGGACGGTGGCGGCCGATGACCAGCGGGGACACGACCTCCCGTGCGGGGACGTCCGCCGAGGGGCGGCTGACCGGCCGCGACCGGAAGTCGCTGGGAGCGGCGGTCCTCGGCTGGACCGTCGACATGTACGACCTGCTCGTCATCCTGCACGTGGCGAGCTACGTCTCGGCCGCGTTCTTCCCCTCCGAGGGGAGCCCGATGCTGGGCCTGACGGCCACCTACGCGGCGTTCGCGATCAGCCTCGTCGTCCGGCCGCTCGGGGCGCTGGTGTTCGGGTCGATCGCCGACCGCGCCGGGCGACGTCCCGCGATGGCGATCGCGGTCATCGGCGCCGGCGTGTCGACCGCGGCGATGGGATTCCTGCCGGGGGTCGCGACGATCGGTGTGGCGGCCCCGGTCCTGCTGCTGGCCCTGCGCGTCGTCCAGGGACTCTTCGTCGGTGGCATCACGGCCTCGACGCACACGCTGGCCACCGAGACACTCCCCGAGCGATGGCGCGGGATGGCGGCGGGCCTGATCAAGGGTGGCGGTGCGAGCCTCGCCGTGGTCCTGATCAACCTCCTCGTGATCGGCCTGGTGGCGGTGCAGGGGCAGGAGACCTTCGCGGCCTGGGGCTGGCGCGTGCTGTTCGTCGTCGCGCTCCTCGGGTCCGTGGCGAACTATCTCGTCCTGCTGCGGGTCGAGGAGTCCCCCGCCTGGGTCGCACGCCGGGCGGGCGCGGCCGGCCGGCCTGCCGATCCGAGTCCGGTGCGGGCCCTGTTCTCGGCCCGGTGGCGCATGCTCGTGCTGACGACGATCGTCATCGTGTTCACGGCCTCGGCGCCCTACTACCTGACCACGGGCATCCTGCCGACGGTGTACAAGCAGTCCCTGGGGTTGTCACAACAGGCGGCCAGCGCCTTCCTCATCATCAACGTGGTCCTGTCCGCAGCCGTCGCGGTGGTGTGCGGGCACCTGAGCCAGCGGGTGGGACGGCGCCCGGTCTTCGTGGCGTCCGGGATCGCCTGCCTGGTGTGCATCCCCGGCCTGTACCTCGTGATGTCGGGACGGCCGTCGGACTGGGTGCTGCTGCTCTGTGGGGCGGTCATGGTCATGACGTCCGGTGCGATCAGCGCCCCGCTGATCATCTTCGTCAACGAGCTCTTCCCGACCGAGGTCAGGTCGACCGCGACCGCGTTCTCCTGGAACGTCGGGTACGGGCTGAGCGGGATGCTGCCCACCTTCGTGACGGCGGTGAGCAGCGGACCGGGGGCGATCATCCCGGTCCTGATCGTGACCAGCCTCGTCATCGCCGCCGGGTTCCTGCTGATGATGGTGCGGACCAGGGAGACCCGTGGTGCACTCGACGCCGCGTGACCTACCGGAGCCAGCCGAGCCGCCGCGCCTCCCGCTGGACGGTGTCGGCGAGCAGGTGGACACCGGCGGATGCGTCCGCGCGATGGACGAGGCGGACCGGCAGCACCGCGGCCTCGTCGGCCACGGGGACGAAGCCGACCCCGGGCGGATGGGCGAGCCGGGCGGACGCCGGCAGGAGCGCGATCGCGTTCTTCTGCCGTCGCAACGCCATCATCCGGTTGCCCGGCGCAGTGTTGCGGACGGTCTGCGGAACGACACCGGCGTCGGCGAGCACCGCGTCGATGAGGGCCTGGTACCCGGGGGCGAGCGAGGTCGGGGTCATGACGAAACGCTCGTCGCGCAGGTCGGCCAGGTGGACGAGCCCCCGAGTCGCCAGCTCGTGGGTCTCCTCGACGGCGACGACGAGGCGTTCCCGGCGCAGCAGGATCGAGACCAGCTCGTCGTCGGCCGGATCGAAGCGGACGAGCCCGATGTCCCACCGGCGTCGTCGCAGTCCGTCGAGGACGTCGCGCTCCCACGCCTCGACGGCCTCGAACGCCAGGTGCGGCAGTGCCTCCTCGACGTGGCCCAGCAGGACCGGCACGGCCTCGTAGCCGACGCTCAGGGTGTAGGCGATCTCGAGGGCGCCACGCGCCCCGTCCGCGGTCTCCCGGGCCCGGGCCACCGCGGAGTCGAGCCGCCGGAGGACGTCGGCGACCTCGACGGCGAACTCCTCGCCGGCGGCCGAGAGCCGGACGTTGCGGGTGTCCCGGACGAACAGCTGGACCCCGGTCCGACGCTCCAGGCGCTTGATCCGCTGGCTCAGGGCGGGCTGCTCGATGTGCAGTCGCGCCGCCGCACGGGCGAAGTGCTTCTCCTCCGCCAGCACCACGAAAGACCGCAGCACGGCGACGTCGACATCCACGCCGTGACCGTACCGACCGCCCGCCGTGACGGCGGGCGCCGAACGAAGGAGGCCCCTGGTGGCAGCCGACCCGACATCCCGATTGCGCGGCTCGATCGCGCCGCTCGTCACGCCGTTCCACGACGACGGCGCCGTCGACCACGCGACGCTGCGCGCCCTGATCGACCACCACGTCGAGCAGGGCAGCCACGGCATCTCGGTGACCGGTACGACGGGTGAGCCGGGAGCGCTGACCCTCGACGAGCGGCTGGAGACGATCGAGGTCGCCGCGGAGTCGCTCGACGGCCGGCTGCCGTTCGTGCCGGGCACCGGGATGCACCAGCTCCCGGAGACGATCGCCATCACCCGCCGTGCGGCCGAGGTGGGGGCCGATGCCGCGCTGGTCATCGTCCCCTACTACGCGCGCCCCACCCAGGAGGGTCTCTACGCCTGGTACAGCGCGGTCGCCGAGGCGGTCGACATCCCGATCGTCATGTACAACATCCCCTCCCGGACCGGCGTCGAACTCGCGCCGGAGACGGTCGGCCGCCTCTACCGCGACGTCCCGAACATCGTCGGGATGAAGGAGGCGAGCCCCGACTTCGCCCACGCGAACTTCGTGCTGCGCGAGACCGGGCCCGAGTTCCTGCTGTTCTCCGGCCTGGAAGCACTGTGTTTCCCGCTGCTGGCCATCGGCGGTGCCGGCTTCATCAGCGTCACCGCCAACCTCGTGCCCCGCGAGATCGCCCGCATGTACGACGCGGTGGCCGAGGGCAAGTGGGACGAGGCCCGCGAGCTGCACTACCGCCTGCTCGACCTCAACGACGTCGTGCTCACCGAGACGAACCCGACAGCGGTCAAGTGGCTGATGTCGCAGGTCGGCCGGATCGGCCCGGCCCTGCGCGCCCCGCTGGTGCCGCTCTCGGAGGCCGGGCAGGTCCGGGTCCGCGCCGCTGCGTCGTCGTGGGGCCTGTTGGACGGTGTGCGATGACGGGCTGGCAGCCGGTACCGGAGCGGATCGAGACGCTGCTGTCGTCGGTCACCACCGCCACGCTGGCCGGCCAGCTCCTGTCCCGAGGCCTGCGCGACCAGTTCATCGCCGGTGCCGTACCGGTCGCGCGGGGCCGGCGGATGGTCGGCGCCGCCTGGACGGCCCGGACCATCCCGTCCCGCGAGGACCTCGACGGGCTCTGGCCCGGCTCGAAACCGGTCCCCTCGCCCGGGGTGTCCCTGTTCGATGTCGTCGAATCGACCCCCGAGGGCGGCGTGCTCGTCATCGACGGCCGCGGCGATCACCGCACCGCGACCGGCGGCGACATCCTCGTCGAGCGCCTCCGGGTGCGGGGCGCCCGCGGCCTCGTGACCGACGCCGGCGTGCGCGACGTCGCCGGCGTGTCCGGGACCGGACTGCCGTGCTGGTCCGCCGGCGCGACCGCGAATGTGAGCCGGGCGTTCCTGCGCGTCATCGAACAGGACGTGCCGATCGGGTGCGGAGCGACGGCGGTCTTCCCCTCCGACGTCCTGGTGGGCGACGACGACGGGGTGATCGTGATCCCGCGTGCCATGGCCGAGGAGGTCGCCGAGGCCGCGGCCGAGCAGGACCGGCTGGAGGAGTTCATCGCGCAGAAGGTCCGCGACGGCGCCCCGCTGCGCGGCACCTACCCGCCCTCGCCGGAGCTGCTGGCCGAGTTCCGGGAGCGGACACGGTGACCACGGGCCCGCTCGACGGCGTCCTGGTCGCCGACTTCAGCCGGGTCCTCGCCGCTCCCTACCTGACGATGCTGCTCGGCGACCTCGGAGCCGACGTGGTCAAGGTCGAGCGCCCCGGCACCGGCGACGACACCCGCTCCTGGGGGCCGCCCTGGGCGGGGGACGAGGCCACCTACTTCCTGTCGGTGAACCGCAACAAGCGGTCGGTACAGCTGGACCTGAGCCGTCCCGAGGACCGTGCCTCGGCCCGCGAGCTCGCACGCAGGTCCGATGTGGTCATCGAGAACTTCCGCCCGGGGACGATGGCCCGTTACGGCCTCGACGAACGGACACTGCGCACGGACGCCCCCGGGCTGGTCTACTGCTCGATCTCGGGCTTCGGCACGGGTCCCGGCGCGTCCCTGCCCGGCTACGACCTGCTCGTCCAGGCCCTCGGGGGACTGATGAGCGTCACCGGCGCCGCCGCGGGACACCCGAACAAGGTCGGCGTCGCCCTGGTCGACGTCCTGTGCGGACTGCACGCCGGCCTCGGCGTGCTGGCCGCCCTGCGGCACAGGGACCGCACCGGCCGTGGCCAGCTGGTCGAGGTCGACCTGCTCTCCACCCTGCTGTCCAGCATGGTCAACCAGGCCGGCGCGCATGCGATGACCGGCGCCGTACCCGGGATCCTCGGGAACCGGCACCCCTCGATCGCCCCCTACGAGGTGTTCCCCGCCGCCGACCGGCCGATCGCACTGGCCGTCGGGACCGACCGCCAGTTCCGGAGCCTCGCCGGCGCACTCGACCTCGGTGACCTGGCGGACGACCCCCGCTTCGCCACCAACTCCGCCCGCGTCGCCCACGTCGACGAACTCGCCGGTCTCCTCGCGCCTCGGCTGGCCGCCCGAACAGCCGACGACTGGTTCGACACCCTGACAGCCCGGGGGATCCCGTGCGGGCCGGTCAACGACCTCGCCGAGGCGTTCCGGCTCGCCGCCCGACTGGGGCTCGGCCCCACGGTCCCGGTCGGTGACCGGGAGCTCGTCGCCGACCCCATCCGGCTGGGCACGACGCCGGTCACCTACCGGCGCCCACCGCCACGTCTCGGGGAACACACCGAGGAGATCGGTCGATGGCTCGCCCCGCACGGAGAGGAAACATGCCGATGACCGTCGTCGCTCCGGGGGCTCTGACGCCCGAGCAGACCTACAAGCTGCTCTGCGGGATCGTCGTGCCCCGGCCGATCGCCTGGATCACCACGGCCTCTCCGACCGGCACGGTGAACCTCGCCCCGTTCAGCTGCTTCACCTTCGTCTCGAACGCGCCGCCCATGGTCGGCATCAACATCGGCCGCAAGTCCGGCCGACGCAAGGACACCGGACACAACATCCACGAGACCGGCGAGTTCGTCGTCCACATCCCCGACGAATCCATGATCGAACCCGTCCACCTCAGTGCCGTCGAGCATCCGCCGGGTGACAGCGAGGTCGAGCTGCTCGGTCTGGAGACGGTCGCCTCGCAGCACGTGGGCGTGCCCCGGCTCGCCGCACCCGCGGTCGCCCTGGAATGCCGGCTGCACTCGTCCACCGCCTACGGCAGCACCGGCGCCGAGTTCGTCGTCGGCGAGGTGCTGGCCTTCCACGTGCGCGACGGCCTGCTGGAGGACAACAAGATCGACACACAGGCGCTCGCGCCGATCGCACGCGTGGGCGGACCGGTCTACGCCGGACTCGGCGAGATGACCCGGATGACGCCGATCGCGCAGACCCCCAAGACCGTTCTCACCACGGAGGGCCCCCGATGACCCGTCCCATGACCGACCCGCTCGAGCTCGTCGACCTGCACGCCTCGCTCAGCGACACCGAACGGGACATCACGTCCGCGGTCGCGGCGTTCCTGACCGACCGCGCCCGGCCCCACGTGGGGGAGTGGTTCGACGCCGGCACCTTCCCCCGCGACCTCGTCCCGGAGCTCGGCAAGCTCGGGTTGCTCGGCATGCACCTGGAGGGCTACGGCTGCGCCGGGACCAGCGCCGTCGAGTACGGCCTGGCGTGCATGGAACTCGAGGCGGTGGACAGCGGCCTGCGCAGCTTCGTGTCGGTTCAGGGCTCGCTGTCGATGTACTCGATCCACCGCTGGGGATCGGAGGATCAGAAGCAGGAATGGCTGCCGCGGCTGGCCGCCGGTGAGGCCGTCGGCTGCTTCGCCCTGACCGAACCCGACCACGGCAGCGATCCCGCCGGTATGCGGACCCGCGCCGTGCGCGACGGCGGGGACTGGGTCCTCGACGGCACGAAGATGTGGATCACCAACGGGGGGATCCCCGACGTCGCCACCGTCTGGGCGCGGACCGAGGACGGCATCCGGGGTTTCCTGGTTCCGCGGGGGACTCCCGGCTTCACCACCCGGGACGTCACGAACAAGATGTCGCTGCGCGCATCCGTCACGTCCGAGCTGGTCCTCGACGGCGTCCGCCTGCCCGACTCGGCGCAGCTGCCCGGCGCGAGGGGCCTGCGGGGCCCGCTGTCCTGCCTGAACGAGGCACGGTTCGGCATCCTCTTCGGCGCCGTCGGCGCCGCCCGTGACTGCCTGCAGACCGCGATCGACTACGCCACCACGCGTGTCCAGTTCGGCCGGCCCATCGGCGGTTTCCAGCTCACGCAGGAGAAGCTCGCGGACCGGGCCCTGGCGCTGAGCACGAGCGCGCTGCTCGCCCTGCACCTGGGCCGGCTCAAGGACGCCGGGACGCTACGTCCCGAGCAGGTCAGCGTCGGCAAGCTCAACAACGTCCGGGAGGCGATCAGCACCGCACGCGAGTGCCGCACCGTCCTCGGCGGGAGCGGCATCACCGTCGAGTACTCCCCGCTGCGTCATGCGGCGAACCTGGAGTCCGTCCTGACCTACGAGGGCACGTCCGAGGTGCACCTGCTCACCGTCGGCCGCGCCCTCACCGGGCTCGACGCCTTCGCCGGCTGACCCGGACCGCCGGCCACCGCGCCGGCGGTCCGGGTCAGCCGTGGCCCAGGCAGCCCCGCCCGATCGCCCGGGCCCGTTCCCGCACCGGCTGCGGCCCGAGGACGACGTCCGGCAGCACCGTCCCCGGCCCCAGCGGCACGTGGTCGCCGTACGGGGCCGCCCCGCCGGCGAGCGGTGCGGCGACCAGCAGGTGCGTGCCGGGCGGGACGCGGAGGGCGAAGCGGCCGTCGTCGCCGGTGGTGACCCGGTCGAACTGCCGGCCCGCCCGGTCGACCACGGTGACCGTCGCCGCGGTGGGACCACCCTCGGGCCCGCGGACCCGCCCGACGGCCGCCGGGTCCGGGAGCAGGCCGGGCGCCTCCAGGAGCGCGGGCAGTTCGGCCGCGAGCAGCCCGGCCTCCCGGGCGAGCGCGGCACCCGGGCCGTGCCCACCGGCCGGTCCCACCAGCAGGTCGACGACGGCCGCGCAGCTCCCCGCGGGAACGGGCCGCCCGGCGACGGCGGACGACACGAGCTCCGCGAGCCGCGCGCAGGCCCCGGTCAGCGCGGCCGTCCCGGGCACGCCCTCGGCCGAGCGGGCGAGCCGCCGGGCGTGGTCGGCGACCGCGGTGCAGGCGGTCAACTCGCGCACGACGTCGTCCTGGGCGGAGCCCAGCCAGGTCCGGGTGAGCGGGCGCCCGAGGAGCATCGCCTGGTGCAGGGCCGCGTCGAGCGCGCGGGAGCAGGCCCGCAGGTCCTCCGGCGGTCCCGGCCGCCGCAGCGCGCGGTCGGTGGCGGCCAGCAGCTCGGCGAGGGCGTCGAGCAGCCCGCGGCGGGCCTCGTCGGCCGCGGACCGGGTGCGGGTCGGCAGCACCAGGACCGACACCGCGCAGCCGATCAGGCCGCCCAGGACGGTCTCCTCCAGGCGCAGCACCATCAGGTCCACCGAGAAGCTGCCGAGCAGCGCGTACAGCTCACCCAGCATCAGGGTGATGAAGAAGATCATCAGCGCGTAGGACAGCCGGAACAGGTACAGCGCCCCGAAGATGCTGACGAGGATCACCGGCAGCACGACGGCGACGTCCGGGCCGAGCACCGGGACCAGCACGATCGCCCCGACCAGGCCGATCATCGTGCCGACGGCGCGGTGCGCGGACTTGCGGACGGTCTCGGCGACGGTCGCGGTGCCGGTGAAGGCGATGAACGCGGCCAGCACCGCCCAGTAGTAGCGCTGCTCCGAGAGCGCGTCCCCGGCGGCGATCGCGAGCGCCGTCGCGATGGTGACCTGCACGGCCTGACGGGTGGTCAGCGAGAGCCGTGACGCGGGCCGGTCCGCCTCGGGCGGCCGGTGCAGCCGGGTGACGGTGCCGGCCGAGCCGGGGAGGTTCCCGCCGAACAGCTGCACCGCGGGCGCGAACTCCACCGCGTCGGCGTCGGCGTCGTGCGGCTCCTCGCCGGTCCGGCCCGGATCGCGTGCCCCGGCCGCCCGGGTCCACTCGGCGCGGGCGGAGGCGAGGACGGCCGCATCGACGGCCAGGCGCTGCGGTCCCGGCCCCGTCGCGCCGGTGGCCCGGTCGGCGAGCTCCTGCACGGTGTCCCACCGGCCCCGCCACAGTGCCGTCAGGATCGTGCGGGCCCCGTCGTCGTGGGTGACGGCGGTGGGCCCGACCCGGGCCAGGGCGGTCGCGGCCAGCTCGGCGTCGAAGACGGTGCGACGCACGGTGCGGGCGGTGTCGTCGTCGGTGACGGCGGCGGGCGTGCCCAGCTGCCCGTCGATGACCAGCGCGGACTCGTTGATCCGCACGAGCAGGCTGCGCAGCCGGGTCTCGGCACGGGTCCGCTCGGCCGTGCCCGGGGCTTGGTCGGCGAGCAGGAGGACGGTCCCGGCGAGACCGGCCAGCCGGGCCTCGAACGAGCGCAGCATCCGGCGCAGCACGCGGTCGTTGCGGATCGGCAGCAGGACCAGCGTCAGCAGGAGCACCCAGGCGATCGCGACGACGACCGCCTCCGCCACCCCGGGCAGCATCTCCGGGCGCAGGTTCAGGAACAGGGCGAAGAAGTAGCCCATGAACCCGCCCATGCCGCAGACGAAGAACCGCATCCCGAAGCGCCGGACCCAGACCGCCACGAACACGACCGCGACGAACGTCACCAGCGACGCGAGCCGGTTGCGGTCGACGAGCAGCGCGACGCCCATCCCGGCCAGCATCGCCAGCGGCAGGCAGCACAGGGTGAGGGCCTGCCCGCCACGGGTCGCGTCGACGACGCCGAACGAGGCGAGCATCGCGACGACCGCGCCGAGCATCATCGGGACCAGCGGGGGAGCGCCGGTCACGCTCGCGACGAGGTACTCCACCCCGAGCGCCGAGGCGATCGCCAGGACCGCACGCGCTGCCGACACGAGCCGGACGAGCCCGGGGTCGGAGGCGACGAACCGGTCGCGGGCGCGTCGCAGGCGGCCGGGGACGATCGCGTCGGACGTACGTCCCTCGCCGACCTCCACCAACCGTTGCACATGCTAACTATATGACGGTTCGTGATCGTCTCGCACGCCGCCCGGAGGACGGGACCTCACCGGTGGTGCGGGACGGGCACCGGGGGCTGCCCGGGCCTGCAGTTCGTGATCGTGCCGGGCCCGCGGAGCTCGACGTTCACCGCGGCGACCCAGCTCCCGGTCGCGGTGCGGAGCCAGCTGGAGCTGCGCTCGCCGGTGTCGGTGGTGGTCGCGCGGCCGATCTCGCCGCAGCGGATCTCGACGTCGTCGCCCACGGGCAGCCGCCCGACCGGGTCGCCCGCGGTGGACGGCGCGGCGCGCAGCGCGACGCCGGTCGGGGCCACGTCGGCGCGGGCACCGGCGGTCCACGGCCTGATCGGGACGGGGACGGGTGCCGGCTCCGTCCGGACCGCGGCCTCCGCGGGCGGTCGCGAGAGGACCCAGCCCGCGGTGCCGACGGTCCCGAGAAGGACGACGACCACCGCCGCCGTCACCATCACCACCGACGTCACGGCGCGCCGTCGCCGCGGTCCGGGCGGGGGTCCGGCGGGGGCCGCCGGCTCCGGGGCCGTGGGTACGACGGGGCCGTCGGGTTCGCGGGCGGCGGCGGGTGCGCGGGCGCCGAGGGAGGCGGGCCCGTACGGCACGGCGGCGGTCAGGACCGCCCGCCAGCCCCCGGACGGAGCCTCCCGCAGGGCGGTGGCGAGCGCACCGGCGCGGTCGGCGTCGCCGCCGAACATCGCGGGGAAGTCCGCCGCGAGGGCGCGGTACAGCCGGGCGGCCTCGTCGGCGGCGGCCTCGGCCTCGGCCCGCCGGCCCTCCGCGCCCCGCCGGACGGCGAGGTCGTCCATCCGCGCGGCCCGCTCGGCCGCGGCCAGGTGATCGACGTGCTGATCGGTCACGGACCGCTCCCTCCCCGGCGCCCCTGTGCCCGTACCCGCCTTACGACGCACCCCGGTCACGCCACCGGCGCGGCCGTCACGTCGTGTCGATCAGCACGTACAGGCTCGTGATCCTCCCGTCCCGGACGAGGAGCACGTCACGGCCGGATGCGACCGGCGCGCGCCCCTCGGCACCGAGGACCCAGGTGTAGGTGACCAGGTCCTGGGCCCGCTGGACAGGCCCCGAGCGGGTGATCGCGGCGCCCGGCACCTGTGCGTGGAGGGCGTCGATCGCCTCGGACATCCCGGCGTGCCCGGTGCGGGCGGCGTCCGGCTCCCCGACGAGCACGTCCGGCGCGTAGACCTCCGCGACGGTCGCGTCCCGGCCGGGGCCGGCCGGTCCGTTCCAGGCGTCCAGGTGCGCGTCGACGAGGGTGCCGATCGGGTCGGTCATGTCGTGGTCCGGGGCACGGCGGTCCCCTCCCAGCGGGCGGGGTCGTCCTCCAGCGCCGCGCGGTCCCAGTGGCCGAGGTCCGCGGCGGCCTCGTAGGTGGTGCGGAGGAACTCGGCGACCGCCCGATCGGGGTCGGGTGCGGCGCGGGCGACCTCGTAGGGCAGCAGGAACTGCTGGAACTCGGTGCTGAAGAACGCGCCGTCGGGGCCGACCGGCTGGTCGGCGAACCCGTCGGGCCCGGGGTAGGCGTAGGAGTAGAACGCGCCCTCCTCGCCGCCGCCCGGCCAGAACCCGCAGCTGGACAGCTCCCGGGAGTAGCCCTCGACCATGACCCAGTCCCCGCAGTTGGGGGCGCCGCCCGGGTGCGGCGGGGCCGGCCGCCCGGAGAAGCGGGTGCAGGCGAGGTCCATCGCACCCCAGAAGAAGTGCACCGGGCTGACCTTGCCGACGAAGTGCGACCGGAACTCACCCATCACGCGGTTCGCCTGCAGCAGCTGCCGCCAGAACAGGGCGGCCGCCTCGCCGTCGTAGGAGGTGTGGGTGTGGTCCTCGGCGAAGGGGATCGCCGGGTCGACCTCGTTGGGGTGCGGCCGGATCGGTGCCTCGATCCCGAGCCGGTCGAGCATGTCGAGGACCCGGGTGTAGAACTCCGCGACCGGCATCGGCCGGAGCGGGAGGCTCTGCACCCCGCCGTCGCTGCTGCGGACCTCCAGCTGCTGCCCGACGAAGTCGAACTCGATCTCGAAGGCCCCCGTGCGGTGCGGGACGGCCGACGTCGTCAGCCCGCGCGGGCTGACGTAGAGCGTCACCTGCCACCAGTGGTTCAGCAGGGGCGCGTGGGCCATGCGGATCTTGCCCACGATCTGGGTCCACATGTGGAGGGTGTCGCGGGTGGGGGTCCAGTCGGACACCCGCAGGCTCGGCCAGGTCGTCGTCGCCGGGCTGGTCATCGGTGCTCACATCCTTCGCGGCGCCACGGGAGGGTGACGGTCAACGGTATTCGGGATTGGCGTCGTCGGGGCGGCGCCCGGCGTCCCAGGCTGTGCGCTGGTTGCCGTAGGCGGGGAACCCGCCGGCGTTCCGGAACATCGACGCGAGGTGGAGCAGGTTGTAGGTCATGAACGCGGTGTTGCGGTTGGTGAAGTCGTTCTCCGGACCGCCGGAGCCCTCGTCGAGGTAGGACGGGCCGGGGCCGACCTCGCCGAGCCAGCCCGCGTCGGCCTGGGGCGGGACGGTGAACCCGATGTGCTGCAGGCTGTAGAGGATGCTCATTGCGCAGTGCTTGAGGCCGTCCTCGTTGCCGGTGAGCAGGGCGCCGCCGACGCGTCCGTAGTACGCGTACTGGCCGTGCTCGTTGAGCACGCCGGAGTAGCCGTAGAGCCGTTCGATCACCCGGCGGGTCACCGAGCTGTTGTCCCCGAGCCAGATCGGTCCGGCGATGACCAGGATGTCGGCGGCCAGGACGCGGGTGAGCAGCGCCGGCCACTCGTCGGTGTCCCACCCGTGCTCGGTCATGTCCGGGCGGACACCGGTGGCGATGTCGTGGTCGACGGCGCGGATCTGGTCGACGCCGACCCCGTTCGCCTCCATGATCGCCACGCTGCGGTCGATCACGCCCTGGGTGTGGCTGCGGCCGGGGGAGCGGTTGAGCGTGCAGTTGATGTACGTCGCCCGCAGCCCGGTGAAGTCGGGTCTCTCGGTCACGGGGGTCACGACGCGGGCGGTTCGACGCGTGCGGAGCGGTTCACCCACCGAGTGTCGGGCGCCGCGGACGTCCGCGGATCGGTCGGTGGATCGGTCACGACGGAATGTCCGGAAAGGCGCGGTTACCGTGTGACGAGGCGATCCGTCGTGCCGTTGCGGCCCGGCGCGGGAAGGCACGGTGGACCATGGAGCTGTTCGGGCGGCGCGCCGAGACCGCGGCCCTGGACCGGGTGCTGGCACGGGCGGCCGGCGGCGAGGGCTCCGGGCTCGTGCTGTGGGGCGAGCCGGGCATCGGCAAGACCGCCCTGCTCGACCACGCCGTCGGGGCGGCGTCCGGCGCCACGGTCCTGCGGTGCCGGGGCACCCGGATGGAGGCGGGCCTCGCGTTCGCCGCGCTGCACGAGCTGTTGTGGCCGGTGACGGACCGGCTGGACGCGCTCCCCGCACCGCAGGCCGCGGCGCTGCGCGGTGCGCTGGGTCTGAGCCGGGACCCGGCCAACCGCTTCCTCATCGGTGCGGCCGTGCTCTCGCTGCTCTCCGGCCTGGCCCGGGAACGGCCGGTGCTCGTCGTGGTCGACGACGCCCAGTGGATCGACGAGGCGACCGCGCACTGCCTGGGATTCGTCGCGCGGCGGGTGCGGACCGACCCGGTCGTCGTACTCCTGACCGGGCACGAGGATCCCGCCTCGGGGCCGTGGGAGGGGCTGCCGTCGATGGAGGTCGTCGGCCTGGCCGACGACGACGCACGCCGGCTGGTCGCGGCCGTCGTGCCCGACACCGACGAGACGCTGGTCGACCGCACGGTCCGGACGGCAGGGGGCAACCCGCTGGCGCTGCGCGAGCTGCCCACCCTCGGTCGCGAGGCGCCCCTCCCGGCGGCGGGGGAGCCGGTGGCGGTCGGGCCCCGGTTGCGGCGGGCGTTCTGCGCCCGGGTCGAGACCCTGAAGCCGTCGACGCGGGCGTTGCTGCTGCTGGCGGCGGCCGAGGACCGGGGTGACCGGCACGTCGTGCACCGCGCCGGGGCGGGCTGGGGCGTCGACACGGACGCCTGGGACGAGGCACTGCGCTCGGGTCTGCTCCGTGCGTCGGGAGCCCGGGTGGAGTTCCGGCACCCGCTGGTGCGGGCGGCCGTCTACGACGGCGCTCCCTTCGCGGACCGGCAGGCCGCGCACCGGGCGCTCGCCGCGGTGCTGTCCGGCGACGCCCTCGAGGAACGGGCCTGGCACCTGGCGGCGGCCGCCGAGGAGGCGGACGAGGACGTCGCCGCGCTGCTGGAGCGTGCGGCCGATCGCTGCCTGCAGCGTAGCGCCGGGCCGATGGCGTCCCGCACGCTGCGGCGGGCCGCCGAGCTGTCGCCGGAGCCGGCGGACGCGGCCCGCCGGCTGGCCGCCGCCGCCCGTGCCGCGTGGGACGCCGGTCAGGCCGGTGCGGCGCGACGGCTGCTCGACGACGCCGAGCTCCTGGACGGCGTGGACCCCGTCGTCCGGCGCAGCGGTGGGCTGCGCGGGATCCTCGAGTTCGCCTACGGCAGGCCGGAGCGCGCCCACCACTACCTGGCCCGGGACATGACCGTCGTCCCGGGCACCCGCGGCGCGGTGGAGCTGGGCTCGATGGCGGTCCGCGCGGCGTGGTCGGCAGGCCGGCCCGAGCTGCAGCAGGAGGCGCTGCGCCGGCTGCTGGATCTCGATGCCGGCGGCGACCCGGAGCTGTCACCGGTCGTGCCGGTGCTGCGGGCCTGGTGGGCCTGCTACGACGAGACCGGGCAGGTCGCCCGCGCCACCCCGGGCAGGAGCAGCGACACCGTCGGCCGGCTCGGCACCGTCCCGTGGGAGCTGCTGCCACCCGTCCCGCTGGTCTGGGCCTGGGGCGCCGAGGGCCCGCTGCACGACGTGCTGACCGTGCAGGCCGCGCAGCTGCGGCGCCGGCACGAGCTCGCCGCGCTGGCGATGGTCCTCTCCCAGACCGCCGTCCTCGACCTCGCCGCGGGCCGGTGGGAGGCGGCCGGGTCCGCGGCGGAGGAGGGACTGCAGCTGGCCGCGGAGGTCGGCGCGGACCACATCGCCACGCAGTGCCGCCTCTCCCTGGCCGGCCTGGCCGCGGCCCGCGGCGACGGGGCCCGCACCGAGGAGCTCACCCGGAGCGCACTGGCACTCTCGGCCCCGCGCGGGGTGCGCGCGCTGACGGCCTCCGCGTACTGGCACCGCGGCCGGGCGGCGCTCCTCGGCGGCCGGCCGAAGGAGGCCCTGCGCCACCTGCTGCCGCTCGACGAGCCCGGCCACGAGGCCGCCCACCGCACGGCGGCGCTGCTCGCGGCCCCGGACACCGCGGAGGCGGCGGCGCAGGCCGGGCGCGCCGACGTCGTCGGGGCCCGGGTCGCGACGGTGGCGACGTGGGCCGAGCGCACCGGCGCGGTCTGGGCCCGTTCGGCCGCCCACCGGCTGCGCGCCCTCACCGCGGACGGGCCGGCGGCCGAGACCTCCTACCGTGCGGCCCTCGACGAGGCCGGCGCGTGCGACGACCCGTTCGAGCACGCCCGTACCCGGCTGCTGTACGGCGAGTGGCTGCGGCGGGCGCGCCGCCGGGCCGACGCCCGGCACGAGCTCGCCGCGGCCGCCGACACGTTCGGCCGGCTCGGCGCGGAGCCGCTGCGGGCACGGGCGCTGCGCGAGCAGGACCTGGCGGGCGGGCCGGGCGCCCGCCACGAGCCGGGCTCACCGGCCGGGGCCGGACTGACCGCCCAGGAGCTGCGGGTCGCACGGCTGGCCGCCGACGGCCTGACCAACCGGGAGATCGCGGCACAGCTGCTGATCAGCCACCGCACGGTCGGCCATCACCTGGCCAGCGTCTACCCCAAGCTCGGCATCACCTCGCGCGTCGAGCTCGCCCGGATCGACATGGCGGGGGACCTGCGGTTCCGCGTGGGCGCCGACGAGGGATGACCCGAGACATGCCCCGGTGACCGGCACTGCGTCCGCCGTGATCAACGTATAGCGCGGGGCGGGGCTTGCGGCAAGCCCTCCCTCCCGGCGGAGGATCTCCGCTCGACGCACACGCGACGACGAGGGGGAGTCACGGCATGACGCAGGAGCCGGACACGGGGACCGGGCCGACACCGTTCGAGGTGTACGAGCCGGGGGTCCTGCTGCACGGGACCAGGGCCGACCTGGCCGTCGGTGACCTGCTGGTCCCCGGCCGCCCCTCGAACTTCGAGGAGGGGCGGATCATGAACCACGTCTACGTGACGGCGACGCTCGACGCCGCGGCCTGGGGTGCCGAGATGGCCGCCGGTGACGGGCCCGGTCGCATCTACGTCGTGGAACCGACCGGAGCCGTCGAGGACGATCCCAACGTCACCGACAAGAAGCACCCCGGCAATCCGACGCGCTCCTACCGGACCCGCGAGCCCGTCCGCATCGTGGGTGAGCTGGAGGACTGGACGGGGCACACCCCCGAGCAGCTGCAGACGATGCGGGACCTCCTCGACGACCTGCGGCGCCGCGGCCTCGCCGTCGTCTACGACTGACGATCCCGCACGAACGAGCCGCGCGAACGAGCTGCGCGAACGAGCCGCGCGAACGAGCCGCGCAGACGGGCCGGCGGCGGGCCGGACCTGTCCGGGGCGGATCTCGCGGTGGGCGGCGCCGCCCACCGGGGCGCCCGCACAGGACCGCGGACTCCGGGCCCGGCCGGCACGCGCCGCGGCCGAGGACCTTGTCCGGTGAGATCGCTGCCTGGGGAAGCGATTCCACGGAAGGGGTGTGCCGGTGCGGACCAGGCCCGGCGGACAGAGTGGCGCTCTGCCGAGCCGGGCCGGGCCAGGCCGGGCCAGGCCGTGCCGAGCCGAGCCGAGCCGAGCCGGGCCAGGCCGTGCCGTGCCGTGCCGTGCCGGACACCGTGCCGTGCGGTGCGGATGCGGAGTCCGATGAGTCGCGGCGCCCCCGCACCCCTCGACGGATCGGTTCGCACGGGTTCGCGTCGCTCGCACGGGATCCGACCCCGTGCGAGGCAACCGATCCCGTGCGAACCCGGCCCGGTCCGCGTCGCGTACCCGCCGAGATGCAGCTCAGTGTCGTCCAGGGATCGACATGTCGCGCTGAGGTGCATCTCGATGAGGGTGAGGGTGAGCCGGGTGCGGGGCGGGGGCGGGCCACGAGTCGAGCCACTCGGCTGCCCGGCGGCGGAAGTGCCCGGGGTCGAGCAGGCCCGCTCCGTCGGGGACCGCGCCGAGCAGCGGGGCCGGTCCGGTGGCGAGGCGGCGGCGGTTGTCCTCCTCGATCAAGGACGGGTGCTCCGGCCAGGCGCCGAGGAGGAGCCCGGCGATGACGGCGTCGCGGTGCCGGAGCGCCTCCAGGGTCAGCGCGGTGTGGTTGAGCGTCCCGAGCCCGCTACGGCAGACGACGACCGTCCCCGACGGCTGCGGTGCGGCGACGGCGAGGTCCGCGAGGGTGTGGCCGTCGGTACCGAGCTCGACCAGGACCCCACCGGCGCCCTCGACGATCACATGGTCGTGGGCGGCGCCGAGGGCGGCGATCGTCGCCAGGTGGTCGGGCGCGGCCGGGAGCGGGACGCCCGCGCGGGCCGCGGCAGCGACCGGTGCCATCGGATCGGGCAGCCGCACACCCTCACGGGCCACCGCCGGCGCGGCCAGCCGGACGACGGTGTCGATGTCACCGGCGCCGTCCTCGGTGCCGGCCTGGACGGGCTTGTACACCGCGACGGAGCGGCCCGTCCCGCCGAGGGCGGCGGCGAGCGCGGCGGTGGCGATCGTCTTGCCGACCCCGGTGTCGGTGCCGGTCACGAACAGGACCCGCGGCACCCCGGTCACGACGGCGCCCCGACGGACCCGCCGGTCGACGCGGCCGGGCCGACCGAACCGACCGGACCGGCCGGGCCGACCGAGCGTGCGGCCCGTGCTGCAGCCTCGGCGGCGCGGCCGGGATCGACCCCGGCGCGGGCGACCAGCCGGAGCCGGGAGATCCCGTCGGGGACGCTCGGTGGCCGGAAGCAGCCGACGAGGATCCCGGCCTCGCCGAGCGTCCGCGCCGCGGCGACCGCGATCTCGGGGCCGGCGGCGGCCAGCGACTGCACCGCACCGGGGGCCCGGACGATCCCGGCCGCGGACGCGACGGCGTCGGCGACCGCGTGCAGCGCGGCGCACGGCCCGGGGTCGGTGTCGATGATCCGGCAGCCCTCGGCTGCCGCCGCGGCGGCAGCCGGGGCGAGCCCGGTGTCGAAGACGAACGTGCGCGCCGTGTTCACGAGGTGCTCGCGCAGCAGCGGCGAGCCGAGCACGGCGCCGCCCTGCGAGCCCAGTGCCTTGGACAGCGTCGCGGTGACGGCGATGTGCGGGGCGCCGGCCAGCCCTGCGGCGTGCACGGCTCCCCGCCCGCCGCCCGCCACGCCGATCCCGTGCGCCTCGTCGACGACGAGCATCGCCCCGTACCGGTGGCACAGCTCGGCGGTCCGGCGCAGGTCGGCGGCGTCGCCGAGCACCGAGTAGATCGACTCCACGACGACCACGGCGCGCTCGTGCTCCCGGTCGCGCAGCAGCTCCTCGAGCGCGCCGGTGTCGGCGTGCGGGCAGATCCGCACCGGTGAGCGCGACAGCCTGGCCCCGTCGACCAGCGAGGCGTGCACGTGGGCGTCACTGACGATCAGGGTGCCGGGGTCGCCGAGTGCGGTGAGCAGGCCGACGTTCGCGGCGTACCCGCTCGAGAAGGCGAGTGCCGCCGGCTGCCCGGTGAGCCGCCCGAGCGCGGACTCGAGGTCGTCGTGCGCGCCGGTGGTCCCGGTGACGACCCGGGACGCGCCGGCCCCCGTGCCGTGCCGTCGCAGTGCCTCGGCCGCGGCGGCGACCAGGCGCGGGTCACCGCTCAGCCCGAGGTAGTCGTTCGAGGCGAGGTCGAGGGTCCCCGGACGAGCCCGCGGGTGGCGGGCGGCGTCGGTCGCCCGGACCAGGCCGTCGCGGTGCCGGCGGTCCGCGGCGCTGGCGAGCCAGTCCTCCATCGAGCCCGTCCCGGCAGGCGCGGTCGTCGTCATGCGTTCGGGGCCACGGGCGTACCGGCGCCGCGACGGCGGGAGGCCGGGGTCTGCGCGTCGCCGGTGGCCGACTCGTCGGCGCCCTGGACCCGGAACCCGGCGTCGGCGATGAGCTGGAGGTCGGCCTCCGCCGCCTGGCCCTCGCTGGTCAGGTAGTCACCCAGGAAGATCGAGTTCGCGACGTGCAGGGCGACCGCCTGCAGGGACCGCAGGTGCATCTCCCGGCCGCCGGCGATCCGGACCTCGGTGTCCGGGCACGCGAGCCGAGCCAGGGCGAGGATCCGCAGGCAGCGCTGGGGGTCCAGGGTCCACGTGCCCGCCATCGGCGTGCCCTCGAACGGCATCAGGAAGTTGATCGGGATCGAGTCGGCCCCGAGGTCCCGCAGGGCGAAGATCGCGTCGATCACCTCGTCGTCGGTCTCGCCCATGCCGACGATGAGGCCGGAGCAGGGGGAGAGGCCGGCGTCCCGCGCGCGTTCCACGGTGTCGACGCGGTCGGCGTAGTCGTGTGTCGAGCAGATCGACGAGTACCGCGACTCGGCGGTGTTCAGGTTGTGGTTGTAGGCGTCGACACCGGCCTCGCGCAGGCGTTCGGCCTGGCCGTCGCCCAGGAACCCCAGGCAGGCACAGACCTCGACACCCGGGTGCGCGGACTTGAGCTCCCCGACGACGCCCGCGACCCGCTCCACGTCCCGCGCGCCCGGCCCGCGCCCGCTCGCGACGAGGCAGACCCGCGACGCCCCGCCCGAGATCCCTGCGCCCGCCTGCCGCACGGCCTCGTCGGTCTTCAGCCACGAGTACTTCAGGACGTCCGCCGACGAGCCGAGCCGCTGCGAGCAGTACCCGCAGTCCTCCGGGCACAGCCCCGACTTGAGGTTCACCAGGTAGTTGACCTTCACCCGGTCGCCGAAGTGGGCGCGGCGCAGCCGGCCGGCCGCCGCGACCAGCCCGAGGACCTCGTCGTCGGGGGCGGAGAGCACGGTGCGGGCGTCCTCGCGGTCGAGCACGCCGCCGTCGAGCTGTCGGGAGGCGAGGTCGTCAAAGGTTTTGAACACCGTTCAAACGGTAGCCGGGGCGCCGCCGCGCGACAAGCTCGCCCGGTGGGGACGCGGTCCGGGCCGGCCCGCAGACTGGAGCGGGACAGGTGGGGGGAACCGTGCGGTTGAGTCGGGAACGGATCGTCGGGCAGGCCGTCGCCCTGCTCGGGGGGCAGGGCCTGGGCGGCCTGACGATGCGGCGGCTCGCCGACGACCTCGGCGTGCGGCCCGGAGCGCTCTACTACCACGTCCCGAGCAAGCAGGACCTGCTCGTGGACGTCGCGGTCCGGATCCTCGACGACGCGCCGGATCCCGTCCCGACGGATGATCCGCGCGAGGCCGCGATCGCCCTGCGGGCCGCGCTCCTGGCGGTCCGCGACGGTGCCGAGCTCGTGTCGTTCGCGTTCGCCTTCCGGCCCGAGGCGCTGGGACCCCTCCGGGATCTGCGCGACGCGTTCGACGACCGGCTCTCCGAGCGCCGGGCGGGTTGGGCGGCGCGGACGCTCGTGCACTACGTGCTCGGGTTCGTCGCCGAGGAGCAGAACCACGCCGAGCTGGTGCGGACGGGGATCGTCGCCGACGGTGCCGGGCGGAGCCGCGACGACGACGCGGAGGCGTTCCACTTCGGCGTGGCCGCGATCGTGTCCGGGCTGTCGACGGATCCGGAGGCGCTGGGGCCCGCGCCCGGGACCGGCCGGAGCTGACCGGGCCGGACCGGGGTGCGGGCCGGTCGGCCCTGCCCGTCCCGGGTGCCCCGGCGGGACGCTCACCCGCATGACGACGTCGTCGAGCGTCCCCGGGCCCTTCCTCCCGGCCTGGCTGCGGCGGCTGACCGGCGGTTCCGGCGCGTCCGGGACCGGCGCGCGCGGCCACGGGGAGGACGCCGGCGACGGGCACCGGAGGGCCGGGCCGGTCGTCGCGGTCGGGGACGGGGAGCTGGCCGACCACGTCGCCTGCTGGGCGGAGCAGCTGGCGCGCCGGGCGGGACGTGACCTGCGCCTGGTCGTGGCCGTCGGCGCCCGGTCGCCCGACGACCGGCCGGTGTCCCGCGGCGCGGCGGTTCTCGTGCGGCAGCGCCTCGACCGGGTCGCCGACGACGTCGCGGTCCGGTCGGGCGAGGTCGACGTCGAGGCGGAGGTGCGCATCGGGAGGTGGGCCGACGTCGTCGCCGACGAGGTGCGGGGCGCGGCGGTGGTCGTCGTGCCGCCCGGCGCCCGCCCGGTGCGGCCCTCGCCGGTGGTGCGGTCCGCACCCGCGCCGCCCCGCCGCCGTCCCGCTCCCGGGGGTGTCCCGCACCGTCTGACCGCGGCCGACGCCGGACCGGGGGCGTTGCCGACCGCCTGACCGGCGGGCGGGCCCGGGGACCGCGGTTGACCATGCCGCTACGGCCGGGTGTTCACTGTCGACGGACCCGGCACGGGCGTCCGGAACGGAGCGATGTCGACATGACCCACCGCCGCAGCATCGGCCGATGGACGGGGTGGGTGACGGCCGCGCTCGTGCTCGTCGTCCTCGCCGCGACCCCCTCGGCAGCGGCCCCGGCCGCCGGGCCCGCCCCGGGCGGGGACCGGACGGGCAGCTACTCCAGCTCCGAGGGGCGGCTGGCCTACCAGGTGCACGTCCCGCCGTCGTGGCGGCCGGACCGGCCGATGCCGGTGGTCGTCGCCGTGCACGGGTGCGCGATGAGCGGCTACGGGCTGAACTCGATGAAGGCCACCACCCGCTTCGACGACCTCGCCGACCGGGAGGGGTTCCTCGTCGTCTACCCGACGCAGTCGCTCCTGCGGAACGTCCAGATGTGCTGGAACTCGCTGTCCCCGGACCACCAGGATCGGGGCCGCGGCGAGCCCGAGCTGCTCGCCGGGATGATCCGCCAGGTCGTCGGCGAGTACGGGGCGGACGCCCGGCAGGTGCACGTCGCGGGGGCCTCGTCCGGGGCGGGGACGGCCGTGATCCTCGGGGTCACCTACCCGGACCTCGTCGCGACCGTCACCTCGGTCGCGGGTGGCGAGTACGGGTTCCACCGCGCCCAGGACGACCTCGACGCGGTCACCCCGGTCGACAACGCCCGCCTCGCGCGGTCCGTGATGGGGCCGCGCGCCCGGCACGTGCCGCTGCTCGTCGTGCAGGGCGACCAGGACGAGGTCGTGCCGCCGTTCATGGCGGACCGGCTGGTGCAGCAGTGGCTCGCGCTGGACGCGCTCATCGACACCGGCCTGCCCGACGCCGATCCCGCACCCGACGACGTCACCCGCGTCGCGCCGCCCGGCGGGCACCCCTACACGCTGACGAGCCACCGCGGCCCCGGCGGGGCGGCGATCGACTCGTACCTGGTCGAGGGGCAGGGGCACGCCTGGTCCGGGCCCCGCGCCGACGGCTTGTTCGTGGACCGGGCCGGACCCGACCTGTCGGAGATCGTGTGGGACTTCGCGTCCGGCCGGCCGATGAGCACGGAGGGATCGTGACCGGCGGACGCACCGAACAGGGCCCGGCCGTCCTGCTCCTGCCCGGCGGGGCCGCGGCGTGCGAGGGCTTCTTCCCGGGGATGCCCGAGGCGCTCGCCGACGACCCCGGCTGCCGGGTGATCGTGCACGACCGTCCCGGCACCGGGACGTCCACGGAGGACGGCACGCTCGCCGGGGCCACGGCGCACCTCGCGGCGCTCGTCGGCGAGCTGGGCTGCGGCCCGGTCGTCGTGGTCGGGCAGAGCCTGGGCGGCGCGGTGGCGACGCTGCTCGCCCGGGACCACCCCGAGGTCGTCGCCGGCCTGGTCCTGCTCGACCCGACGCCGGTCAACGACCCGGCCGCCTGCGCCCGGCTCGAACGCGTGATGGGCGTGGTCGCGACGGTCACCGCCGTGCCGCCGGTGCGCCGGCTGCTCGCCGGGCTGCTCCGCGCCACGATGGCCCGGGAGCGCCGCCGGCTGCGCCTGCGCCCGGACTGCGCCGCCGCGCACGAGCGCATCGCCGGCTCCGACATCCGGGTCCTGGCCCGCGCCGTGCGGGGCCTCGCCGCGCTGTCGGCCGGGCTGCGGGAGGCCGACCTCCCGCGGGTGCCGTCCGTCGTGGTCACCGCGGACCGCGCGGAGACGGACGCGGTCCACCGCGCCCACGCCCGGCTCGCCGATGCGTTCGGCGGGCCCCTCGTGTCGTGGCCGGGCTCGACCCACAACCCGCAGCTCGACCATCCGGACGAGACCCTCGCCGTCGTCCGGGAGCTGGCCGGCCGGGTCGCCGCCGGGCGCTGACCCCCGCCGACGACGAGGTCAGCCCGGCAGCGCGCGCACCGCGGCGGCCCCGGCGGCGCGCAGCGCCCGGCCGGTCAGGTCGCGGGCCGTGTCGAGATCGACCCCGCGCACCACCTGCTTGGTCTCCGCGACGGCGGCGGGGGAGACGCTCAGCTCCCGCACCCCCGCCCCGAGCAGCAGCGGGACGGCCGCCGGGTCGGCGGCCAGCTCCCCGCACACCGCGACCAGCAGGTCCGGCGCGGCGACGGCGCCCGCGGCGGCGACGAGGGCGAGCACCCCCGGATCGAGCGGGTCGGCGAGCGCGGCCAGGGCCTCGTTGCCGCGTTCCGCCGCGAGCGCGTACTGGGTGAGATCGTTCGTCCCGACGGAGAGGAAGTCGACGTGCGGGGCGAACACCGCCGCCTTCAACGCCGTCGCCGGCACCTCGACCATGATCCCCACCCGCAGGCCCGCGGGCCGGCCCCGGCCGACCGTGGTGACCGCGCGGTCGAGCAGCCCGCGGGCCGCGAGGAGCTCGTCGAGCGTGCTGACCATGGGGAACATGACGTCGACGGGATGGTCGTGGGCCACCCGGACGACCGCCTCCAGCTGGCCGGTCAGCAGCTCCGGGCGAGCGAGGGCCAGCCGGATGCCGCGGACCCCGAGGAACGGGTTCGCCTCCGGCGCCACCGGCAGGTAGTCCAGCGGCTTGTCACCGCCGACGTCGAGCGTGCGCAGGGTGACCCGCCGTCCCGTCATCGCCTCGGCGATCGCGCGGTACGCGTCCTCCTGCTCGTCGACGGTGGGGGGTGCGGCGCGGCCGAGGAAGCAGAACTCGGTGCGGACCAGGCCGGCCAGGTCGGCCCCGGCGGCGGCGCGGGCGTCGTCGGCGGAGCCGAGGTTGGCCCCGACGAGCACGGTCGTGCCGTCCCGTGTCACGGCCGGTTCGCCGGCCCGGGCGAGCGCCTCGCCGCGCCGCCGGTCCCGGTCCCCGGCGCGCCGCCGGAACCCGGCCAGGGTGGCGTCGTCGGGGTCGACGACGACCTCGCCGGTGGAGCCGTCGAGCGCGACGGTGACGCCGGGCCGGGCCGCCCGGATCGCTCCGGCGGCCCCGACGACGGCGGGGATCCCGCGGGCGCGCAGCAGGATCACGCTGTGCGCCGTCGGGCTCCCGTGGGCGAGGAGCACCGCGACGGTGCGGGCCGGATCGAGCTCGGCGGCCCGTGCCGGGGTGAGGTCGTCGGCGAGCAGGAGGCCGTCGGCGGCCGCGTCCGGCGCGCCGTCGCCGCCGAGAGCGCGGAGGACCTGGTCGCGCAGGTCGCGGACGTCGGCGGCGCGGGCCTGCAGGTAGTCGTCGGCCACGGCGGCGAAGCGCCGCTCCACCTCCTCGACCGCCTCGGCCCAGGCGCGTGCCGCGTCCGTGCCCGCGGCGATCCGGGCGTCGGTGGCCCCGGTCAGCTCCGGGTCGTCGAGCAGCAGCAGCTGGGCGTCGAAGATCGCGGCCTCGGCGGGACCGATGTCCCGGGCGGCCCGGTCCCGGACGGCGCCCAGCGCGGCCCGCACCGTCCCGCACGCCGCCGCCAGCCGCTCGCGCTGCACCTCCGGGGGACCGGCCCGCGGCGGGGGCACGGCCACCGCGGCCGTGCCGGCGAGGACCGCGGGGCCGATGCCGATCCCGGGGGACGCCGCGACCGGCACGTCCGGGACGACCGGCGGGGCCGCCGGGGCGGGTGCGGACGCCTCCCCGAAGCCGTCGCCGGCGAGCGCGAGCAGCGCGCGGACCGCGGTCTCGGCGTCGTCGCCGTCGGCCAGGATCTCGATCTCGTGGTCCTGCAGCGCGCCGAGCGTCGCGACCTGCGAGAGGCTCCGCGCCGGCACGGCCGCGGTGCCCGCGGTGACGTTGCGCAGCCGGACGTCGGCGTCGAGCCCCCGCACCGCCCGGACGACCATCGCGGCGGGGCGGGCGTGCAGCCCGTGCGGCGCGGCGACGGTGAACCGCGCCGTGACCCGCGCCGGGCCCGCGTCCGGCGGGGGACCGGCGGTGGGCTCGCCGAGGTGGTTCTGCTTCGCGAGCAGTGCCGCGGTCGCCTCGGCCGCGACCTCCGCGGTGCCCGCCCCGGACGCGGCCGTCACCGTGGCGGCGACCAGGCCCTCGACCAGCGGTGCGGGGCAGAGCACGACACGGGCGCGGACGTCGTCGTCGAGGAACTCCAGCGCCGTCTCCGCGGAGAGGACGGCGCTGCCGAGGTCCATCAGGACGACGACGCCCGCGCCGGTGTCGGCGCGCGTGACGGCGTCGGCGATCGCGACGGCGTCGGTGCCGAGACCGCCGTCCCCGGTCCCGGCGGCGCACTCGACGACGGAGTCCTGCCCCTGCACCATCTCCGCGGCCAGCGCGACGGCGGCGTCGGCGAGCGCCGGGCTGTGCGAGACGACGACGATGCCGACGGTCACGGGCCGGGCTCCGCCAGCGTCGCGGCCGCCGCGACGAGGAGGGCGGTCGAGGTCGCGCCGGGATCCTGGTGCCCGACGCTGCGCTCGCCCAGGTAGCTCGCACGCCCCTTGCGGGCGAGCATCGGGGTGGTGGCGTCCCGCCCCCGGTCGGCCGCCGCCGACGCCGCGCGCAACGCCTCGTCGAGGGAGCGTCCCCCGGCGAGGGCCTCGTCCAGAGCGTCCGTCGCCGGGCCCAGCGCGTCGACCATCGTCTTGTCGCCCGGGCCGGCCTTCCCCCGCGCGACGACGCCGTCGAGCCCCGCGCGCAGCGCCACCGCGAACGCGGCGGGATCGAGCTCGCCCGCCGCGCCGGCCGCCGTCGCCATGCGCAGGAAGAACGTGCCGTACAGCGGGCCGCTGGCGCCGCCGACGCTGCGGACCAGCGTCATCCCGGCCTGCTTCAGGACGGCGCCCGGGTCGGCACCCGGCGTGCCGTCCAGGTCGGCGACGACGGCTTGCATGCCGCGGTGCATGTTCGCTCCGTGGTCGGCGTCGCCGATCTCGGCGTCAAGCGCGGTCAGCACGTCCTTCTGCGCGGCGACCGTCCCGGCGAACACGCGCAGCCAGCGGCGCACCGCGTCGGCGTCGACCGTCGTGTCGGCCATCCGGGTCAGACTCCCCAGCGCAGCGCGGTCGTCGACACGGGCGCGTCCCAGAGCCGGACGAGCTCGTCGTCGAGGCGGAGCAGGGTCAGCGAGCACCCGGCCATGTCCAGGCTGGTGACGTAGGAGCCCACCAGCGACCGGGCGACGGTGACCCCGGCCTTCTCCAGCAGCGCCGCGATCTCGCCGTACATCAGGTAGAGCTCGAGCAGCGGGGTGGCGCCCATGCCGTTGACGAACGCGACCACCCCGCCGCCGCCCGTGAAGTCGAGATCGGTCAGCACCGGCTCGACCAGCATCTCCGCGGTCTCGCGCGCCGTGGTGAGCGGGACCCGCCGCCGTCCGGGCTCGCCGTGGATGCCGATCCCGACCTCGATCTCGTCCTCGGGCAGGTCGAACGTCGGGGTGCCCTTCGCCGGGACGGTGCACGAGGTCAGGGCCATCCCCATGCTGCGGGCGCCGGCGTCGACCCGGCGGGCGATCTCGGCGACGGCGGGCAGGTCGCGGCCCTCCTCGGCGGCGGCCCCGGCGAGCTTCTCGACCAGCAGCGTCGCACCGACGCCGCGCCGGCCCGCGGTGTACAGGCTGTCCTGGACGGCGACGTCGTCGTCGACCACGACGGACTCCACCGCCACACCGCTCTCGGCGCCCGCGAGCTCGGCCGCCATCTCGAAGTTCATGACGTCGCCGGTGTAGTTCTTGACCACGTGCAGCACGCCGGCGCCGCCGTCGACGGCCCGGGTGGCCGCGACCATCTGGTCGGGCACGGGCGAGGTGAACACCTCCCCGGCGCAGGCGGCGTCGAGCATCCCGCGCCCGACGAAACCGCTGTGCAGCGGCTCGTGCCCGGTCCCGCCGCCGGAGACCAGACCGACCTTGCCCCGGACGGGGGCGTCGGCCCGCAGGACGACGCGGTTCTCGTGGTCGACGCGCAGCTGCGCCGGGTGTGCCCTGGCCACGCCGACCAGCGACTCGGCCACCACGTCGGCGGGATCGTTGATGAGCTTCTTCATCGGAGCTCCTCCTCCACGGAGTACGCGGGTCAGGTGTCGATGGGTCCTCCTGTCGTGCTCGCCGGGCCGGGCCGTGTGGTTACGCCGGCGCATGTCGGTGGTGCTGCACGCTCGTCCCTCCGGAGCGTGCGACGCTCCTCCGAGCATCGAGAGCAGCGGGACACAGCGCCGGGGGAGGGATGGTTCCGATGTCGCAGGTCGTGCCCAGCAGCCCGGACGTCAGCGCACGGATGTCCCGTCAGGCTCGGACCGGGACCTCCCCGGAGGTCGCCCTCCGGAGGGAGCTCCATCGGCGCGGCAGGCGGTTCCGCGTGGAGTACCGCTTCGACATCGACGGCCTCCGCCGTCGCCGAGCCGACGTGGTCTTCACCCGGTACAGGCTGGCGATCTTCGTCGACGGTTGTTTCTGGCACCGTTGCCCGGAGCACGCGACCTCCCCGAAATCCAACGGCGAGTGGTGGGCCACGAAGCTCGCGCGCAACGTGGAGCGGGACCGGGACACCGATGAGCGCCTCGTGGACGCGGGGTGGTCGGTGATCCGGATCTGGGAGCACGAGGCCGCCGATTCCGCGGCGGACGCGGTGGAGGACGTCCTCGACCGGGAGGCGGCGCGTCTCGTGTGACCGGTGGGCGAGTGGCCGTCCGGACGATGTGACGACACGGTGGTGCACCCGACCCGCGGCGGACGGAGCGAGCGATAGAGTCCGTCCGTGCTCCCCGAGCAACCGTTCCTGCACGCGCCGTCGTCCGTCCCGATCGTCGATCTCTTCGCCGGTCCGGGTGGGCTGGACGTCGCCGCGGAGTGGTTGGGATTCCCGGCGGAGGGTGTCGAGTTCGACGCCAACGCCTGCGCGACCCGACGACGCGCCGGACTCCGGACGAGGCAGCGCGACGTCCGGGACCTCGGGCCCGCGGACTTCCCGGACGCGACGGTCCTGACCGGGGGGCCGCCGTGCCAGACGTTCACCGTCGCCGGGACGGGTGGGGGTCGGCGCGCCCTCGAGCGGATCCGGACGCTGGTCGAGCTGATGGTGGATCGCCACGACGTCCGCGAGATCGTCTCCGGCCTGGACGACGAACGGACCGGACTGGTCCTCGAACCGCTGCGCTGGGTGATCGAGGCGATGGACCAGGAACGCCAGTACGAGGCGATCGTCCTCGAACAGGTTCCTGCCGTGCTGCCGGTCTGGGAGGCGATGGCGGAGGCACTGGAACGCGTCGGCAACTATCGGACCGCCACCGGGATCCTGCGCACCGAGCAGTTCGGGGTTCCGCAGACGCGTCGTCGCGCGATCCTGATGGCCCGTCTGGGGGAGCAGCCGGCACTTCCCACCCCCACCCACCGTCCGTATCGACGGGGAGTGGACCGTGACCAGGGCGATCCACGCCTGCTGCCCTGGGAGACGATGGGACGGACCCTCGACCGACCGCAGCCCTTCGAGGTGGTCTCCAACTACGGGACCGGCGGCGACCCGAAGGACCGTGGACGGCGCCGGTTCGACGAGCCCGCCGCCACGGTGACCGGGAAGATCCGCAGGAACCGCATCACCGGGCGTGGGGCCACCAGGGGCGAGCGCTTCACCGAGTACGAGGCCGGGATGCTCCAGACCTTCCCGCACGACTACCCGTGGTCCGGGAACGACGTCGGGCAGCAGGTCGGGAACGCCATCCCGCCCCGGCTGGCCGCGCACGTGTTGGCAGGCGTCCTGGGGATCGAGCTGACCGTCGAGGAACTCGACGCCCGGGTCCGGGCTCCGTGGGTCTCCGGGCTGCAGCCGATCGTCGCCGACCGCCAGGTCGTCGACCTCGACGCGATGCGGCTGGAGGCCGAGCCGGCGTCCTGACCGTGCGGAGACCGGTCAACGGTCCACGGGGCGATCACTCCCGACCCCGGCGCGACGCAGCTCCAGCACCGAATTCCTAGCCTCCCAGCGGATCTGGTCGCGCAACTCCAGATCGTCGAGCGCGTCGAACTCGAGGACCGGAGCCACCCGCAGCAGTCGCTTGAGCAGATCCCTCAGCACATCGCGGCTCTGCAGCCCGCCCCGGTCGATCGTCGGCCACGTCTCGGCGATCGCCCTGATCAGGGTGCGGCTGCCGCCGAGCATCGACCGACGGGCGTAGATCTGGTCGAAGTCCGCCTCGCCGAACGTGGCGAGCAGTCGATACCGGTCGGCGAACTCCTCGGGCAGCACCAGCAGGTGGGCCCGCCACCACAGACGACCCCATACGTGCCGGGTGATGTCGGTCGCGAGCACACGATCCGGCGGGGGATCGGGGAACCGCCAGTACGACACGTCGGGCAGGACCACGAGAGCCAGGAACGCCCAGATCGGCCGGACGGCGGCTTCGGCGGCGACCAGCCCGCACCGTTCGTGCAGCAGCTGGGCGACCACTCGGTCGAACTCCGCATGTGAGCCGCGTCGGGCCGCCGCAGGGAATCCCGCCTCCTCCGCGGCCTTGACGATCTGTTCGCGGAGTTCCTCCAGGTACCCCGCCGGGACCCGTTGCCCACCGGTCGCGGCGAACACCGCCGACGGATGCCCGAACGCCCGCAGCTCACGCAACTGCTCGACCGACATCGTCGTGAAGCGGTAGTGCATGTCACGGGCGGCCTGGTCGAGCAGCCGTGGATAGAGGATGCTCATGGCCCCGCCAGTAGTTCTGTCGCGTGCTGGACACGTGTGGTGAAGAGGATCGGGTCGTGGCGGCGCTCGACGCGCAGGGCCTCCGGCGAACGATCCGGGAAGGTGGCCCGTAGGACGGCGGCGAGGAGCGCTCCGATCGAGCCGACGGGGTAGTCCTCGTCGAGGTCGAATCCGTCGTCGACGAGCGCGCGTTCGACCAGCGACCGGATCACGTCGGTGCGGACCGCCGAGAGGACGCGCCGGTCGGCATCGCCCGGGTCCGCCGCGGCGGCCAACGCACCGGTGACGATCTCCCTGCGTTCGTTGGCCAACAGCAGGATCGAACCGAGTGCCTGCGCCTCCAGATCGTGACCGAGCTCGAGATGCCAGGCCGCACCCGTCGGATAGGGCAGAGCGCCGAAGTCGACCACCGACAGGGGGAAGAGGACGGCGTCTCCCTGGAGCATGACCGGATGGACGTCGCGCCACAGGACGCTGCCGGGTCGACGGGGCGCCGCCGGTGAACCGACCTCCCGCCCGGCCGAGCGCAACGTGAGAACGGTGGAGAGATCGAGCCGCCCCCCGAGCTCGCCGCCGGGCAGCTCGAACTCGACCTCCAGGTCGACGTCGTCGGCGGACGGGACCGGCGCACGCCAGACGCGGTCCCGCAGCGCCGAACTCGTCGACGACCAGTGCACCGACAGATCGAGTTCGGCATCGGCGCCGAGTCCGGTCGCCGCCCGTGCCCGGAGACCGTCGAGTCGCATGGGCCGACGGAGCCGCAGCACGGTCCCGTAGTCCCAGTCCGGGAGATCGGTGCCGACCTCGTCGAGGGTCGTCGCACCGACCCGCAGCCACGGCCCGCACCCGACGACGTCGGCCGGAGGCCTCCGGTACGGGAACGCACGACTCATGGCGACGCCTCCGCCCGGTCCCCGACGACGGCGATGTCGGTGATCGTGTCGACCACGGGAAGGACCACGAGGTCCACCTCGGACGGACTGTCGACCACACAGACGTCGCCCGTGACCGGCCCTGCGGGCGTCGCCCAGAACCACACCTGAGGACGGGACGCGCCCGCGGGCGCATCGGTCTCCTTGGCGCGGTCACCGAGTCCGATCGTGACCGACGCCTGCAGCCGTGCCGGGCCGGGACCGGTCACCGAGAAGCGCTGGACGAGGACCACACGGCCGTCGCGCTCGTCGACAGCAGGATCGGACACGGGCCCGACCCGGATCCGATCGCGGGTTCCCGGGGAGGGTCGGCGACCTCCGGACGACCTTCCGGAGCCCGATCTGCCGGCGTCTCCACCGCCGCCCGGGCCACCCTCCGGTGCGTCCGGTCCCGCGAAGGCCGCTGCGACGATCCCGCCGAGGAAGGTGCTCGCGGCGCCCAGCGGGACACCGCTGCCCGCCTGACGGGTCACGACGGCGGCTGCCCGGAAGCCCTCCAGCGCGTCCTTGATGCGCCGGAAGGTCGTCCGTACGAAGGTGCGGTCGTGGCCGCTGAGCTGTTCGTCGACCCAGTTGTCGTGGGTCGGGGGTTCTGCCGCGGCGTACACGTCGTCGAGATCGTCGACCGCACGGAACACCCCCGCGTACGCCTTGTTGACCGACCCCGTCTCCGGGCCCGGCAGATAGCGGACGACGAGTTCCGGCGATCGCATGAGGCACACGTGATGCGGATCCGACGGGACTCCTGCGCACTCGGCGGCGAGGGACGCCGAGTCCTTCGGCATCGGGACGACCCACTCCTCCTCGACGGCGAACCGCCCCAGCTTCCGCCGCGGTCGCAGGCACTCGAGAACGGAGCCCTCACCGTCACGTTGCTTGCGGTACGCGGCGACGAACATGTCCAGCGGATAGGTGTCCGCGGGGTCGGGCACCGCGAACGTGCGACCGTCCGCGACGACCTCGGCGTGGAGGCGGTCGTGCCCGCGCTCGGTGAGCATGATCGGCCACAGCTGCCAGGAGATCGTCCGCGCCAGGTGCTGCGCGACCTCCTCGACACCGTCGGTCTCGTCGAGATCGGGATCGAGGACGACCAGTGTCGTCCCTGTCTCGTCGTCGACGAACGGGCGCAGCCCCAGGGTGCGGGCGATCGAGTCGGCCTCCGGTCCTCGCAGCGGCTCGACATGATCACCCTGCACGTCGCCCCACCAGTGCCGACCGGTGAACGGTCGGGACTGCTCGCCGACCCGCTCACTGCTGTCGAACGACTCCCCGAGGGCGATTCCGATCAGGCGTGACGACAGCGTTCCGTCCGCCTCCTCGGTCCGGGTGTAGACCAGGATCGTGCCGACCCTGGAGAGCCGGTACAGGACGGCCTTGCCGTAGCCGTAGGTGCCGCCGCCCTGCTCGGTGTCGCGCTTCTCACCGACGTTGAGGACGAACGACACCCAGTCCTTCCGGTCCAGTGCGAGCTCGTCGGCGCGGGTCGGGCCGCCGAGTCCTTTCGTCCCGCGATCGACGACCGACAGCAGCCTGAGGTCGGGCGTCCGGACGACCCGGCCGACCCCGAGATGCTGCTCGGTGTGCGCCGGCGGACCGAGCAGCCGTTCCCAGCTCGGTCGGTGCATCGGCGCGACCGTGGTGAGCTCCAACCGGTAGGTGGTCGCCATCGGGCTCGTCCGGAGTCGTGCGTCCCACGAGTTCTGCGCGGTCTCGCGCACGAAGACGGTCAGCGGATCGACCGGCGGGCGCCCGAGCTGGTTGCGGATCCCCTCCGACGCGATGGCTCCGGTCGGCGGAAACGGCTGGGACCACCAGCGTGGGGTCGTCACGAGTGCTCCAGGAATGCGCGTGCCGCGTCACCGTCGATGATCGTGTCGGTCGCGGTGGCGGTGTCGAGATCGAGGTCGTAGTGGACACCGCCGATGCCGGCGAGGGTGGCGTCGCCCGCCAGGCCCGATGCCGTGATGCGGGGGAATCCGGGGCCGACCTCGAACGTCCGACGCTCGACGACGTCGAACACCTTCCCGGCGTACACCGCACGGTCGGCCGGGAGATAGCCGGCGTCGCGCAACGCCGTGAGGAGAGCACCCTCGTCGTCCGTCCGGGCGAGACAGGCGTCGACCAGGTCCGGCACCGAGCGCCCGCGGTCGGTGCGGAGCCGGACCCAGGTCAGCAGCAACCGCATCGCGTCCCCGCCGTCGAGCTGTCCGACACCGTGGATGCGGACCTTCCGTCCCTCCGCCGCGGTGGTGGCCTTGACCTCCAGTGCGATCGCGCTCCGGTGGAAGTCCTGGGCCGATCCGGAGTGTCCGGTCCAGAACGCGACGGCACCCGGGTCGTCGTCGAGCATCTCGCTCAGGAGCAACAGCTCTCCGAAGAGTCCCGCCAGTTCGGCGGGGCCGAGAGTGCGGCGTGCGCCGGACAACAGGGCCCGCCAGTCCGTCAGTGTGCGACGCAGCGCGGCCACGGCCCGGTCCGGATCCGCCTCGATCCTCGCGAGCACCTCGACGCACAGAGCGCGGAACAGGTCGCCCGGTCCATCGTCGACCAGCGCGAGAGCGGCGTAGGTGCGGTAGCTCGACTCGTCCTCCAGGACCCGTCGGCGGAGGGTGACGGACCGGCCGTCGACGTCCTCCTTCAGGCTGTGTCTCGCGTCGATCGGGACGAGCAGGTGTCTGACGTCGTCCTCGCGCACCGCGACGAGCACCGGTCCGTGCGGGGTCACGACCCCTGAGCTCGCCGTACGGAAGCGGGACGTCGCCGACGTCGAGAGCGCAGCTGTCCACAGTGTGTCGAGCCGGGTACCGTCAGGGCTCACTCGTCGTCCTGCTCCTCGAGGACGGAGTCGTCCTCCTCCTCGACGACGACCTTCGAGAGGTCTGCGCTCATGTACTCGACCTCGGAGTCCTTGCCGTCCGGCTCGGGGAACACGAAGGCGACGCCCATGACGACGTCGTCCGTCGGGGCGTCCAGCGGAACACGGTTCTTGAGCCGGGCAGGCTCCGAGCGGGGCTCGATCGGGTAGAGGAGGACGAGGCCCTCGGTCGGGCGCTGCTGTCGACGCAGGGTCACCAGATCCTTGCGGGTGAGCGAGCTCGGGTGGTCGGCGGCGAGGTCGAGCGCCTCGTCCCGTCGGCTGGTGAGGGTCTTGATGTCCGCGACCCCGTCGAACTCGGTGTCGGCGTCGGTGTGCAGGCGGGAGCGCCGGACCATCCGGACGTCGACGCCGGTGCCGAAGTCGCAGCGCTTGGTGTCGGCGCCGGGGAGCGAGTTGCCGACGACACCGACGCTCCAGCGGCCGAGCGCGCCCTTCCGGACCCGCCTGCGGATGTACTCCGCGATGCGCCTGCTGTCGCCGTCGGAGGACCGCTCGTGGAACGAGTAGCCGTCGAGGAAGTCCAGGACGTCCTCGTGCGGGACCTTGGTGAAGAGTGCGGACTCGGCGTTCGTGGAGGCGGCGTCGCCGTCCTTCGCCGCCGCCGTGACCAGGTTTCGAGCAGCCTGCGCGTTCCGTGCCAGCCAGGCCCCGGCGTCGGGGGAGACGTCGTAGAAGCGCGACTCGACCAGCAATCCGCCGAAGGCGGCCGAGGCCTTCACCGCGCTGGTCATCTTGGCCTTGGTGGTGATGCTCATCTTGGGGTGCGTACGGAGACGGACCGCGAAGTTGAGCGGATCGACGCCGGGGTTCATGTACCGGTTGATGTCCTGCCGCATCTCGGCCTCGACGGTCGCGAGATGGCTGAACCATCCGCGCAGCTCGTCGGTCATCCAGATGCGCGGGAGGTCGCCGTAGTGGTTGCGGTAGCCGAACCAGCGGCCCATCTGCAGGAGCGTGTCGTAGGCCGACACCGCACGGACGAACAGACTGGAGACCAGGCCCTCGAGCGTCAGCCCGCGGGAGAGGGTGTTGCCGCCCACGGCGATCGCCGTCACGGGGCCGGACTCGTAGTCGAGGCGGTCGGTGCTGCGATAGTTGTCGATCACGACCTTCGTGTCGCCGACGACACCGTGCAGGTGGTGGAGGAGCGCGTCGAACGGCACGGTCGCCTCACCGAAATCGGCGGCGGGTACACGCGCCGTCTCCTTCTCCCAGGTGGTCCGGAGACGGTCGAGCAGGGTCGTGTTCCCGCTGTCGAGGTCGCGAAGGGTCCGCGCGCGCAGATCGAGCAGCGGATCCGCGAAGCGTTCGTGGACGACCGTGTCCGTCGTGGTGTGGATCAGCATCGTCGAGTGCGGGTTCCCGCCGCCCCGGACCTTCCGGGCGGCCGTGGCCAGCCAGAACCACTCCACGGCGCGTCGCAGCGAGTGCGCGGCGCCGGGGTGGAAGTCGACCGCTTCCTTCTTGTTCCTCGGCTTCAGCTCGTCGATCTCGGCGTCCGGAACGGTGCGGATCATGTCGTAGCCGCCGTCGAGGGTCGAGGCGTCCTCACCGGGGAGCAGCTCGCGTCCGAAGAGGACCTCCGCACCGTGGTAACCGGTCGGCTGCGGCAGGTTGACGATGAAGTCCCGCGGGTAGAAGTCGTTCTCGTCCGCAGGATCGATCAGGAGGTTGGCGAACGGCGTGGCCGTGTAGCCGATGTAGCCGACCTTGGGGAACTTGTTGAGGACGTCGAACAGCAACGGGTTGATCTTGGAGGTGGCGACGGTCGACTGGTCGGCCTCGTCGTCGATGATCAACGTCGGGCACTTCTCGAGGTACTCGCCGGCCGACGCCAGCCAGGTTCGGAGCTTCCGGAGGACGGTGGCGTTCTTCTTCACGACCAGCAGCAGGTGCTGGTCCTTGGCGGCGAAGAACGCCTTCGGGTTGCCGGGCGGGACGAAGTCGTGCCTGTCGGTGGTGACCTCGTGCCACTTGCCGGGGTTCGCCTGGACGAGGTCGCCCGCGAGACGGACCTGTGTCTGCCGGCGGAGCGTGTTGTGGATGCCGGACAACACGATGAACAGCTTGTAGCCACGGTCGGCCGCCTTGGCCATGACAGCGGTGAAGTTGGTGGTCTTGCCGGACTGGACGAAGCCGACGACCAGGCCGCGCGTGCGGTACGAGTCCTGCTTGGGGTGGTCGAGCAGTGCGAGGACCTTCGTGGAGGAGGCGTCGACCGAGGCGATGTTCGCGTCCCCGAAGCCCTTCTTCTCCATGGCGGCCTTGATCGCGGGCCAGTTCCTGTCCTTGGCCATGTCCGGGCCCGTGTACCAGGTGATACGTCCGTCCAACCAGACCGACGGCGGCTCGTCCAGGTTCCGGATGCGTACGGTCTCGGCTTCGTGCTTCTCCCGGATCGCACTGATCATCTCCGGGGGCTGCCCCATCAGCTGCAGATCGTCCAGCGCTTCCTGGGGCGAACTGGTGTCCGCGTACTTGAGGAAGATCTTGTAGATCTTCTCGACCTGCTCGTCCGTCACGCCGTCCGCCACCTCGCGCCCCTCGCCATGCCGATCTCGAAGCGAGAGGCTATCGAAATCGGCTCGCGCTGCGTGATCGGCTCACCCTGCGGGGTGATTACCGTTCGCCGGCCGGGACCCGTTACAGAGCCCTGGTGGTGGTGTCCGGTGCTGTCGCGGAAGGAGATCGGAACCGATGCGTCGAGGGCGAGGAGAGCTCAGCCGCCCTCGACCGCCGCCGAGATGTCCGGGTAGTTCGTGATCTCCCACCCACCGTCGACGACCAGGCTGGTCCCGGTCACGTACGACGCGTCCGGCCCGGCGAGGAACAGCGCGGGCCCGGCCAGCTCGTCGGGATCGGCGGCCCGCCCCATCAGGATCCGGTTCGCGAAGTCCTGCTCGACCGGTCCGCCGTCGAACCACCCGGCGGTCAGCGGCGTCCGGACGAGGCCGGGCAGCACGGCGTTGACCCGGATCCCGTGGCGCTGGAGCTCCAGCGCGGCGTTCTTCGTGAACACCTCGACGGCGGCCTTGCCTGCGGCGTAGGAGCTCCCGCCGTAGAGCGGGACGTGCGCGTTGAGCGAGGCGACGTTGACGATCGCCCCGCCGCGCCCGGTGTCGCGGATGGCCCGGGCGCCGTGCCGGGTGGTCAGGTAGGTGCCGCCGAGGACGAGGTCCACGGTGGACCGCCAGTCGTCCTCGTCGCCGTCGAGGATGGTGCCCAGCGTGGCGGCGCCGGCGACGTTGAACACCAGGTCGAGGCCGCCGAACTCCTCGACGGCCGCAGCGCAGGCGGCGGCCACGTCGGCCGAGCGGGTCACGTCGGTGACGACGCCGCGTCGGCGGTCGTCGTCCCCCGTGGTGGCCAGCCGGCCGGCGTCGATGTCGGCGAGCAGCACGCTCGCCCCTGCCGTGCGCAGCCGCTGTGCCACGGCGGCGCCGATACCCGACGCCGCGCCGGTGACCAGGGCGACCTTGCCCGTGAAGTCGGTCATGCAGGGAACGGTAGGGCGGGGCGCGGCGGCCGGGACAGTGCACGAAGGTGCACGTGCCGGCTCACTCCCGTTCGACGTGGGCGCGCACCGCGGTGCCGTCCTCGTCGGTCCAGCCCTTCGTCGCGGCGTAGGCGACCATCCCGGCGAGATCGTCGTCCCAGCCCGCGGGCACCCGGCCGGCCGCGAGGCGGCGCAGCGCGTCGACCCGGACGAGGACGTGCTCGCCGTCCGGCGTGACCGTCCCGACGTCCGAGGCCGCCACGGCCGCCTCGACGGCGCCGGCGTCGAACCCGGCGGGGACGACGGCGTGGAACGAGCGGACGTTCTCCGGCTCGACGAGCTCGGCGGTGTCCGCGGTGATCCGGACGTACATCGTCGTCCTCCGGGGGTCGGGGTGCTGTCGCCCGGACGGTAGCCGCCGCCGGCGCCGTACGGGAGTGCACGGAGGGGGACGGCGCGGTGTCTCCTTTCGTGCACTCGTGCCGCGCCCGCCGCGGCTGCACCGTGATCGGCACCACGGCCGCGCGGTGCGACGGCGCACCGCCCGACGAGAGGCACACCTGAGATGGCCCGACTGAACTTCGGCATCTTCCTGGCCCCGGTGCACGCACCGGGCAAGAGCCCGACGCTGCTGATGGAGCGCGACCTGGAGCTCATCGAGCACCTGGACCGACTCGGCTACGAGGAGGCGTGGTTCGGCGAGCACCACTCGGCCGGCTCGGAGATCTACGCCTCGCCGGAGCTGATGATCGCCGCCGCGGCGCAGCGCACCCGGAGGATCAAGCTCGGCACCGGCGTCACCTCGATCGCGTACCACAACCCGCTGTGGGTGGCGGACCGGATCGTGCAGCTCGACCACCTCACCCGTGGCCGGACGCTGTTCGGCGTCGGCCCGGGTTCGCTCCCCACCGACTCGGCGATGATCGGCCTGAACCCGACCGAGACCCGCGAGCTGCTCGAGGTCAACCTCGACATCATCCTGCGGCTGTTCCGGGGCGAGTCGGTCACCGCGACGACCCGCACCCACGAGCTGATCGACGCCCGGCTGCAGCTCGCACCGTTCTCCGACCCGCTGTTCGACATCGCCGTCGCGGCCGTCGCGTCGCCGACCGGGGCGCGGCTCGCCGGCACCCACGGGCTCGGCCTGCTGTCGATCGGTGCGACGCTGAGTGCCGACGGCTTCGACGCGCTCGCCCACCACTGGAACGTGATGGAGGAGCGGGCCGCCGCGGCCGGGACGACCGTCGACCGCTCCGGCTGGCGGCTGGTCAGCCCGTTCCACGTCGCGGAGACCGAGGACCAGGCCTACCGCGAGGTCGAGCAGGGCATCGAGCACTGGTTCGGCTACTTCCAGAAGGTCGCCGCGTTCCCGCAGATGGCCGTCTCCGGCGACAACGTCAAGGAGATGATCCAGTTCATCAACGAGGCCGGCATCGGCGTGATCGGGACACCCGATCAGGCGCGCGCCCAGGTGCAGCGGCTCGTCGACCAGGCCGGCAGCTTCGGCACGCTGCTGCTGATGGGGCAGGACTGGGCGGGTCCGGCGGCCACCCGGCGCTCGTTCGAGCTGTTCGCCGAGGAGGTCGCGCCGCACTTCCAGGGGCAGTCCGAACCCACCGTCGACGCGGCCCGTCGCGCCACCGAGGTCCGCGAGGGATACTCGAAGGCCCAGCTCGACGCCGTCGCGCACATGACCGAGAAGTACGAGAAGGAGCGTGCCCGGTGATCCCTGCGGCACGGGTGGTGGACGCCCTGATGACCCTCGACCCCGGCGAGACGCTGTTCGCGCCCGGATCGGTCACCTGGCACTCGTTCGACGAGGTGGAGGCCCCGACCCTCCCCGCCACGTTCGACTCGGTGCGTGCCATCCGGTCCGTCGTACCGGACTTCGGGATGTACGAGGTCCGCGCCCAGGACACCGGTGGACCGGTCTCCTGGGCGCAGTACACGCTCCGCGGGACCCTGCCCGACGGCGGTACGTTCCGCGCCCCGGCGGCGCTGGCCGTGCACGTCGACGACGACGGCCGGGTGGTCCGGATCGAGGAGTACGTCGACACGGGGCAGCTGGCCCCGCTGTTCGCGGCGCTGGGGTGAGCCGCGGCCGGATCAGCTGCCGCGCAGTACCAGCGCCAGCTCGGTCCGGCTCCGCGCCCCGGTGCGCTCCAGCAACCGGCTGACGTACTTCTTCACCGTGTCCTCGGACAGCTCCATCGTCCGGGCGATCATCGCGTTGGTCATGCCCCGTCCGACGAGCTCGGCCGTCTGGGCGAGCCGCGGCGGCAGCGGGGGCGGGGCCGCCGTCGCGTGCTCGGGCAGGTGCCGGGCGATCGCGTCGAGCTGGCGGCCGAGGAGCCGCAGCTGGGCCAGCTCGGCCGGGCCGACGGTGCCGCTCGGGCCGAAGATCCCGAACAGCGCCTGCCCGCCGCCGGGCGCGACCCGGACGGCGGCGAGGTTCTCCAGCCCGTTGCGGGCCAGCCACGACAGGTACGGCCGGTCGGCAGCAGGGGTGGGTTCACGGGTGTCGACCGCGGCGGCGTGCGTGCGGTGCAGTACCGCCGACTCGCGGGGCTGGGCGAACACGTCGCGGTCCGACCAGCGCTCGCGGTACTCACGGATCATGCTGCGCTGACGGCCGTTGAGCAGCGGGTCCGGGTCGCGGAACAGGCCGCTGTAGGTGGAGCCGGCGAAGAACGTCGTGTTGCGGAAGCCGAGGACCGAACCGAGCGCCTCGAGCACCAGTTCGGCCAGCTCGCCGACGTCACGCGCGCGGTCGACCCGCTCCAGCACCGTGAACACCTGGCCGAGCCGGTCGGCGGGCAACGCCGTCGCCGTAGCCGCACGCATCCTGGCCGACACCTCCCACGCTGACGGTGTGTCGGCGATCATAGCCCGCCGTGCGGCGGGACCGGCGACGGTGACTGACGGGTGACCTGGTCGGCGGCGCGGTGGCCGTGACACGACCCGTCGGAAATTTCTTCGCAGCTCAAAGGTGTGCGGGAGTGAACGGTTACTAGCGGATCGAACATATGTTCGAGTACGATCGACCACATGACCGCGGTCCAGGAACCCCCACGCACCGGCCTCCCCGCCGGAGATCCGGGGTTCCCGCAGGTCGATCTGGCGCTGGTTCAGCTGGCGGTGGAGCAGGCCGCGCTCGACGACCTGTCCGGTGTCTCCGAGGCGGAGTTGATCGATCAGATCCAGCAGCTCGAATCCGTGCAGCACTCCTTGGCGGCGTTGCAGGCGACGCGAGTGCGGGCGTTCGCCCGGCTCCATGTCGAGAACGGCATCGCGGCCGGGCAGGTCGATCCGGATCGGTTGCAGCGCGGTGTGGTGGCGCAGGTCGGGTTGGCCTGTCGGGTGTCGCCGGCCGAGGCGCGGCGTCGGGTGAGTACGGCCCGGGATCTGCACGACGGTCTCGATCATGTTCGTGGGTTGTTCGGTGCCGGTGAGTTGAGCGCGGTGAAGGTGGCGGCGGTGGTGGCCGCGTGCTCGGATCTGGACCGCGCCGAACGTGCTGCGGTGGATGTTCGTCTGGCCGGCCACGATCTGACCCGGCTGGGGATCCGGCGGTTGCAGGATCTCGCCCGCCGGTTCGCCGCCGAGGTGGCGCCGGAGAAGTTCCTCGCCCGGGTCGAGTCCGCCCGTGCCGAGCGGCGGGTGACGTTGCGCCCGGCGCCGGATGCGATGACGTATCTGACCGCGTATCTGCCGGTGGAGCAGGGTGTGGCGTGTCTTGCCGCGCTGAACAAGGCGTTCACCGAGGTGTCGGTGAACCCGGCACCGTTGACCCGGACTCGTGGTCAGGTCATGGCCGATACCCTCGTCGAACGGGTCACCGGCCAGGCCGTGGCGACCGATGTGGGTGTCGAGGTCCAGGTCGTCGTCCCGGTCGAGGCACTGCTGGACCCGGACTCGCCGCTGCCGGCGGAGATCCCGGCCACGGTCCGGTCCCGGTCGACCTCCTGGCCACGAGCGAGGGGAGGAAGACCCTGCGCCGCCTGATCACCTCCGACGGTGTCGTGATCGGCGGGGACTCCCGCCAGCGCACCTTCACCGGTCTCCTCGCCCGCCTGGTCCGAGCGCGCGCGGGGAATCGGTGTACCGAGCCGTACTGCGACGCCCCGGTGCGGCACGTCGACCACATCCACCGCGATGCCGACGGGGGAGCGACCGAGCTCGACAACGGCAGGGGTGTGTGCGAGTTCCACAACCACGTCCGCGAGCAGGCCGGTTGGCGCGTCGCCCGCGGGCCGGACGGCAGGGTCCGCACCACGACCCCGACGGGCCACACCTACCTCGCACCCGGATGACGCGCCCCGGCCCGTCCGGCGCGGAGCTCCCACCGGGCCCGGACGGCGTCGCCGGACGGGTGGGACGGCTCGGTCAGGTCAGGTCTCCCGATGCGTCCTCAGTGGCCGAGGAACTCTGCGATGCGCGGGACCTGTCCGAGCAGCGCGTGCCCGGCACCGGGCACGACCTCGACCCGCACGTCGGGCAGCAGCCCGGTCAGCCGTCGCCCGGTCCCCACCGGGTCGAAGACCCGGTCGCGCTCGCCGAGCACGGCGAGCACCGGCATCGTCAGACGGCGCAGCGCGGCGTCGTCGAACACCGGGATCCGCTCCGTCCGGGGGCGGAAGTGCCGGAAGTGCAGGTCGATCTCGTCGAGCACGTCCGGGTGGGCACGTGCGTCGAGCCCGGTGACGATCTCCGCCGAGCGGCGGCGCCCGCGGGCGCCCAGCAGGTTCAGCAGGAACGCGGGGGCGACCTTCCCGAGGGTCTGCCTGCCGATCCCGGCCGGGCACAGCACCGCGAGCCGCGACACCCGCTCCGGACGACGGGTGGCGAGGTCCACGGCGGTCCACCCGCCGAGCGACATGCCCACGACGGCCGTCACCCCGACACCGAGCAGGTCGAGCGTCTGCGCGAGCCAGTCCGCGGTGTCCGGAGTGGTGAGGTCGAGACGGACCGGGTCGCTGAACCCGGGCTCCCCGAGCAGGTCGACCATCACGACGCGGTGCCGGGCCGCGAGCCCGGCGATCCCGTCACCCCACACGGAGCTGTTCGCGCCGGACCCGTGCACCAGCACCACCGGCGGGGCGTCGTCGTCGCCGCAGGTCAGGGCGAACGTCCGTCCGTAGGAGGTCGCCAGCTCGTAGCGCGCGACGGGGACCGGCCAGCCGGCGAGGTGCTGCTCGTAGCGCTCCCGGACCGCGGCCGCACCGGCCTCGCTCGTCCAGATGTCCGCGCCGACGGCGGGATCCGCACCCATCGTCGCTCCTGTCTGTACGGATCGGGCCGCTGCCGATCGGGATGGGCACGATCCTGCGTGTCCCGGGTTGCCGCGTCCATCGAGATCGGAGCCGCGCGGGCAGCTGCCGTGCACGGACGGGTGCAGATGCCCGTGCCGTCGTGCGGTCGATCGGTGCACGCCGGAGGGTGTCCACATGAGAACCAGACGCATCTCGATCGTGGCCGGGGCGCTCGCCGCCGGCCTCCTGCTCGCCGGCTGTGGCGGGGACGCGGGGTCCTCGGCGGCCGGGCAGATGTCGGCGCCGTCGTCGGAGCAGGCGGCTCCGGAGACCCCTGCCTCGACCGGCGAGCAGGAGTCCGGGCAGGAGGGCGGCGGGTCCGCCGAGCAGGCCGCGGACCGCTGCACCACCGCCGACCTGTCCGCGACGGTGAACCAGCCGACCGGCACCGGACAGCAGAGCACGATCCTCGCCTGGCGCAACACCTCGGACCAGCCGTGCACGATGACCGGCTTCGGCGGTGTCGACCTGCGGGGACCCGAGGACCCGACGTTCGGGCCGTCGTACTCGCTGCCGCGCTCGTCGGAGGAGGCGACGCCGGTGACGCTGCAGCCGGGCGGCACCGGGATCACCACGATCACGACGCTGTCCGGCGGCGGCTGGACACCGACCGAGGTCGTCGTGACGGCGCCGGACGAGACGACGTCGACGACGATCCCGTGGCGCGGTGGCCCGGTGGAGCGCCAGGACGGCGCGACCCGGCCCGGCAGCTACATCGGCCCGGTGGAGCAGGGCTCGGTCTGAGCCCGGCCCGGTGTCGTGGCGCGGGAGCCGCGCTACGGCACCAGGACGATCTTGCCCGTGACGTGCCCGCCCTCGACCGCGGCGAGTGCGGCGCCCGCCTCGTCCAGCGGGCGCACCTCCCGCACCAGCGGGTCCAGCTCCCCGGCGGCGACGAACCGGGCGAGCCCGGCCAGCACGGCCGTGCTGCGGTCGCGCGGGACGTCGCTCCCGCCGAGCTCGGCGACCAGGGGCTTGTCCGCGACCGAGTACAGCCGGCCGCGCGGCACCAGACCCGCGACGGCACGCAGCGCGTCGCCGCCGACGAGGTCCAGCGCACCGTCGACACCGCCGGGCGCCGCGGCCCGGATCCGGTCGGCGACGCCCTCGCCGTAGGTGACGGGCGTGGTCCCGAGGCGGGCGAGGAGGTCGTGCTTGGCAGGGCTCGCGGTCCCGACGACGTGCAGCCCGCGCAGGCGGGCGAGCTGCACCAGCGGGAGCCCGACGCCGCCGCCCGCGCCGTTCACCAGCAGCGTCGCACCCGGCGGGAGACCCAGGTTCTCGAGCGTGTCCCACGCCGTCCCGGCGGCGACCGGCAGGACCGCGGCCTGCTCCGGCGTCACCGCGTCCGGCCGGTGCGCGGCGAACGACGCGGTGACCCGCGCCAGTGGCGCCCACCCGCCGAGCATGCCGGGACACCCGCCGAACACCTCGTCGCCGGGGACGAGCCCGGCCACCCCGTCACCGGTGGCGACGACGGTGCCGGCGACCTCGCGGCCGAGCACCGCCGGGCCCTCGACCCCGTAGGAGCCCTCGCGGACCCGCCAGTCGCCCGGGTTCACCCCGGCCGCGCGCACCCGCACGAGGAGCTCGTCCGGCCCCGCCTCCGGCTCCGGGACGTCCAGGAACGCCTGCTGCTCCGGCCCGCCCGGCCGGAGGAATCCGTAGCCCCGCATACACCGTCCTCGGCTCTCGATCATGTCGCGGGCGACGCTACGCCCACCCCCGCGCCGGTGACTCCGGTCACAGACGGCTTGAGTGTGCCGTGGCGGCACGGCATCTCCTCGTCGCAGCACAGCGGACCGGGGGCGACGACGATGAGCGTGACGGACAGGAACCCGACGCCGGAGGACGCCGTCCGGGCGACGACGGCACTGCTCGAGAGGATGGGCGGCCCGGCGGGCGTCGCCTGCTCGGCCGTGCCCGTGGTCGTCCTCGTGGTGGCCGGCGCCGTCCTGGCACCGCCGATGGCGACCGGGATCGCGGTCGCCGCGGGGCTGGCCGTCACCGGACTCCGGCTGCTGTACGGGGAGCGGTTCTCGTCGGCGACCGGGGGTCTGCTCGCCGTCGCCGCCGCCCTCGGTGCCCGGTCCGTCGTCACGTGGTGGGTCCCCGCCGACGGCACCCCCTGGTGGGCGTCGTTCGCCACGGTCGCGGCCGGCGCCCTGCCGGCCGTCCTCGCCGTCCTCGTCGTGGCCGGGGCGTCCCGCCGCACGTCGACGCGTCGCGTCACCCCGGCCTGACGGGGAGAGAGGCACCGCACCATGGCACTGCCCGACCCGATCCCGGTCGAGGACCTGTTCTCCCCGCACCGCGCGCCCGGCACACGGACGCCGGTGCCGACGACCCCGCTGACGCTCGCGGCGCGGGACGGGCGTGCGCTGCCGTCGTCCCTCACACTCCCGGTGGGCATCGAACCGCGCGGGCTCCCGACCGTGCTGCTGGTCCAGGACCGGCCCTGGCTCGGGCCCCGGTGCGGCGACGGCGCGGTGGTGCAGCTGCTCGCGAACCGCGGCTACGCGGTCCTGCAGGTCGGCGACCGGGAGCCGGTCTCCGTGCCGGAGGACCTCCTCGACGCCGTCGACCGGGTCGTCGAGCTGGGCCACACCGATCCGGACCGGGTCGCGATCGCCGGCAGCTCCTGGGGCGGCTACGCGGCGCTGGCCGGTGTGGCCTTCACCCCGGACCGGTTCGCGGCCGCGGTGGCGCACTCCGGCATCCCGAACCTCGCGAACTACCTGCGGAGCGTGCCGGAACACGACGATCCGGCGACGGCCGCCGCCTGGTTCCGCCACATCGGGGACCCGGACGACCCGGACCAGGAGCACGCCATGCTGGCGCGCTCGCCGGTGACCCGGGTGCGCGACATCCGCACCCCGCTGCTGATCGCTCAGGGGGCGCAGGACCCGCGGGTCGCGCCGGCCGAGTCCGCCCTCGTCGTCGACGCGCTGCGGGCGCGGCGGCGCGAGGTCGAGTACCTCGTCTTCGACGACGAGGGGCACACGATCGAGGACCCGGAGAACCGGATCGCCCTGTTCCGCGCCGTGGAGCGGTTCCTCGCCCGGCACCTGGGCGGTCGCGGCTGAACCGGACCCTCAGATCCGGACGGGGAGCTCGGCCAGCCGGTGGAACCCCAGCTGCGACGGCTCCGGGCCGGGGTCCACCGCGAGACGCAGTGCCGTGAACCGGGTGAACAGCGCCCGCAGGACGACCTCCGTCTCCTGCCGGGCGAGCGCCGCGCCGAGGCAGTAGTGCGCGCCCTGACCGAACCCGACGTGGCCCTCCCCGCGACCGGGGTCGCGCCGGACGTCCAGCTCCTCGGGACGGTCGAGGACACGGGGATCGGTGTTCGCGGACAGCAGCGCAGCCATCACGGTCGAACCGGCGGGGACGGTGACGCCGTCGATGTCGACGTCCTCGGTGGCGTATCGCGGCACGGTCACCGGGATCGGACCGCAGATCCGGACCAGCTCGTGGACCGCCTGCGGCCACAGCCCGGGCTCCGCCCGGAGGGCGGCGAGCTGGTCCGGGCGCGTCAGCAGCGCCTGCACCGCCTTGGCGACCAGGTGCGCCGTCGTCTCGAACCCCGCCGTGACGATGTCGAAGACCATGGTGACCATCTCGCGCTCGGTGAGCCGGTCGCCGTCGTCGTCGTGCACCTCGACCAGCGCGGTGAGCAGGTCGTCGGCCGGTTCGGCCCGGCGGGCCGTGATCAGCTCCTCGATCTGCGCGACGACGGCGCGCACCGCGTCGGGCATCCGCTCGGGATCGGGGTCGATCAGCAGCCGGCCCAGCCGGTCCCAGCGGTCGCGGTCGTCCTCGGGCACCCCGACCAGCTCGCAGATGACGGCGATGGGCAGCGGGCGGGCGAGCGCCGTCACGAGATCGACGGCCGAGCCGTCGGCGCCGGCCGAGGCGACGTCGTCGAGCAGCCGCTCGGTGATCGTCTCGACGCGGGGGCGCAGGCCGTTGACCCGTCGCACGGTGAAGGCGCGGGAGACGAGCTTCCGCAACCGGCTGTGGTCGGCACCGTCCCGGGTGAGCAGGCCGCGCCCGAGGTAGTCCACGTCCGGCGGAAGCCCGAGAAAGGCGAACATCGCCGCGGCGGCGTCCTCCGCCCCCTCGACGGTGCCCGCGTCGGAGCGGAACCGCGCATCTGTCAGGACGGCGCGGACGTCGTCGTGCCCGGTGACCATGACGGTGGTGCGGGTCCCGACGATCGCCGTGTCGACGACCGGGCCCCGCTCCCGGAGGGCGCGGAACTGTGCGACCGGGCAGCCGGTGCCCGCGAGGGGGTCCGTGTGGTCGTCGGTCGTGTGCGTGGTCATGGTCGTCTCCCTCGGGGTGTGGCGGCGGGGGCGCGCACGGTGCCGTCCCCCGGCGGGTCGGCGTCGTCGAGGTGTGCCGGATCGCCGGCGAGGTGCTCCTGGACGCGCCGCATGACGTCGATCTGGGCGGGGTTGTAGAGGTCCCGCATCGCGGCGCCGACGGTGCGCGCCACGTACCGCGCGCCGCGCGGCGCGTCGGAGTCGGGGCCGGCCAGGCCCGGATGGGTCCGGTGCAGCGCCCGGATGTGGGGGGCCAGCCGGTCGGCGAGGCCCTGGCGGACGTCCTCGTCGGCGTCGGCGGTCAGGCTGTCGAACTCGCCGTCCAGCGGGGTGGTGGGCGTGTCCTGCAACATGTCGGCGTAGGCCTGCAGGCGTTGCGGGCCGAGTACCCGGGTCATGACCACGACCAGCGAACGGTCCGCCTCGGACATCCGCTCGGCGCCGGCCGGGGCCAGCTCCGGGGGCAGGTCGGTGGGGGCGGACCGCTGGAGGATGAGTCCGAGCTCGACCCGGACGCGCTGGAGTCGTTCGATGGTGGCCGCGAGCTCGGCGTCGAGGGTGCGCAGGGCTTCCTCCGGGTGGTCGTCGGCGTCGCCCATGGCGGCGATCTGGGACAGTGAGAACCCGAGGTCGGTGAGCCGCTTGATGTGCAGCACACGGACGAGGTGGCGGACTCCGTACTGCTTGTAGCCGTTGGAGCGTCGCTCGGGCTCCTCCAGGAGCCCGATGTCGTGGTAGTGCCGGACGGCGCGCAGGCTGGTGCCGGCGAGCTCGGCGATCTCTCGGGTACTCCAGGCCATGACGCCAGTTCAGACCGTGCCGTCGGGGCATGGTCAAGGACGGGGACCCCACCGGATGGTGACGTGGGTCACTCCCGGGTGACGGCGAGCAGCTCCAGCGCGGCGTCGATCTCCTGTCGCAGCGCGGCGGCCCGTTCGGCCGCGGCGGTGCCGTCGCCGGTGTCCCGCGCGAGCCAGCGGTCCAGTGCCACACGCAGTGCGGCCAGCGCCATCGCCGCCAGGACGTCCGGGACGGACGAACCCGCCGATCCGGACCGGTCGACGCCCAGCCGGTCGGCGATCGCGGCCGCCAGCGCCTCCTCCTGCTCGTGCAGCACCGTCATCTGGCGGGCGAGCAGCGACGGGGCGCGCCGGACCAGCCGCAGCGCGGCGAGATGGTCACGCCCGAGCACGTCGTCGCGGTCGATCACCGCGAGCGCGGCCTCCCGCACCGCGACCGGCACCGGCTCCGCCGTCGGCCGGTGGCGGAACTCGGTGATCAGCTCGGCGGCGCGGACCCGGACGGCGTCGAGGACCGCGTCCTCCTTGTGCGGGAAGTGGTTGAAGAACGTGCGCAGCGAGACGTCCGCCTCCTGCGCGATCCGCTCGACCGTCACGTCCTCGATGCCGTCGCGCACCGCGAGGCGGACGGCGGCGGCACGGACGGCCTCCCGGGTGGCGAGCTTCTTGCGCTCGCGCAGTCCCGGCGTCGTGTCCGTGCCACCGTCCACCGCTGCCCCCTCGTGGTCGTGCCGCAGGATAGTGCCGCCGGTCAGCCCCACGTGACGGGGAGCGAGTGCACCCCGAAGATCAGCATCTCGTTGCGCAGCGGGACCTCGTCGGGTGTGACGGCCAGGCGCAGGCCGGGCAACCGGGCAAACAGCTCGGTGAAACCGACCTTCATCTCCACCCGCGCGAGCTGGGACCCGATGCACTGGTGGACGCCGTGCCCGAAGGCCAGGTGCCCGACGCGGCCCCGCGAGACATCCAGCGCGTCGGCGGCGTCGACCTGCCGCCCGTCGCGGTTCACCTCCGGGATCCCGATGATCACCGTCGCCCCGGCGGGGACCTCGGTGTCGCCGACGGTCACGGTCTCGGTCGCGATCCGCGTGACGCCGAGCTGGATGATGCTCAGGTAGCGCAGCAGCTCCTCGACGGCGTCGTCGATCCGGTCCGGGTGCGTGCGCAGGAACTCCTGCTGCTCGGGGTGCTGCAGCAGCGCGTAGGTGCCGAGCGCGAGCATGTTGGCGGTGGTCTCGTGGCCGGCGCCGAGCAGGACGAGCGCGATGTCGACGAGCTGGTTGTCGGGCAGCGGCGGGTCGGCGTCGTGGACGAGCCCGGACAGGAGGTCGTCGCCGGGGTGCTCCCGCTTGTGGGTGATGAGCCCGGTGAGGAACGCGTAGAGCTCGCCGAGGGCGCGGGCCCGTTCGGCGTCCGAGGAGTTCGCGTTCAGGCCGACGCTGGTGTTCTCCTGGAAGGTCGCGCGGTCGGCGTAGTCGACGCCGAGCAGCTCGCAGATCATCTGCGACGGCAGCGGCAGCGCGTAGGCCGGGACCAGGTCGGCGCCGGGACCGTCGGCGATCATCGCGTCGATGTGCGTGGCCGCGATCTCGGTCATCCGCGTCTCGAGTGCCCGCATGCGCCGCACGGTGAACTGGCCCTGCAGCAGCCGCCGGATCCGGGTGTGCTCCGGCGGGTCCATGAAGATGAACATGCCGTCGTTGCGGTCGACGTCGGCCGGGCGGACGGGTTCGCCGCGTGCGGCCGCGGCGGCGAGCTCGGCGACCTCGTGCGGCTGGAGCGCGGTCGCGTCGGAGTAGCGGACCCGGTCCGAGCTGAACCGCGGGTCGGCCAGGACCTGGCGGGCCTCCTCGAACCCGGTGACGAGGAACGCCCGGGCGCCGTTGCGCAGGTCGACGGTCTGGACCGCGCCCCCGCCGCGCCGGGCGGCGAGACCGGGCGCGGGATCGAACGGACAGCGCGGGCTGCGCTCGAGCAGGTCCTCGGGGACGAGGCTGCGCATCGCGGTCGCGGACTCCGTGGGGGCGGTGCTGTCGCCGGGTGCCATCGGTGCTCCTCGGGGCGTCGTGGTGGGACGCCTCGACGCTAGCAAGTTCGTTGCACGTCATGCAGCGTTGCGCGTAGTGCAGCGAGCCGAGCCGTGTGGCCGGTGTCACCTCGTCCTGCTCTTGAGTGTGCCGCAGCGTCACGCGGTCTCCTGAGGACACACCGCATCACCGCCCCGCCGTGGGAGGAATCCGAATGACCGTGTCAAGCCGCGATAGCGGGTTGTGGTGCGGTGATGGTGAACATCCTCCGGTCACGCAGCAGGGCCCACAGGACGTCGACCAGGCGTCTGGCCAAGGCGAGCAGAGCCTGGGTATGAAGCATTCTTTCGCTGCGTTTGCGCTGGTAGAAGGCCCGGGACGGGCCATTGACCTTGAGGCTGGACAGTGCGGCCATGTAGAACACTCGCCGCAGGCGGCGGTTGTAGCGTCGTGGGCGACGCAGGTTCCCGCTGATCCGGCCGGAGTCCTGGGGCACCGGGACGAGTCCGGCGTAGGAGGCCAGCCGCCCTGGAGAGGTGAATCCGCCCAGTTCAGGGCCGACACCGCCGTGGGTGGCGGTGAGGAACTCCGCGCCCAGGATGGGTCCGAGACCGGGCAGCGACTCGATGATCGCCGCGTCCGGGTGGGAGCGGAACACGGTGGTGATCAGCTTGTCGGTGTCCTTGATCTCCCGGTCGAGTTCCAGCAGTCGTCGGGCCAGGCCGGCAACAAGGATCGCGGTCCGCGTCTCGCTGGGCAGTGCCACGGTCTGGGCGTGGGCGACCTCGACCGCGGTGGCGGCCATCGCAGCAATACCCGGTGCCCACGCCCGATGGGCACGCAGGTACTCGATCACCCCTGCCTCGCCGGCGTCCCGGAGGGCCTGGGGTGTCTGGAACCCGGTGACCAGCACCAGAGCGCTGCGGGTGGAATAGTCGAATGCCGCCTCGAGACCGGGAAAGATCGACCCGAGCAGGTCACGCAGCCGGTTGACCCCGCGCACCCAGTCGGCCATCAGGTCCTCGCGATGGGCCACGAGCCGGGCCAGTTCGGCAGTGGTCTCATCAGTGGCGGTGACCGTGGTGAGGTCGGCGCCGCGCATGCGGGCGGTCTCGGCGATGACCTTCGCGTCACGGGCGTCGGTCTTGGCCTCGCCCCGGAACACGCCGCTCATCCGGTCGACGACCCGACCGGGGACATAGACCACCTGCTGGTCGGCCGCGGTGAGGACCACCTGCAGCAGCGCCGCATAGCTGCAGGTCAGGTCGATGGCCCACCGCACGTCCTGGGCCGCTTCCGCAGCGCGGGCCAGCAACGCCTCGATCGCGGCCTGGTCGTTGCTGACCTTGCGGGAGAACACCACCTTGCCGTCGGTATCGATCGCGCACGCATGGTGCGTCCTCTTCCCGACGTCGATCCCGATCCAGATCACTGGCCGTTGCGCCACGCGCAGGCTCCTGTCGTTGCAGGTCACGCCCGTGGACAACCCGCCATCAGGTCCCTAATCAGCGACGGTCCGCACAGATCCGAATCAGTGGCCAGGCCTGTCCAGCACGACGGGGCGGCCATTCCTTCCGAGCCACCGAAGCGACAACACCTCATCAGCCACACCCCGTCGTCCCGGGCATCCGGGGCACCAACCCCGAACACCTACGACCTTAGGGACACCGCATGACCACCGGTCCCGGAGACGTCGGACGCCCGTCACCGCTGGTGGCAGCGCTGTGGACCGAGCAGCTGCCCCGCTTCGCGACGGCACCGGTGGGCGCGATCGCCGGTGCCGTCGCCGTCGTCCACCTGGTGCTGGCCGCCGTGCCCCGCCGGTGGTTCGACGAGGACCTCATGCTGGCCATCGGCCGTCACCACCTCGCGTGGGGTTCCGTCGACCAGCCGCCGCTGACCCCGCTGCTCGCCCGTCTCGCCGACACCGTCGCCCCGGGGTCGCAGGTCGTGCTCGCCGTGCCGGCGGTCGTGGCGACCGCGGGCACGGTGTTGCTGACGGCGCTGCTCGCCCGGGAGCTCGGCGGGGACCGCCGCGCCCAGACGCTGGCGGCGCTCGGCCCCGGGACCGGGGTGGCCGCCGCCCAGTTCGGACACTGGCTGACCCCGTACACGCTGGAGCCCGCGCTGTGGACGGTGATCTTCTGGCTGCTGCTGCGCTGGGTCAGGACCCGCGACCCGCGGCTGCTCCTGGCCCTCGGGCCCGTCGCCGGGATCGCCGCGATGACCCGGTTCCAGGTGATGGCGCTCGGGGTCGCCGTCGTCGTCGTCGCGGTCGTGCCGGCCGGGCCGCGGGCGCTGCTGCGCACGCCCGCCTTCTGGGCGGGGGCGGTGATCGCGCTGCTCGTCGCGGCCCCGACCCTGGTGTGGCAGGCGGCGAACGGCTGGCCCCAGCTCGCCATGGCCGGAGCGGTCTCGGACGAGAACACGCTGATCTACGGCGGACCGCTCGTCGTCGCGCTGCACGGCCTGGCCGTCGTCGGGCCGGTGACGCTCGGGCTGGCCGCGTGCGGGCTGGCCGGGTTGTGGCGGGACCCGCGGTGGCGTGACCACCGGTTCGTCGGGGTGGCGTTCGTGCTGCTCGCCGTCGCGGTCGTCGTGAGCTCGGGGCGGCACTACTACCTGCTCCCGGCCTACCCGGTGCTCGCCGCGATCGGCGCGGTGACGCTCCAGCACCGGCGGGAGGCCGGCCGGACGCGGGCCGCCTGGCCCGCCGTCACGCTCGGGGTGGTGCTGGCCGCGGGGGCGCTGGCGTCGTCGGTGGTGCTGGCGTCCCCGCGTTTCGCCGACGCGATGGTGGCGGAGACCGCCCGGGCGTACCGCGAGCTGCCGCCCGGGGAACGGGAGCGCACCGCGCTCGGTGCGAGCCCCTACGTCTACGCGACCTACCTCGACGCGGCCCCGCCGGAGCTCGGGCTGCCACCCGCGGCCGGCACCAACCGGGCGTACGGCTGGTTCGCGTCACCGCCCGAGCACCAGGACCGGATGCTGCTCGTCGGGGACCCGGAGCGGCTCCGGCCGTGGTTCACCGGTGCCCGCCCGGTGGCGACGGCCGCGGCGGCGACCCCGCTCGGGACCTACGGCGGCCTGGTGCCCGAGTCGACGACGATCTGGCTGTTGGACGGCCGGACGGCGCCGTGGTCCGAGATCTGGTCAGCGACCCGGGACCTGCACGTCAGCCCGGCTGCCCCGGCTGCTCCGCCTCCGCGCTGAACAGCGTGTGGACGCGCACGAGGACGTCGATCTGGGCGTCGTTGTAGAGGTCCTTCATCGCCCGCCCGACCGTCTTCTCGACGAAGCGCGGGTGGTGCGGGGCGCCCGTGTCCGGCTCCCCGAGGCCCGGGTGCTGCTCGTAGATCGCGCGGACGAACGGCAGCATCCGCTCGGCGATGTCCTGGCGGGTCGCCTCGTCGGCGTCGTCGGGGAGCTCCTCGAAGGCGCCGTCCACCGGGTCCGGCGGCTGGTTCCGGAGCATGTCGGCGTAGGCCCGCATCCGGTCCGGGCCGAGCACCCGGGACATCACGACGGTCATGGACCGGTCGGTCTCGGACATCTCGAGGTTCGCGGTGCCGGCGAACTCGGGCGGGAGATCGGTCGGCGTGGACTCCTGCAGGATCGTCGCGAGCTCGACGCGGGCGCGCTGGAGCCGCTCGATCGTCGCGGCGAGCTCCGCGTCGAGGGTGCGCAGGGCCTCCTCGGGGTGGTCGTCCTCGTCGCCCATCGCGGAGATCTGGGCCAGTGAGAAGCCGAGGTCAGTGAGGCGTTTGATCCGCAGGACGCGGACGAGGTGGCGGACTCCGTACTGCTTGTAGCCGTTGGACCGGCGTTCGGGCTCCTCCAGGAGCCCGACCTCGTGGTAGTGCCGTACCGCGCGCAGGCTGGTGCCGGCGAGCTCGGCGATCTCTCGGGTACTCCAGGCCACGGCCGTCCCCTCGTCGTCTGTGGGGTACCAGTTCACACCGTGACGTGGCGGCATGGTCACGTCCGGGCGCCCGGTCGGGCGCGACAGTGACGTGCCTCACTGGTTCCCGAGCTTGAGTGTGCCGTCACGGCCGGGTGTCTCGTCGGTTCCGACGCCACGAGAGAGGACCCGAACGATGACCCAGCTCGTCGACGCCGACTACGCCCGTGCCGAGCAGATGCTCGCCCCGTACCGGGCTCGGCGCGTCCCCGGGAGCACGGTGCAGCCCCAGTGGCTGCCGGGAGGCGCGCAGTTCTCGTACCAGGTCGGGCGGCGTCACGTCGTGGTCGACCCGGCCGCGGGGATCCGGCGCGAGGCGTTCGACCACGTGCGGCTCGCCGCCGCGCTGTCGGTCGCGTCCGGGACGGCGGTCGAGGCCGGCACCCTGCCGATCACCTCGGTGGAACTCGACACCGGCGGCGACGTCCTCGGCGACCCCGTGCGGTTCACCGCGTTCGGGTCGAGGTGGGAGTGGTCGGACACCGCCGGCACCTGCACGCGCGTCGAGGGCGACGAGCCGCCGGCGCCGCACGAGGTCGTCTCGCCGGACAAGGCGTGGGTCGCGTTCCGCCGCGACGGCGACATCGTCGTCCGCTCGCGCGAGAGCGGCGAGGAGATCGCCCTCACCGACGACGCCGAGCCGGACCACGACTACGGCGCCATGCCCGACGCGCCGGGCTCGCGGGCGCTGCTGCGCGGGCTCGGCATCGAGGCGGGAGCGGTGGTGACCTGGTCGCCGGACTCGGCCCGCCTGATCACGCACCGGCTCGACCAGCGTGGGCTGCCCGAGCAGGTCCTCGTCGAGTCGTCCCCGCCCGGCGGCGGCCGGCCGGTGGAGCACCGCTCGCGCTACCCGATGCCCGGCGACGAGGCGCAGCCGCTGATGTCCTGGGCGGTCCTCGACGTCGCCGCGCGCAGCGTCGTGCACCAGCAGGGCGAGCCCGAGCAGATCGTGCACCCGGTGGCGACGATCCACCGCTGGTGGTCCGGCGAGAAGGGCGACGTGGTGCACGTGCTCCACCAGTCGCGCGACGCCCGCACCCTGGAACTGCGCCGCCTCGACCCCGACACCGGTGCGCTCACCACCCTGGTCGGCGAGACGGGGGAGACCCGGATCGACCCGACGCCGCAACTGGGCGAGACACCGATGGTCCACGTGCTGGACTCCGGCGAGATCCTCTGGTGGTCCCAGCGCGACGGCTGGGGTCACCTCTACCTCTACGACGCCGACGGCACCCAGGCCGCCCGGGTGACGAGCGGGCCGTGGGTCGTGCGCCGGGTGCTGTGGGTCGACCAGGAGCACCGGCAGGTGTGGTTCGTGGCCACCGGCCTCGTCGACGGCGACCCGTACGTCCGGCAGATCTGCCGGATCGGGCTCGACGGCACCGGCTTCACCCGGCTGACCGACGACGACCTCGACCACGACGCGGTCAGCCCGCCCGAGGGCGGCCACATCGTCGACCGCGCCTCCAGCCCCGCCCTCCCGCCGCGCTCGCGGGTCCTCGACCGGGAGGGGCAGGTGCTCGTCGAGCTCGAGGCACCCGGCACCGCGGAGCTCGAGGCGCTCGGCTGGACCGCCCCGGAGCGGTTCCGGGCCACCGCCGCCGACGGCCGCACCCCGGTGTACGGGCTGCTGTGGCGTCCGCACGGGTTCGACCCCACCCGCCGCTACCCGGTCGTCGACCACATCTACCCGGGACCGCAGGTCCACCGGGCCGGGCCGTCGTTCGACGTGCCCCACCACGGTGAACCGGAGGCGCTGGCCGCGCTCGGGTTCGCGGTCGTCGCCGTCGACGGGCGGGGCACCGCGGGCCGCGACAAGGCCTTCCACGACCACTCCTACGGCAACCTCGGCGGGGCCGGGGCGCTGGAGGACCACGTCGCCGCGATCCGCGAGCTCGGGCACCGCCACCCCTGGCTCGACACCGGCCGCGTCGGGATCACCGGGCACTCCGGGGGCGGGTTCGCCACGGCGCGGGCCCTGCTCGCGTACCCGGAGTTCTACTCGGTCGGCGTCGCGGTGGCGGGCAACCACGACAACGGCGTCTACATCCCGATGTGGCCCGAGCAGTACCACGGCGACATCGACGACGAGGCCCGGACGGCGATCTCGAACGTCCCGCTCGCCGCGAACCTGCAGGGCAAGCTGCTGCTCGTGCACGGCGAGCTCGACGACAACGTGCTCCCGGCGCAGACGCTCCGCCTGGTCGACGCGCTGATCACCGCGGACAAGGACGTCGACATGCTGATCGTCCCCGGCGCCGAGCACGCGTTGCTGTTCCGGATGCACCACGTCCTGCGGCGGACCTGGGACTACCTCGTCCGCCACCTGCACGGCACGGAGCCGCCCGGGTACCGCCTCGCGCCGCTGCCGCTGCCCGTACCCGGCGCGTAGCGACCGGCCGGCCGCTCCGTCCACGCCGGACGGGGTGGCCGGGATCGCACGACTCCGGGCTGGAGTGTGCCGCGTCGGCACGCCCTCTCCTGGAGGCACCGCAGTACCGACACGACCGGAGGAGGAGCGACGACATGGGACGGCCGCACAGGACCGCACGGCCGACGGGGGTGACCCCGCGGCTCAGCCCTTCGGTCTGGTTCGCCTCGTACGGGCTGTCCCTGCTCGGCAAGGGCGTCGCGAGCGTCGTGCTCCCGCTGCTGGTGCTCGACCGCACCGGCGACGTCCTCGCCGCCGGCATCCTGGCGACCGTGTCTACGGCGGCGTCGGCGGCGACCGGGATCGTGTCCGGGCTGCTCGTCGACCGCATCGACCGGCGGGTGGTGTCGGTCGTCTCCGACCTGCTCGCGGCCCTGTCGCTGGCCGCCCTGCCGGTCGTCGACCTGCTGTGGGGCCTGGACATGGCCTGGTTCCTCGCCCTCGGGGTCGTCGGGGCGGTGATCCGGGTGCCCGGGATGACGGCGCAGGAGACGATCCTGCCGGTCCTCGCGCGGCTCGGTGGCACGCAGCCCGGCCGGCTGGACCGGCTGATCGCGACCCGGGAGACCGTCGGCAACGTCCTGCTGCTGGCCGGGCCCGGGCTGGGCGGGCTGCTCGTCGGGGTGCTCGGGCTGTCGCCGGCGCTGCTGCTGACGACGGCCGCGACCAGCCTGCTGGCCGCGGGCGCGACGCTGGTCCTCGATCCGCGGACCGGTGCCGTCGCACCGCGGGAGCTCGCCGCGGGGGAGCGGTCCACCGTGACCGGTGCGGTGCGCCGCGCGGTCGCCGACCTCGCGCTGTCCTGGCGGTTCCTGGGCAGCAACCGCCTCCTGCTCGGCGCCACCCTGATCGGTGCGGTCTTCGTCGCCGTCCTGGCGACCCTGCAGAGCACGCTGATGCCCGCCTACTTCACCGCCGAGCAGCTCCCCGAGCTGACCGGGCTCACGCTCAGCGCGATCGCCGCGGGCAGCATCGCCGGGGCCGCGCTGTACGCCGCGTCCGCCGGGCGGGTCCGCAGGCGGACCTGGTTCGTGATCGGGATGACCGGGACCCTGGCCGGGTTCGCCGCCGTCGGCAGCATGGCCTCGCCGTGGCTGGTGCTCGGTGGCGCGGCACTGGTCGGGCTCACCAACGCCCCGGCGTCGGCCGTGCTCGGGGTGCTGACCGTCGAGGCCACCCCGGACGCCCTGCGCGGCCGGGTGCTGGGCGCGCAGAACACCGTCATGCTCGCCGCACCCGCACTGACCAGCGCCCCGCTCGCGGCGGTCGCCACCGGCGCCGGTCTCCCGGCGGCGGGGGCGGTGCTCGCCGTCCTCGCCGGCGGGACGGCGGTCGCGGCGCTGCTCGCACCGGCGTTCCGGAACCTCGACGGCCCGGCGGTGCCGCACGTCGCGCCGGAGCCCCCGGCACCGGTCGGGGTGGTCGGCGCGGGGCCGAGCACCGTCGACGTCGCACCGGGGCGGCGGGTCTCCCGGGAGTGACCCGGGCCCGGGCGTGGGAGCCGGCTCCGGTCAGGCCGGGACCTGCTCGTCCAGCCAGTCGAGGATCCGCTCGCCGCGCAGCCCCTGGCCGACCGGCTCGCAGTGCCCGTCGGCGCCCTCCTCCGCGGTGAAGTGCACGACGGTGACCGGGCAGGTGAGGGCCGCGGCCAGCCGGGCGGGCTGGCCGGGCCAGAACGACTCGTCCTCCGGGTCGGTGATCAGGATCGGGCCGCGGATCGCGGACAGCTCGTCCGGGCCGAGCACGTAGGCGCGCGCCGCGGTGAAGAAGTCGAACGGCGAGTCGACGCCGTAGGGCCGCATCCGCCAGTGCAAGGTCCGCCGGGTGTCGGGGGAGAACCGCATCGCCAGGTCCATGTCCCGGTCGAACCGTTCGCGGTCGCCACGGTCGAGGAGCTTCCGCAGGAAGCCCGGCAGCTGGCTCAGCATCGCCGCCGAGACGTCGACGACCCCCGGATCGGCGACGACCGCGGCGAACCGGTGCTCGAACGCGACGGCCCGCGGCACCCAGTAGCCGCCCTGGCTGATGCCCGTCACCGCGAGCCGGTCGCCGTCCACGTCGGGGCGCCCGAGGAGATGGTCGACGACCGGGGTGAGCACGTGCTCCCAGTCCGGCCGGAACGGCAGGTGCTGCCGGACGAGCGCGGCGTTCTGACCGGGGCCGTCGAACGTCGCGACGTTCCAGCCACGCTCCAGCGCCGGCGCCACGGCGCGGGCCCAGCTCCCGGCGACCGACCCGTCGCTGCCGTTGTTGTAGACCAGGGTCCGGGCGGGCCGTCCCGCGCCGCGGGAGAAGAAGTACCCGGGCAGCGTGGTGTCCTCGTACGGGATCGTGATCCGCTCGGCGACGATGTCGCCGAGCGCGGCGGTGTGGTCGACGAAGGCGTCCCACGCGTCGCGGTGGCGTTCCCACAGGCGGGCGAAGGCGGGATCGGGTGCCGTGTCGGCCGCCTCGGAGTAGTAGCTCGACGCCCGCAGCCGGCGTGCCGCCGCCGACCGGAGGTGGTCGCCGGCCTCGGCGTCGCGGGCCAGCTCGGTCAGCCGGTCCGCCGTCGCCGTCCACTGCGCGGTCCAGGCGCCCGCGTCGCCGTCCGGGATCCGGGCGACCGTGCTGAGGACCTCGCCGATGTCGGTGCTGCGGTGGAACGCACCGCCGAGCAGCCCCCGCACCGCGAAGTCCATCTCCTGGTCCTTGAAGAAGTGGTGCACGGCGGAGCTCCGATCGGTCATCGGACGGCCGGGGCCGGCGTCGTCGCCCGCCGAGCCTGCACCGGCCCGGTCCAACGCCGGTCCAACGCCGGCCCCGCCGGGTGTGTCCGTGCCGGTCAGCAGCGTGGCGTGCAGGGCGCGCAGCTCGGGGCCCGGTTCCAGCCCGAGCTCGGCGACGAGCACCCCGCGGGCCCGGGCGTAGGTGTCCAGCGCGTCGGCGCGGCGGCCGCCGTCGCGCAGTGCGACCATCCGGTGCGCCCACAGTCGCTCGCGCAGCGGGTGCTCCGCGAGCGCCGTCTCGACCTCGACGAGCGCCCGCTCCCGGGCCCCGGTCGCGAGCAGCGCCCCGATGAGGGTCTCCCGGGCCTGGGCGTGCAGCTCCTCCAGCCGCGCGACGGCGGGCGCCGCCCACGGCTCGTCGGCGGCGCCGCCGTACGGCCGGCCGCGCCATCCCGCCAGCGCCTCCTCGGTCCGGCGCAGGGCCCGCGTCGCGGCCCCCGCCGCGAGCAGCCCCGTCGCGTCGGCGACGAGCCGCTCGAAACGCAGCGAGTCGACCTGGTCGATGCTCGCGACGAGCCGGTAGCCACCCGCGTCGCGCCGCAGCGCGGCCGACGGCTGCCCGGGCCGCCGCGCCGGTTCGAGCACCTTCCGCAGCCGGTGGACGTGCGAGTCCAGGGTGGAGGCGGAGCGGTGGACGCCGCCGGCGCCCCACATCGCCTCGCACAGCGCCGCGGGGGAGACCCGGCGGCCGGCGTGGACGAGCAGCAGGGCGAGTGCCGCCTCCAGCCGGCCGCCGCCGACCGGCCGGGTCCGGCCGTCGTGCCCGACCAGTAGCGAGCCGAGGTCGTGGAACCGCGGCGCGGACCGTGGGGCGCCGGTGTCGATCGCTGTCATCCCGGCCACCTCCGCCGTGTTCGCGGGAGGGGCTCGCGGAGCGGGTGCCGCCCGCTAGGGCGGTGTGAGCGTGGTCACACAGTGGTCCCGTCCGATGGCCGGTCCGCCGACGCCGCCCGGGAGGTGGCCGCCGCCTCGGAGTCCGAGGTCTCGTAGAGGTCCCTGCGGAACCGCTCCTTGATCGTCACGACCGACACGAAGGTGACCACGGCGCAGGCCACGATGTAGGCCGACACCGACCACGATCCCCCGGACGCGGCGAGCAGGGCGGTCATGATGAAGGGCGCGAGCCCCCCGGCGAAGACCGAGGCGAACTGGTAGCCGAGCGAGGCGCCGGAGTAGCGCACGTCGGCCGGGAACATCTCGGCGTACAGGGTGGCCTGCGGGCCGTACATCGTCGCGTGGATCGTGAACGCGACCAGCAGGCCGACGAAGACCAGCGGGACCGAGCCGGTGTCGATCAGCCAGAACAGCGGGAAGGCGAACAGTCCCATCAGGACGGTGCCGATCAGGTAGAGCTTCCGGCGCGATCCCATCCGGTCGGTGAGCCCGCCGAAGAACGGCATGCTGACGACCTGGGTGAGTCCGGCGATCATGACGCACCAGAGGATCGAGGTCCGGGACATCCCGACGTTGCTCGTCGCGTAGCTGAGCACCCCGCTGATCAGGATGTAGAAGGTCGCGTTCACGACGAAGAACGCACCGGCGGCCTGCAGGATCTGCACACCGTGCCGCCGGACGGCCTCCACCAGGGGCGCCTTGCGCAGCCCGGCGTCGCGCCGGGACTCCGCGGACTGCTGCTGCATCCGCCGGAACACCGGGGTGTCCTCGATCTTCATCTGCACGTAGGCGCCGATCGCTACCAGGGCGAGCCCGGACAGGAACGGGATCCGCCAGCCCCAGGCCGCGAACTGCTCGTCGGTGAGCGTCGAGGACAGCACCAGGAAGAACAGGTTCCCGGCGACCGCGCCGGCGATCGCGCCGGTCTGGACCAGGCTGCCGTAGAACCCGCGCCGCTCCACCGGCGCGTGCTCGGTCAGGAGCAGCGCCGCGCCACCCCACTGGGCGCCGACGCCGAGCCCCTGGACCAGCCGGGCGACGACCAGCAGGACCGGGGCCCAGATGCCGATCGTCGCGTAGCCGGGCAGCACGCCGATCGCGAACGTCGCCGCCCCCATCAGGAGCATCGACGCGACCAGCGGGGGCTTGCGCCCGAACCGGTCGCCGACGTGGCCGGCGATGATGCCGCCCAGCGGCCGGGCGACGAACCCGACGGCGAAGGTCGCGAAGGACGCCAGCGTCCCGGCGACCGGGCTCACCGACGGGAAGAACAGCGGGCCGAACACCAGGGCGGCGGCCGTGGCGTAGATGAGGAAGTCGAACCACTCGAGCGCGGTCGCGAACACCGCGGCCGTCGCGAGCCTGCCCATCCTCGCCGGCGGTACGTGCTTCTGCTTCATGCGGTTCCCCTCCGGGCCGCGTCGGTGCGGCCGAACAGGGCCGGGCGCGCGGGCGGCTCGGCGGGTACGAACGATCGTTCGCGAAAGCTACCGAGCCGACCCGTCGGGGGCAAGGGGCGGGTTCGGGCCCTCAGTGCGGGAGCGGGCCCTCCAGCAGGGCGACGGCGTAGCGGGCGTACTGTTCGGCCAGCTGGCCGCGGCTCAGCGGCCCGTCCGGCCGGTACCAGGCCGCGATCGCGCCGACGGTGCTGAGGATCGCGCGGGTGGCGTCGTCGGCGTAGGGCGTGCGGAAGCTCCCGTCGCCGGAGCCCTGGGCGACGATCCGGCCGACGATCGCCTGGGTCGCGTCCCGGTCGACGACGAGCTCGGCGCGGTCGCCGGGATCGAGGTAGCGGACCTCGTTGGTCGAGACGAGCATCGCGACCTGGTGGTCGACAACGAACCCGACGTAGGCGCGCACGGCCTCGCGCAGGCGGGACGGGGCGTCGTCACCGGCGTGGGCGACGGCCTCGGCGACCCGTCGCTGCAGCTCGTCGTTGGCGTGCCGCAGGACCGCGGCGAGCAGCTTGGACTTCGACGGGAAGTAGTTGTAGAGGTTCGACAGGCTGGTCTCCGCGCCCTTGGAGACGTCGCGCATCGAGGCGCCGTTGAAGCCCTTGAGGCCGAAGGCCTGCAGGGCCGCGTTGAGGATCGCCGCCTCGTTCCGGCGGCCGGTGTCGGCGACCAGGGCCGCGGAACGGGCGTTCATGTCGCCCAGCGTAGACCACCGGGCCCGCCGGGTCCGGCGTGCTTGACCGGGCGGATCGGCGCGGTCTAGCGTTCTCGACAAGAACGTTCGTTCGTGTGTCCGGTCCTCCGGGTGGCACGGACGAGACCGCACCCGCCCGTGACGGCCGGGCCCGGAGAGGACGACGACGATGACGACGAACGGCACCACCGTCGGTGCGCCCGCGCCGACGACGTCCCCACCCCCGCGCGGGCCCTGGTTCGAGGACTTCGAGGTCGGCCAGGTCGTCACCGGCCCGCCGCGCACCTTCGGGCCGGAGGTGGTCGCCGCGTTCGCCGAGCTGAGCGGCGACCGGGCGGCCCTGCACACGGAGCACGGCCACACGGCCGACGGGCGCCCGCTGGTCCACGGGCCGCTCGGGGAGGCCGCGTTCTTCGGCTGGCACCACGAGCTCGGGCTCTCCGAGCACGTCGAGGCGGCCCTCGGCACGCGGTGGGACTACCTCGCGCCGATCCACGTCGGGGACACCGTCACCTACGAGATGACGGTCGTCCGGGCGCGCCGCACCTCGTCGCTGCGCAACGGGGTGATCGGGCGCGACGTCGTCGTCCGCAACCAGGACGGCGTCGTCGTCCAGCGGGGCAGCACGTCCGCGCTGGTCACGGCCCGGTCGGCGGTCGACGACCACGCGGCGCGCACCGGCCGGGCGTTCGCCACCCCCGGCTGGGCCGCCGCGCTCGCCGCCCGGCTGGACGCCTCCGCGGCGTTCACCACGGCCACCGCCACCTGGGACGGCACGATCGGCCTGCGCTTCGGCGACGACGTCGTGCAGTTCCGCGTCTTCCGCGGCCGGGTGATCGAGAGCGGCCGCCGCACCCCGCACGGGCCCACGTTCGTGCTCGGTGCGTCCGACCTGACCTGGGTGCGGCTGCTGACCGGCCCGGTCAACGACTACACCGTCCGGACCATGCGCGACGAGTTCGCCACGGACGGCGACGCCTACGAGTACCTCCGGCTGACCGCCGCCCTCGTCGCCCTCGTCGACGAGGCGCGTGCGCTCGCCGGTGCCGGTGGGAAGGACGGGGACCGATGAGGGCGGACTACGTCGAGGTGGGCGGCACGCGGTCGTTCGTGCTGTCCGACGGGGACGGGCCGGACGTGCTGTGCCTGCACACCGCGGGACAGAACGGCGTCCAGTGGCGGGACACCCAGACCGCGCTGGCCGCCCGCGGGTACCGGGTCGTCGTCCCGGACCTGCCCGGGCACGGCCGCTCCGAGCCCGCTGCGGGCGGTCCGGTCCGCGACCTCGGCGACTACGCGGCCTGGTGCGAGGAGCTGATCGACACCCTCGGGCTGGAGCGGCCGTCCGTCGTCGGCTGCTCGATCGGCGGCGCGATCGCCCTGCAGCTCGCGGTCCGCCGGGGCGACCGGCTCGCCGGGGCGGTCGCGATGGCTGCGCACGGCGGCACCGACTCGCCGTCGCCGAGCGTGCGGGGGCTCGAACGCGAGCTCGCCGACTCGGCCGCGCCGAGCCGCACCGACCGGACCTACTTCGGGACGCTCGCCGTCGTCGGACGCCGGGTCCCGGCCGCGCGCGCCGAGCTGATCGCGCGGATGCACCGCCGGGAGGACCCGGAGATCTCCACCAGCGACCTCATCGGCTGGGCCCGGCACGACGTCCGGGACTCGCTGGGCGGGGTCGCGTGCCCGGTCCACCTCGTCGTCGGCTCGGACGACCTGTGGGTCGACCCGGCCGACGTCCGGCACGCCGCGGACCTGATCCCCGGTGCCCGGTACACGCTGCTGGAGGGGATCGGGCACTACCCGATGGAGGAGCTCGACGACGTCGCCGGGATCCTCGACGGCTGGCTGCGCGAGCAGGCGGTCCGCCCGGCGGAGGTGACCGCGTGAGCACCGGGGAGACCCTGACCGACCTGCTGACCGGCACCGTCGCCGCGGCACCCGGATCGGTCGTCGTGATCGACGGCGGCCCGCAGCCGCGGCCGGTGACCCGCGACGAGCTCCTGCGCCGGACCGTCGCGCTGCGCGACGACCTGCGCGACCACGGCATCGGCCCCGGTGACTGCGTCGGGGTGTGGCTGCCGAACTGGTCCGACGCCGTCGTCGCGCAGTTCGCGGCCGCCGCGCTCGGGGCGCACGTGATCGGCATCAACACCCGCTACGGCGTCACCGACGTCGCGCACGTCCTCGGGCACGCCCGGCCGGGTGTCCTGCTCGTCGCGCACGGCTTCCTGGGGCTCGACCTCGCGACGACGCTGCACGCGGCCGTCGCCGGGGCCGGGAACGGGGGCGCGACGCCGTCGGTCGCGGTGGTCACCGGGCCGGGGCGTGAGCCCGCGTCCGCGGACGAGATCGCCGCCTACGACGCCGGCGGCGGCGTGTGGGTCCCGCGCCCGCACGACACCGGTGGCGAGCTCGATGCCGATGCGCTCGGCGCGGTGCCCGACGCCCTCGCGGTCGCCTTCACCACCTCCGGTTCGACGGGCATGCCCAAGCTCGCCGCCCACCTCGGCAGCGCCGTCGCGACGCACGCCCGCACCGTCGCCGCGGCCGGCGGGTGGGACGCCGGCTCGGTCAGCCTGGTGGTGCTGCCGCTGTCCGGGGTGTTCGGCTACGTCCCGGCCGTGACGGCGATCGCGGCGGGCGGTGCCGCGCTGCTCGAACCGGTCTTCGACGTCGATCTCGTGCTCGGCCACATGGCGGAGTTCGGTGTCACCCACCTCGCCTGCGCCGACGACGTCAGCGGCCGGCTCATGGACGGGTGGCGCGAGCACCCCGTCGACCTCGGCGCGTGGCGGCGGATGCTCCTCGCCGACTTCTACGGCAACTCGATGCAGGTCGCGGCCTGGGCCGAGGACGAGACCGGTACCCCGGCGCTGGGCGTGTACGGATCCAGCGAGCTGTTCGCGCTGGCCACGTTCTGGCGCGAGGACGACCCGGCCCCGGAGCGCCGCCGCGGCGGCGGGCGCCCGGTGGAGGGCATCGAGGTCCGGTCGGTCGATCCCGTCACCGGCGGCACGCCCGCCGACGGCGAGGCCGGTGAGCTGCAGTTCCGCGGCTACAACGTCGTCGACGCCTACCTGGGCGACGACGACGGGGCGATCCGGGCGCGTTCCTTCACCGACGACGGGTGGTTCCGCTCCGGCGACCTCGGCACCGTCCGCCCGGACGGCGGTGTCGACTACCTGTGCCGGATGGGCGACTCGCTCCGGCTGCGCGGGTTCCTCGTCGAGCCCGCGGAGATCGAGACGCGGCTGGCGGACCATCCCGCGGTCGCCCGGACCAAGGTCGTCGGCGTCACGACGCAGGGGGAGACGCGGGCCCACGCCTTCGTCGAGGCGGTGCCCGGCACCGATCCGGATCCCGCCGAGCTGCGGGACTGGTGTGCGACGACGCTGGCGCGGTTCAAGGTGCCCGAGGCGGTGCACGTGATCGAGGAGATGCCGACGACCGTCGGCACGAACGGCTCGAAGATCCGGGCGGCCGCGCTGCGCGAGCTGGCCGAGCAGCTCGTCGCCCGCGCGCAGGAGGCGGAGGGCTGACGCCGCTCCCTCGGACGGGCCCGGCGCCCGCGGGGGATTCCCTTGCGTGGAATCGCTTCCTCAGGAAGCGATTCTCCGGAACCCCTCCCGAGGCGCGGACCGTCGTGGACAGGTCCGGGCGTCGGACGCACCGCCGCTGTGCCGCCGGGGCGCGGGGGTCGGCGCGCCCACGCGCGACACACGGGAGCGACGGTGGGGCCGGTCACGGCCGGGGGGCGGGACCGGCCCGCCGATCACCGGCTGCGACCGCACGGCCAGCGAGTACACCCCCGCGGCCCGACCGTCCGAGATCCGTACATGGTTTCCTGTACGACTCTTCGTTGTTCGGTGACGATCCTTGTCCGCACGCTGGGCGCGTGTCCGACCTCCGGCTCCGCCCCGAGCCCCGCCCCGAGCCCTGCCCACCACCCGGCCCCGCCGCGCCCGCTGGGCCCACCGGCCCCGCTGCCCGCACGCTCGCCGTCGCCGCGGCCCTCGCGCTCCTCGCGTTCGGCGCGAACATGGCGGGCCCGCTCTACCCCGGCTACCAGTCCCGGCTGGGGTTCGACGATCTGACCCTGACCCTGGTCTACGCCACCTACTCGGTGGCGAGCGTGCCCGCGCTGCTCCTGCTCGGGCCGCTGGGGGACCGGCTGGGCCGGATGCGCCTGGTCCGGGCGGGGCTCGTCGCCGGGGTGCTGGGCTCGGTCTGTTTCGCGGTGGGCGACCACGTGGCGTGGCTGCTCGCCGGGCGGGTGCTGCAGGGCGTCGCGCTCGGGGCGGCGACCGGTGTGGGGATGGTGGTGCTGGCCGGGGCGTCGACGACGGGTGCGCGGCGCCGGATCGCGGCCGCGGGCGCGCTCGCGTTCCTCGCCGGCACCGCGGCGGGCCCCGGTCTGACCGGGCTGCTGGCCGAGCTCGTCCCGGCCCCGCACGTGGTCGCCCACGTGCTGCACGCGGTCGCGCTGCTCGGGGTGCTGTGGTGGCTGCGACCGTCCCGGGCCCGACGCCCGGCGCCGGTCCGGACGGAGAGGGGCACGAGGACCGGGGCGGAGCCGCGCCGGAGCCGTGCCCACGCCGAGGCACTCGTGACCGGGTTCGTGTCGTGGGCGGTCGTCGGGCTGTTCCTCGGGCTCGTCCCGAACGTGCTGGCCCGGGCCGCCGGCGACGTCGGTCCGGCGACGCTCGGCGTGGTGGCCTCGCTCGTCGTGCTCGCCGCGGTGCCTGCCCAGTTCCTGCTGACCCGGCTCGGAGCCCGGCGAGCGCAGGTGCGCGGGCTCGTCCTGCTCGCCGCCGGCCTGCTGGTGCTCGCGACGACCGGGGCCGCCCCGTCGGTGCCGGTGGTCCTCGTGACCGCGGTGGTCGCGGGGTTCGGTCACGGCCTCGCCTACGGCGGCGCACACGCCACGGTGGAGGCCGGGGCGAGCGGGCCCCGGGCGGCCGGGACGACCGCCACCGCCTACGTCGTCTACTACCTGGGCGCCGGCCTGCCGACCCTCGCGGTCGGGATGCTCGCGTCGGTGCTGCCGCTGGGGGAGGCGACGAGCCTGCTCGCGGGCGGGCTGCTCGTCGTCGCGGCCGGTGCCGCCGTCGCGACCGGGACCGCGCCGCGCGGCACGGTTCCGGCCGACCCCGACGGCGACCCGTGGGGCGACCTCGTCTCCCTGGTCGCCGGGGCGCTGCGCGGGGTGCACGAGGCGAACGGGGTCTGGCACGGCCGTCGCCCGCCCGCCCCGGATCCTCACCCCGTGCGGACCGTCGACCGGCCGAGGCTCCTCGCCGCGTCCGGGTGGTCGGCGGGCACCACCGACGACGACAGCGCCGTCCAGCACGACGGGCAGCTGTACTGCCGGAACACCACGGGGGCGTCGACGTAGTCGGACGCGGTCGCGATGATCTGCGGCCCGGCCGTGGCCGGCGGCCCGTCGTGGACCGCCAGGACCAGTGGTGCGTCCCCGGTGTCGCCGAGGATCTCGCCGCAGTGCCCGCAGGCGACGTCGTCGCCCACCTCGACGAGGTTGTCGTCGATCCGCCGGCCCGACGACAGGTCCGCCCGGCCGCGGGTCGTCCCGGTCACGCTGGACCGGTCGCGGCGGGCGTCGCGCTGCCGGGAACGCTCGGCGTCGGTGGCGGCCGCGTCGACGGCGCCGCCGTGCAGCACGACCCCGTAGACGGACCGCGCCGCACCTTCGGTGATCTTCTCCTCGCGCAGGTCGCGGGCGACGGCGGCGGGGTCGCGCCGGAGCGGGTCGCCGTAGCCCCCGCCGCCCTGCCAGGTCATCGCGAACACCTCGCCCGGCGCCAGGTGGCTGGAGGCGTAGTTCTGCCCCGGTTCCAGGGTGTCCGACACCTGCGCCAGCTCGGTCGGCATCGTCCCGCCGGCGAGGAGCTCGGCCACCCGGCTGTCCCGGGCGACGACGTCGAGCCCGGAGTTGCCCGGCAGCCCGCCGGAGAGGCCGGTGTTCTGCGCGACCGCCTTGCCCGCCGATGCCAGCACCAGGCCCATCGGCAGGCTGGTGCCGTGCGGGGTGAAGGCCATCGACGCACCCAGCCCGCCACGTTGCCGCCCTGGCCCGCCGGAGTCGGGGACCTCGCGCCGCCACAGGGTCAGCAGCGGGTAGAGGAACTCGGTCATCTCGACGTCGGGGACCCGGCCCATCGGGATGCAGAACAGCCCGCCCGTGTCGACGCCGTCGGCGTGCGGGCGTGCGCCGTAGCCGCCCGCCATCGGCTCCATCATGATCGACAGGAACGGTGCGGGCTGCTCGCCGCGCTCGTCCAGGCCGGCGATCACGGCGGTGTCCCAGGTGCCGCAGCAGGTCGCCTGCACGTTCTTGCCGAGCTCCAGGTCCCGGTCGAGCATCTGGGACAGGCACTCGGCGACGAGGCTGCCGGTCAGCCAGGCCGGTCCGATCGGCCCCCGCCCGACGGCCGCGGGGAACGTCGCGTTGTTCAGCGTCCCCTCCTCGGTGACGAGGTCGAAGCAGCGCATGAGCCCGCCCGCCGACCACGGGATGTCCCCGGCCAGGATCGGCAGCAGCGCCAGCATGACCCCGCCGCGCATCCCGGCGTAGGTGCAGTTGACGACGCCCGCCTGCGGGTCGGTGCCGGTGAAGTCGAAGGTCAGGTGATCGCCGGACTTCGTCGTCGTCACGGTGATCGTGTGCAGGTTCCGGTCACCCTCGTGCGACTGGTCCTGGTAGCCGGTGGCGGACCAGCTGCCGTCCGGCAGCGCGGTCAGCTTGCCGCGCAGCCGCGACTCGGCGTCGGACATCATCCGCTTCATCACGGCCTTCACCGTGTCCGCGCCGTACTGGTCGATCAGCGCGTGCAGCCGCTCGCCGCCGACGTTGTTCGCGCCGATCTTGGCGCGCAGGTCCAGCCCGACCAGCATCGGCACGCGGGAGCGGCGCACCCAGACGTCGGCGACGTCGGCCTGCAGCCGCCCGTCCCGCACGACCTTGACCGGCGGCGTGGGCAGCGACTCGGAGAACACGTCCTGCGCGGCGGGGGAGAACGACCCGAGGCCGACCCCGCCGAGGTCGGGCTGGTGGGCGATCGCGCTGGTCCAGGCGAAGAGCTTCCCGTCGTGGAAGACGGGCTGGTAGACCATGACGTCGTTCTGGTGCAGCCCGCCGCCGACCCACGGGTCGTTCGTGAGGAACATGTCCCCGGCCTCGATGCCGGGGTTCGACGCCCGGTGCCGCAGCGTCCAGTAGATCGCCAGGTCCACGGCGCCGACGAGCATCGTGTTGTAGAGCCCGACCTGCACCTCCTGGCCCAGCTCGTCGGAGATGGCGAAGTCGAAGTCGTTGGCGTCGGTGACGATCGGCGAGCCGGACATGCGCTTGAGCGCCTCGCCCATCTCGTCGGTGACCGACCAGAGCCGGTGCCGGATCACCTCGTAGGTGAGCGGATCGAGGGCGTCGATCTGGTCCTGGGTGACGGTGTGGACCGCGAGCGACGACGGCAGCGACCGCGCCAGCTCGTCCGGGTCGACGGGGCGGCTGGAGAAGGCCTCCGAGCCGGGGATCGGCATGGTCATCGGGAGCTCCTCGCAGAGTCGGCACGGATCGTGAGGTTGCCGAGGTGGTCGACGGTGCCGGTCGTCCAGCCCGGGACGACGACGGTGGTGGTCGGCACCTCGACGATCGCCGGGCCGGTCAGGACGTGCCCCGCCCGCAGCTCGCGGTAGTCGAAGACCGCCGTGTCGACGTAGCCGGTGGTGGCGTCCAGGCACACCGGACGGGTGGTGGCCGGGACGGGATCGCCGTCGGCCGCGGGGACGCCGGGCAGCTCCGGGCTGAACGGCAGCACGCCGGTGGCGCGCACCCGGAAGGTGATCGCCTGGATGCCGGCCTCGCGGAACCCGGCGTCGGCGCCGAACAGTTCGGCGTAGCGCTTCTCGAACGCGGCCGCCGCGTCCTCGATCGCGGCCGTGTCCAGCGGGCCGCCGGCGACCGGGGCGGTGACCTCGGCGAGCTGCATCGTGTACCGCATGTCGATCTCGCGGGCCAGCTCGACCTTCTCGAACCGCACCCCCTGGCGTTCCAGGCCGTCCCGGACCTGCCGCTCCAGCTCGGCGAAGTTGCGCTCGGCCCGGGCCGGGTCGAACGGGACGACGCTCGGGTCGGAGAGCTCCGCGGCGAGCACGATGTCCGACGACGCGAGCCCGAACGCGGAGAACGCGCTCGCCACCGGGCCGAGCGGGACGACGACCTCGTCGCAGCCGACCTCGGCCGCGTAGCCGGCGCAGTGCGCGGGACCGGCGCCGCCGAACGCGTAGAGCACGAAGTCGCGCGGGTCGTGCCCGGACTCGACGACCGTCTTGCGCAGCAGGTCACCGGTCTGTGCGTTCTGCACGGTGTGGATCGCGGCGGCGGCCTCCTCGACCGTCAGCCCGAGGGGTTTCGCGATCCGGGTCTCGATCGCGGCGCGGGCGAGCTCCAGCGAGAGCGGCTTGCGTCCGCCGAGCAGACCGCGCTCGGGGAGGATCCCGAGGACGAGGTTGGCGTCGGTGTTGGTGGGCTCGGTGCCGCCGTTGCCGTAGCAGGCGGGGCCGGGGACGGCCTGCGCGCTGCGCGGGCCGATCCGCAGGTTGCCGCCCGCGTCGAGCCAGGCGATCGCGCCACCGCCGGACCCGATCGCGTCGACCCGCAGCGTCGGCACGTTGATCGGGTGGTGGTTGATCACCGTGGTGGTGTCGCGGACCGGCTCGCCGTCGACGACCAGCCCGGCGAGGAACGTGGTCCCGCCGACGTCGGTCGAGATGATGTTGCGGTGGCCGAGCTGGCGGCCCAGCGCGACCGACCCGATCACCCCGCCGGTGAGCACCGACCCGACGGTGCTGATCGCGGCGGCCGGGGCCTCCGCCGCGGCGACCGCGCCGCCGTTGCTCTGCATGACGAGCAGCGGGCCGGTGAGGCCGTTGTCCCGCAGCGACGACTCCAGCGCGCCCAGGTAGTCCCGCAGACCCGGCCCGATCTGGGTGCTCATGATCGTCGTGGCGTTCCGGGCGAACTCCCGGATCCGCGGGCTGACCTCCGACGACAGCGCCACGAACAGGCCGGGCGCCTCCTCGGCGATCAGCTCGCGCAGCCGCCGCTCGTGCACCGGGTTGCGGAACGACCAGAGCAGCGAGACCGCGATGGCCTCGACCCCGTCCGCGACCAGGGAGCGGATCGCGGCGCGGGCCTCCTGCTCGTCGAGCGTGACGACGACGGTGCCGTCCCGGTCGATCCGCTCGGTGACCTCCAGCGCGTGCCGCTTGGGCAGCAGCGCGTGGTCCTTGTCCTGGCCGAGGACGTGCTGCAGCTCGTGCGGCGACCGTCCGAGGTACCGGCCCTCGACGTTCATGATGAAGATCGAGTCCCGGTGACCGCGGGTCGTGAGGAAGCCGACCGGCGGCACGTTGCCCATGACCAGCGCGTTCAGCGACGACGTCGTGCCGTGGGCGATGTGGTGGGTCTCCGCCAGCATCTGCGGCAGGCTCGTCCCGAGCTGCTCGGCCAGCAGCGCGAGGACGTCGAGCACGCCCTGGGAGTAGTCCGGCGGGGTGGACGGGGACTTCGCGGCGAGCACGGTCCCGGCGTCGTCGTCGAGCACGGCGTCGGTGAACGTGCCGCCCACGTCCACGCCGATGACATAGGCCATGGCTGGCGCTCCTTCGCGCGGTGAGTGGCTGACGAGTGCGTAGACTATTCAACACATGTGACGGTAGTCAACGTTGACTCGTGGGCCCTCGCTGTCGTCGAATAGTCGACGCTGTCGTCGAACAAGCTGGTGCGGAAGGGTAGGAGATGCAGCCACGTCGCGTCGCGGTGCTGGGCGGGGGGTCGGGTGGGCTCTACGCGGCCCGCCTGCTGAAGCTCGCCTTCCCCACCTGCGAGGTCACCGTGCACGAGCAGGGCGACCCGGACACCACCTTCGGGTTCGGTGTCGGTCTCGCCGCCGGCACCCAGCGCAACCTGGCCGCCGCCGATCCGGACACGTTGCGCGATCTCGTCGCCGCCGGGGTGCGGCACGACATGACGCTGCAGAACGGCGACGACCGGGTGCGCGTGAGCAACGACCGGCTGATCGGGGTCGCCCGGACCGAGCTGCTGGCGATCCTGCAGCGGCACGCGGAGAAGGCCGGGGTCGTGCTGGAGTTCGGCGCGCGGCGTGCGGCGCACGAGCTGGACGCCGATCTCGTCGTCGCCGCGGACGGCGTCAGCAGCGCCACCCGCGAGGCCGGTCCCTACGGCGGCCGGGCCGGGCTCGGCCGCGGGCTCTACCTGTGGTGCGCCGCCGACCTCACCCTGCCGGACGCCGTGTTCGCCCCGGTGGAGACCGAGCACGGGGTCTTCGTGACCCACGCCTACCCGTACTCCGGCGGCCGGTCCACGTTCCTGATCGAGACCGACGAGGCCACCTGGCGGAGGGCGGGGTTCGACGCCACCACCGACGCGACCCCGCCGGACGCGTCCGACACGACGTCGCTGCGCTTCCTGGAGCGGGCGTTCGCCGAGCAGCTGCACGGACACCCGCTGATCGGCAATCGCACCCGGTGGCTGCGCTTCCGCACGGTCCGCTGCGACCGCTGGTCCGACGGCGGCACGGTGCTCCTCGGCGACGCCGCGCACACCGCGCACTTCTCCATCGGCTCCGGCACCAAGCTGGCGATGGAGGACGCGATCGCCCTGGTCGAGGCACTGGCCGGCGAGCCGGGCCCCGGTGCCGCGTTCGCCCGCTACGAGGAGGTCCGGCGGCCCGCCGTCGAACGGCTGCAGGAGCTGGCCCGCCGCAGCAGGCTGTGGTGGGAGTCGTTCCCGTCGCGCCTGGACCTCCCGGCCGCCCGGCTGATGGTCGCCTACATGTCCCGGGCCGGGAACGTGCCGCTGGACCGGTTCGCCGGGACCGCGCCGGACGTCGTCGCCGCGGCGCTGGAGCAGTACGCGGGCGTGCCCGGACCGCACGAGGGGCTCACGGACTGGGTGATCGGCCGGCCCCTGGAGCGCGGTGACCTGCGGTTCGCCGACCGCACGAGCGGCGCTGCCGGGCTCGCCGCGCTGGACGTCCGGCTCGACGACCCGTGGTCCACCGCCGGTGACGCGCTCGTCGAGCGGGTCCGCCGCGACGGGGCGGGGGGCTACCGGATCACCGGGCCCGCCGACCGCGCCGCACTCCTGACCCGGCTCGACCTCGCCGAGCGGGTGCGGCGGGAGACCGGCGCGCTCGTCGCCGTCGAGGGGCCGGCGGCGTTCCGCGACGACCTGGCCGCCGGGCTCGTGAGCGGCCGCACCGATCTCGTGTCACTCACCGGGGAGACCGCATGAGACTCGTCCCGTACCCGCCGGAGGCCGCCCGCCGGTACCGGTCCGCCGGACTCTGGGGCACCCGCACCCTCGCCGACGAGCTGCACGCGGTGGCGGCCGCGCACCCCGGCCGCGACGCCGTCGTCGCCCTCGACGGGCGGGTCACCTACCGTGAGCTCGACGAGCGCAGCGACCGGCTCGCCGCCGGGCTCGCCGGGCTCGGCCTGGAGCCGGGGGACCCGGTGCTGTTCCAGGTCACGAACCGGCTCGACACCGTCCTCGCCTGGTACGGCGTGCTCAAGGCCGGGCTGGTCCCGGTCGCGACCCTCGCGGCGCACCGCGCGCACGAGATCTCCGAGATCGGCCGCCGGGTCGGGGCGCGGGGGCACCTGGTCGAGCGGGGCGGGAGGTTCGATCTCGTCGCGTTCGCCCGCGAGCAGGGGATCGGGCGCACGCTCGTGCTGGGCGAGCTGCCGTCCGACGACGACCCGGAGCGGGCCCGCGCTCTCGTCGAGCGGATCCAGGCGCGGATCGACCCCGACGACGTCGCCGTCCACCAGCTCTCCGGCGGCACGACGGGCGTGCCCAAGGTGATACCGCGGCTGCACGCCGAGTACTGGTACAACGCCGCCGAGTACGCCCGGTCCTGGAGCTGGACCCCGGACACCCGCGTCGCGCACCTCATCCCGGTGATCCACAACGCCGGGATCGTGTGCGCCGTGCACGCCGCGCACAGCACCGGCGCCTGCCTGGTGCTCGGCACCCCCGACCTCGACGAGTCGCTGCCCCTGATGGCCCGCGAGCGCGCCACCCACGTGCTGCTCGGGCACGGGCACTACAGGGCCGCCGACCACCCCGGGTTCGCCGCGGCCACCGCGGCGGTCACCCGGGTCGTGCTGTCCGGGGCGAAGGTCCCGCCGGCCCTGTTCGAGCGCCTGGAGGCCCGCGGGATCTGGTCCGGCCAGCTCTTCGGGATGGGGGAGGGGCTGTTCCTCACCACCCGTCCCGGGGCGCCGCGCGAGGCCCGCCTGACGACCGTCGGCACCCCGCTGTCGCCGCACGACGAGATCCGGGTCCTCGACCCCGGCACCGAGAACGAGGTTCCCGACGGCGAGGTGGGCGAGCTCTGCGCCCGCGGGCCCTACACGCTGCGCGGCTACTACGACGCCGCCGAGCACAACGCCCGCGCCTTCACCGCCGACGGCTTCTACCGGACCGGCGACCTCGCTTCGCTCCGGACGATCGGCGGCGAGCGCCACGTCTCGATCGAGGGCCGGATCAAGGACCTGATCAACCGCGGCGGCGAGAAGATCAACGCCGAGGAGGTGGAGCTGCTGCTGCTCCGCCATCCCCGGGTCGTCGGCGCCGCCGCCGTCGCCATGCCCGACCCGCGGCTCGGCGAGCGGACCTGCGCCTACATCGTCGTCGACGGCGCACCGCTGACGCTGCCCGAGGTGCAGGAGCACTTCGCGGCGCACGGCGTCGCCACCTTCAAGTGGCCGGAACGGATCGAGCACCTCGACGAGATCCCGCGCACGCTCGTCGGGAAGACGGACAAGAAGCGGCTGGCCACCGACATCGCCCGCACCATCGCCTCCGAGGAAGTGAGCCTCCGATGACCCACCCGCGCCGCCCGCCGCACCGGATCGGGCTGGTCGTCCCCAGCTCCAACGTCACCGTCGAGACCGAGGTCCCCGCTCCGCTCGCCCGGCACACCGAGCGCTTCTCGTTCCACTCCAGCCGGATGCGGATGCACCGCGTCTCGCCGGAGGAGCTGGCCGCGATGAACGCCCAGCGCGAGCGCTGCGTCGACGAGCTGGCCGACGCCCGCGTCGACGCCCTGCTCTACGCCTGCCTGGTCGCTCTCATGGCGCAGGGGCCCGGTGAGCACCAGCGGGTGGAGAAGGCCGTCCGCGAGCAGATCGACGCCGTCGTCCTGTCCAGCGCCGGCGCGCTCGTCGAGGGCCTGCGGGCGCTCGGTGCGCGCCGGATCGCGCTGGTCACGCCGTACCTGCGGCCGCTGGCCGAGCAGGTGGTGGCCTACCTGGAGGCCGAGGGGTTCACCGTCGTCGACTGGGCCGCGCTCGAGGTCGGCGACAACGCCGAGGTCGGCTGCATCCCCGGCGACCGGGTGCTGACCGCCGCCCGCGGGCTCGACCTCACCGGCGCCGACGCGCTCGTCATCTCGGCCTGCGTGCAGATGCCTTCGCTCGACCTGGTCGCGCCGGCCGAGGAGGAGTTCGGGCTGCCGGTGCTCTCCGCCGCCACCGCGGGGGCGTACACGCTGCTCACCCACCTCGGGCTGGAGCCCGTCCTGCCCGGCGCGGGACGGCTGCTCGCGGCACCGTCGTGACACGATCTGCGGCCATGAGCGGATCCGAGCCGGCACGCAAGGCCAGCGCCCGCCGGGAGCTGGTCGAGAACGAGCTGTACGAGCACGCCACCCGGCTCTTCGCCGAGCGCGGCTTCGCCGGGACGAGCCTGCAGGACATCGCCGACGCGCTCGGCATCACCCGGCCCGCGCTCTACTACTACGTCAGGAGCAAGGACGAGCTGCTCGCCAAGCTCGTCACCGAGGTCACCAACGGCCCGCTCGACGAGCTGGAGGCGCTCGCCGGTGACGACGCGCTCGACGCCGTCGACAAGCTCCGCGGGATCGTGCGGATCATCGTCGGCCGCCGGACCACCCAGCCCGAACGGTTCCGGCTGCTCATCCGCTCCGAGGCCGAGCTGCCCGAGGAGCTCACGGCGGCCTACGACGAGAGCCGCCGCACCATCCTGAAGGTGATCGCCGGCGTGATCGACGACGGCGTCCGCGGCGGCCGGTTCCGCCCCGTCGACGCCCGGGTCGCGGCGCTGGGCGTGCTCGGCATGTGCAACTGGGTGGCCTGGTGGTTCCACCCCGGTGGCCGGGACACCACCGAGGGCGTCACCGCCCAGCTCGCCGACATGGCCGTCGGGGCGCTCGTGCGCCCGGACGACCAGATGCCCGACGGCGAGGGCCCCGCCGCGGCGTTCAAGCTGCTCCGGCAGAACCTCGACCACCTGGAACGCGTCCTCGACCTGTGACTTCGTCGCTGGCGTCGAACTGTTGACTCAAGTGTCGAGCCGACTTACGGTCGGGTCGACGCACGACGCGAGGAGGCAGTCACCCATGACGGAGCTCGAGCACCGGGTCCAGGGCGTGGACCACGTCGCGTTCCCGACCTTCGACCCGGCGGCCACGGTCCGCTTCTACCGGGACGTCCTCGGATTCCCGGTGGTGCACTCGATCTGCGCGGCCGGCTGGGGTCCGGAGAACCACCCCGACTTCATCCACTTCTTCTTCGACATCGGCAACGACGACCGGATCGCGTTCTTCTACTACTTCGGCACCGACCCCGCCGTCGGCGGCGACGCGGGGGAGAAGGGCGACGTCTACGCCCGGTTCGGCGCCGGGGTGCCGGAGTACTTCGTCCGCTCCCGGCACCTGGCGATCCACGTCGAGTCCGAGGAGGACCTGCTGGAGTACCGGCGCCGGCTCGACGAGAGCGCCTGGCCGGTCGAGATGCAGATCCAGCACGAGACGATCGAGTCGATCTACACGCACGACCCGAACGGCTACATGTTCGAGATCACCCGCGCCATGCGCCCGGTGACCCCGCAGGAGGACCTCGACGCGAACCTGACGATCGACGCCCTGCTCGACGTCGTCGGCGAGCCGGAGCCCACCTTCGGCAAGCTGCTGGCGCGCAAGGCCGAGCTCATCGTCGAGCGCGCCGCGGGCTGGGAGACGGTGACCCGGTGACCACGCTCTACGTGCTCGACGTCCCCGAGAACACCACGGTCGCGAAGGTCGCCGCCGAGGCCCCGGACGTCGTCGTCGACAAGATCGGCCCGTACTTCGAGATCCGTGCCGACGGGCCGATCGTGATCGACCGGCGCGCGACCGGGTGCCGGCACGCGGTCTGGTACTCCTGCGTCGGTGCCGTCGCCCGGGACGGCCGGATCGTCCAGCACGACAAGGACGCGCTGCGCGTGGAGCCGGTGTGACGGGCGGCCTCGGCGCGGGCCGGTACCTGGCGTCGGGCGACCGGCCGCCGTCGACGGTCACGAGCGTGCACGAGCTGACCACCGCCGACGGCGCGACCGTCCGCGGTGTCCTGGCGACCGTGCCCGGCGCGCGCACCGTCGTGTGCCTGATGCACCCGCGCCAGGACGTCACGCACCACCCGCTGGTCCCGCTCCTGCTCCGCGCCGGGGCGGCCGTCTGGACCCAGCACCCGCGCTCGGTCAACAACGACCTGAACCTGGTGCACGAGCAGGCGCTGCTCGACGTCGCCGCCGGGCAGGTCTTCCTGCGGGAGAGCGGATTCGACACCGTCGTCACGCTCGGGCACTCCGGTGGCGGGACGCTGTTCGCCTATTACCTGGAGCAGGCCGCGCTGGCTCCGGCGGACCGGATCGCGACGACGCCCGGCGGGCGCCCGACGACCCTCGCCGAGGCCGACATGCCGGTGGCCGACGGCGCGGTGTTCCTCGCCCCGCACCCCGGCCAGGGGAAGCTGCTGCTGGCCTGCATCGACCCGTCGGTCGCCGACGAGTCCGACCCGCTGTCGGTCGTCGGGGAACTGGACCCGTGGGACCCGGCGAACGGGTTCGCGGAGCCGCCGGAGAGCTCGTCGTACCCCGCGGAGTTCCTGGAGCGCTACCGCACGGCCCAGCGCGAGCGGGTCGCCCGGATCGACGCCGTCGCCCGCGAGGCGCTGGCCCGCACCGCGGAGGCACGCGCGACGTCCCGGCGGACCGGGTCGGCGGCCGATCGCAGGCGCAGCCTCGCGCCGACGATCATGACGATCTTCCGGACCGACGCCGACCCCCGCACCGTCGACCTCTCCCTGGACCCGAGCGACCGGCCCTACGGCTCGCTGTTCGGCAGGCGCCCCGACCTCATCGACTACGGCCAGGTCGGGTTCGGCCGGATCAGCACTCCCGAGGCGTGGCTGTCGACCTGGTCCGGGCTCAGCTCGAACGCCGGCTTCGTGCGCTGCGCCCCCGGCGTGACCGTGCCGACGCTGTTCGTCGAGCTCACCGGCGACCAGGCCGCGTTCCCCGCGGACTCGGCGGACATGATCGCCGCGCTGGGCGCGGGGGACCTCACCACGGCCCGGGTCCGCGGCCTGCACTTCGGGGCCGCGATCGCCCCCGGCGAGCCGACCGGCAACGAGCTGGCCGCCACCGAGATCACCGAATGGTTGGGGAAACGCTTCCCCCTGCCCTGACCCGCCACCCGCGACTCACCCCGCCACCCCGCCACCCCGCCACCCCGCCACCCCGGCGAACGCTCACCGGTTCCGTGAACGCGCACCCGATAGGGCGAGCGCTCACCGAACCGGTGAGCGCCGACAGGCTCGGTGAGCGTCGGCAGCGCCAGTGAGCTGCCACGCCGGCGGCATGGGCGAACGCTCGCCGAATGCGTGGACGCGCACCCGATCGGGCGAGCGCCCACCGAATCGGTGAGCGCCCACGGCACCGGTGAGCGTCGGCGGATTCGGCGAGCGTCGGCAGCGCCTGTGTGTTGCCACCCCGCGGCCTGGGCGAAACGCTCACCGGCTCCGTGGACGCGCACCCGATCGGGCGAGCACCCACCGAATCGGTGAGCGCTGGCAGATCCGGTGAGCGCCGGCAGGGCGGTGGGACGACGGATTCGGTGAGGGTCGGCAGGGCCGGTGGGCGTCGGTGGGGGCGGTGCGGGTCAGGCCAGGTGGCGGGCCAGGCGCTGGGCGGCGGTGAGGACCCGCTCGCCCATGCCCTGCTCGTCCTGCACCTCGAACAGCGACAGGCCCACGCTGACCGTGCCGTTCGGCCGCCGGGCCGGGACGACCGCCGAGATCCCCGTGATCCCCGGCGCGATCTCGCCGTGCGACACCGCGAACCCGCGCCGACGGGCCACGGTGACGGCCTCGCGCTCCCCGGCCTGCGGTGGCTCGGCCGCGAGGATCGCGAGTCCCGCCGAGCCGCGGCCGATCGGGTCGAGCTGCCCGGTCCGGAACGCCACGTGGATCCGGGCCGTGCGCGGCTCCACGATCATCAGCATCCGGACCTGGTCGGCGCTCTCCCGCACGACGAGGTGCGCGGTCGCGTCGGTCTGCTCGCTCAGCTCCTCCAGCACCGGGCGCGCGAGCGTGCGCAGGTCCTGCTCGACCGGTTCGGCGAGCCGGACCAGTCCCGCGCCGAGGGTGACGCGCTTGAACCGGTCGCGCCGGCAGAGGTGGTGTTCCTCCAGGGTCCGTACCAGCCGGTGGGCGACCGTGCGGTGCACGCCGATCCCGTCGGCGATCTCGGTGATCGACAGCCCGTCCGGCGCGCCGACCAGCAGTTCCAGCACCTCCAGGCCGTGATGGAGCGTCTTCGACGTGCCGGTCGCCCGCTCGGCGGGCGCACCGGTCCCTTGACGAGGACCCATCCCCGACCTACCTTTTCCTCAGTTCGCACACTGCGTGCGATAATCGCACACTCACCGGTGAGACGCAAGGAGACCGACGTGGCCGACATCCCCGACCCGGCCGACGTGCTCGCCGTCCACCAGCTCTACGGGCGGCAGAGCCACGCGATCGACTCCGGGCGGGCGGCCGACTGGGCCGCGACCTTCACCGCGGACGGCGAGTTCCACTCACCCAGCTACCCGGAGCCGTCCCGGGGGAGCGCGGAGCTGACCGCGTTCGCGATGCGCTTCCACTCCGGGTGCCGGGCGAGCGGGGAGGTGCTCCGGCACGTCGTGAGCACCGTCGAGGTGCTGGCCGCCGGGCCGGACGCGCTGAGCACCCGCGCCTACCTGCAGATCGTCGGCACCCCGGAGGGCGAGCCGTCCCGGCTGCACCGGATCACGACCCTCGACGACGATCTGGTCCGCACCCCGGACGGCTGGCGCGTCCACCGGCGCACCGTCCGCCGCGATCCCTGATCCACTGCGGCCCCCCCCGACCACCACACTTCTCGAAGGAGAGACACGTGACCGACCTCGAACCGACCGGTCCCGGACGCGTCCTGCACCGGCCGGTCGCGACCGTCCACCCCGAGTTCCCCGGCAGGGTCGCGGTGATCACCGGTGCCGCCCGCGGGATGGGCGCCCGGTTCACCGCCGCACTGGCCGCGCGCGGCGTGCACGTCGTCGCGGGCGACCTCTCCGCGGAGGCGATGACCGCGACCGCGGAGGAGCTGGCGGCCGAGGCCGCCGGGCGCGCCGACGGCGTCACCCCCGGCCGGATCGTCGCGGCCGGTGTGGACGTCACCAGCGCCGACGACCAGCGCGCACTCGCCGGACGGGCGGTCGACGAGTTCGGCCGTCTCGACTTCTGGGTCAACAACGCCGGGATCTTCCCGTTCGCCGAGATCCCCGACATCACGCCCGAGCAGGTGCGCTCCACCCTGTCGGTCAACGTCGAGGGCGTCCTCTTCGGAGCGCAGGCGGCCGCCGAGCGGATGGGCCCGGGCGGGGCGATCGTGAACATGTCGTCGGTCTCGGCGCTGCGGGTGCGGCGCGGGCGCGGCTCCTACTGCACCTCGAAGGCCGCGGTCGCGCACCTGACCGAGTCGCTCGCCGTCGAGCTGGGGGACCGGGGCATCCGGGTCAACGCGATCGCGCCCGGCTTCGTCGACACCGACATGACCCGCTGGATCCAGGACGACCCGCCCGCGCTGGCGAAGGCGCTCGACGCCGTCCCGCTGCACCGGATCGGCTCGCCCGAGGAGGTCGCGGGCGTCCTGATGTTCCTGCTCTCGGACGGCGCCCGCTACGTCACCGGGCACTCGATCGCGGTCGACGGCGGCTCCCGGCATGTCTGACACCCAGGCCACCGAGACCGTGACCTACCCCGGCGTCGTGCTCGTCACCGGTGCCGCGGCCGGGATGGGCGCGCAGCACGCGCGTGCCCTCGCCGCCCGCGGGGTGCACCTCTGCGCGGCCGACGTCGCCGACACCACGGACCTGGTCGACTCGATCACCGCCGACGGCGGCTCGGCCTCCGGGCACACCCTCGACGTCGCCGATCCCGACGCCTGGGCCCGTGTCGCCGGCGAGGTCCGCGAGCGGTGCGGAGAGCTCGGCGGCCTGGTCAACAACGCCGGCATCTCCCGGCGCCGCGGGTTCATGGACACCGACCGGGAGCTCTGGGACCGGGTGCTGTCGATCAACCTGTCCGGCGCGTTCCACGGCATGCAGGCGCTCGCCCCGCTGATCCGCGACTCCGGCGGCGGGTCGATCGTCAACATCGCGTCGATCTCGGGGCAGGTCGGGTACTTCTCGCCGTCGTACTCGTCGAGCAAGTGGGGCCTGACCGGGCTGTCGAAGTCCGCGGCCGGGGCGCTGGCCGAGTGGGGCATCCGGGTCAACTCGCTGCACCCCGGGCTCGTCGACACCGGGCTGCTCGGCGGGGCGGACGCGTTCGTGCGGTCGTCGCTGGAGAGCGTCCCCGCCGGCCGGCTGGCCGGCCCCGAGGAGATCACCGACGCCGTCCTGTTCCTGCTGTCGGACCGCTCCACCTACCTGACCGGAAGCGAGGTGACCGTCGACGGCGGGCTGGTCTCCAACGGGCTGTACCACCGCATCGTCGCCGGGGCCGGGGGTGACCTGGGATGACCGACGAGAGGGTCGACGTCGTCGTGGTCGGCGGGGGCGGGGCCGGGCTGGCCGCCGCCGTCACCGCGGCCGAGCAGGGCGCGTCGGTGCTGCTGTTCGAGTCCGAGCACGAGCTCGGCGGGTCCACCGCGCTGTCCGCGGGGATGCTGACCGCGGCCGGGACCACGGTGCAGGCCGGCCTCGGGATCGACGACGGGCCGGAGCGCTTCTTCCAGCACTACATGGACCTCAACCAGTGGCTGCTCAACCCGGGCCTGGTCCGCACGTTCTGCGAGCAAGCCGGCCCGGCCGTCGAGTGGCTGATCGGGCTCGGGGTCGAGATCCCGGCCGCGGTGTCGCACGACGCGCACACCCCCGGTCTGACCCGGGCCGGCGTGGAGGACGTCTGGCGCGGCCACGTCCCGAAGGACCAGGGCTACGGGATCGTCCAGGTCCTGGACCGGGCCCGGAAGCGGCTCGGCGTCGAGGTCGTCCTGCACACCCGCGTCGAACGGCTGCTGGTGTCCGGGGGTCGGGTCACCGGTGTGGTCGCCGACGGCATCGAGGTCGGTGCCGGCGCCGTCGTCGTGACGACCGGCGGCCTGGCCCACGACCCGGAGCTGCGGGAACGCCACCTCCCGGCGGCCGCCCGTGCGGGCGACGACCTGTTCGTCGTCGCCGCCGACGGCAGCCGCGGCGACCACCTCCGCTTCGGCGAGCAGGTCGGCGCGGCCGTCGCCGGCGAGGGCTGGGGGCTGCTGCTCCCGACCGTCTACTTCCAGCGCCTGCACCACTGGCAGTCCGGGTTCCCGCCGGTCTCGCGGATCGTCGTCGACGGTCACGGCCGCCGCTTCATGGACGAGGACGCCTCCTACGCGGTGTCCCCGGGCCTGATCGAGTCCCGGCCGGGACCGGCCTGGCTGGTGTTCGACGAGGCCGCCCGCCGCGACCTCCCACCCGGCTACGCCCACTGGTCCGCGGGCCACGTCACCGCCGAGGCCGACGCCGGGCGGACCCTGCGCGCCGGGACGCTCGGCGAGCTCGCCCGGGAGATGGGCGTCCCCGCGGACACCCTGGAGTCCACCGTCGGGCGGTGGAACGCGCACCTGCCCGTGACCGGCACCGATCCGGACTTCCTGCGCCACCGCAGCCTCGAGGCCAAGGGCCGGACCGGGCGGCCCGCGCCGGTCGCGGAGCCGCCGTTCCACGCGGCCCGGTTCCTGCCGGCGGAGCTGGTCTGCACCCACACCGGCCTGGAGATCGACCCGACCGCCGCCGTGCTGGACGCACGCGGTGAGCGGGTGCCGGGGCTGTTCGCCGCGGGCGAGGCCGGTGCCGGGGTGCTCGGCCCGCGCTACGTCGGTGGCGGGAACGCCGTCGCCCACGCACTCACCATGGGCCGGGTCGCCGGCCGCCACGCCGCCGCCTGACCGGCGCGTCGCTCACTCACCGTCGAGGAGAACCATGTCCGCCACCACTCCGCCCGGTACGGGCCGGTCCGACGTCGGCAGCCGCACGATCCGCAAGGTCGCGCTGCGGGTCATGCCGATCGCCGGTCTGCTGTACGTCTTCAACTACATGGACCGGGCCGCGATCGGCTACGCCCAGCTCGGGATGGCGACCGAGCTCGGCATCACCGCGGCGACCTTCGGCATCGCGTCGGCGATCTTCTTCCTCGCCTACGTGGTGTTCGAGATCCCCAGCAACATGATCATGAAGCGGGTCGGGGCCCGGCTGTGGCTGGCCCGGATCGCGGTCACCTGGGGCATCGTGACGGTGCTGACCGGGTTCGTGGCGAGCGTCGGTCAGCTGCTGCTCGCCCGGATCCTGCTCGGCGTCGCCGAGGCGGGGCTCTTCCCGGGCCTGCTGCTCTACATGACGTACTGGTTCCGCGGCCGCGAGCGCGGCCGGGCGATCGCGGCACTGGCCCTGGCGCAGCCGATCGCGCTGGTCGCCGGCAGCCTCAGCGGCGGCCTGATCCTCGACCATGTCCACTGGTTCGGGATGAGCAGCTGGCAGTGGGTGTTCGTCCTGCAGGGCGCACCGGCCGTCGTCCTCGGGATCGTGACCCTGTTCGTGCTCCCGAACAAGCCGTCCGACGCGCGCTTCCTCACCGGCGAGGAGAAGACCTGGCTGCAGTCGGAGATCGACGCCGAGTACGTGCCGGAGACCCGGACCGGGCTGCGCGCGGAGCTCTCCGTCGTCCGGGACCGGAAGGTCCTGCACCTGGCGGTGGCGAACCTGTTCATCGCCTGCGGCCTCTACGGGCTCACGTTCTTCCTGCCACTGATCGTCAAGCAGCTCGACCCGGCCTACTCGTCGACGAACATCGGGCTGCTCGGCGCGATCCCGTACGTCGTCGGGGCGGTCGGCATGCTGCTGCTGGCCCGCAGCTCCGACCGCACCGGGGAGCGGAAGTACCACGTGATCGTCCTCGTCCTGGTGGCCGCGGTCGGCTTCCTCGGTGCGATCCAGTTCAAGGACGTGCCCGCGCTGTCGCTGGTCAGCCTGTCGCTGGCGGCGGTCGGCGTGCTCGGCTACCTCGCGCCGTACTGGGCGATGGCGGCGCGCGTGCTGTCGAAGGAGCAGACCGCCGTCGGCCTGGCGGCGATCAACTCGGTCGCCGCGCTCGGCGGCTTCTTCGGCCCGTACGCGATCGGGCTGGCGGCGACCGACACCGACGTCACCGTCGGCCTGTACTTCCCGATCGGCTGCCTGGTCCTCGCCGCGATCATGCTCGCCTTCCTGAAGGTCCCGCGCGAGGACCGGCCCGGCGTCGAGCCCGGCGTCGGCGGCGACGCCGCGCACCGTTCCTGACCCCTGCCCCCGGACCCGAGGAGCCCTCATGCCGTACTACCGCAGCGTCGGTGACGTCCCGCCGAAGCGGCACACCCAGCACCGGCGGCCCGACGGGGGCCTCTATGCGGAGGAGTTGATGGGGGAGGAGGGGTTCTCCTCGGACTCGTCGTTGCTCTATCACCGCGGGGTGCCCTCGGCGATCGTGGACGCGTCGCCGTGGGAGCTGCCCGACCAGTCGTTGAGCGAGAACCGGCCCCTGGTCCCGCGGCACCTGCGGTTGCACTCCCTGGGCGCGGTCGACTGGAAGGCGGTGGACGCGGTGATGGGGCGGCGGCTGGTGCTGGGCAACGCCGACGTGCGGCTCTCCTATGTCGTCGCCGGTGAGGCGAGCCCGCTGTATCGCAATGCGGTGGGTGACGAGTGCGTCTTCGTCGAGTCCGGCTCGGCGGTGGTGGAGACGGTGTTCGGCGCGCTGGCGGCGCGGGCGGGGGACTATGTGGTGTTGCCGCGGGGGACGACGCACCGGTGGGTGCCGGAGGGGTCGGAGCCGGTGCGGTTGTACGTGATCGAGGCGTCGTCGCACATCGCGCCGCCGAAGCGGTACCTGTCGCGGTTCGGGCAGCTGCTCGAGCACGCCCCGTACTGCGAGCGGGACCTGCACGGCCCGGTGGAGCCGTTGCTGGTCGAGGGCACCGATGTGGAGGTGCTGGTCAAGCACCGCGGGGGCGGGTCCGGGATCACCGGGACCCGGTACGTGGTGCCCGAGCACCCGTTCGACGTGGTCGGGTGGGACGGGTGTCTGTACCCGTACACGTTCAACATCGCCGATTTCGAGCCGGTGACGGGGCGGGTGCACCAGCCGCCGCCGGTGCACCAGGTGTTCGAGGGCGGGAATTTCGTGGTGTGCAACTTCGTGCCGCGCAAGGTCGACTATCACCCGTTGGCGGTGCCGGTGCCGTACTACCACTCCAATGTGGATTCCGATGAGGTGATGTTCTACTGCGGCGGGGACTACGAGGCCCGCAAGGGTTCGGGCATCGGGCTGGGGTCGATCTCGTTGCATCCGGGTGGGCACAGCCACGGTCCGCAGCCGGGTGCGGTGGAGCGGGCGTTGGGGGCGGAGTTCTTCGACGAGTTGGCGGTCATGGTCGACACGTTCCGTCCGCTGGCGCTGGGTGAGGGTGGGATCGCGGCGGAGGACCCGGGTTACGCCTGGACCTGGGCCGGCCGCGGCCCCGCCCGATGAGCGTCCCCGCGGCGGGCACCGTCCCGCCGCTGGTCGCCGGGCTCTGCGACGACGCCGCGGTGTTCCCGCCCGGCAACGCCACGCTGCCCGGCGCCGTCGCCGCGTACCTCGACCGGCGCGGCACCTGGTACGCCGCGCTCGCCGGGCCGCTGGTCGTCCACGACGGGCTGCTCGACGCGCTCGCCGCACTGCTGCCGGCCGGCGCCGCGCTGCCGCTGTCGGTGACCCTCCCCGGCGGCCCGCAGGGACTGCCACGCGTCCTCGACCGGGCGGCCGCCCTGCCGGTGCGGCTGGTGTCGGTCGAGATCGCCGCGCCCGCCGGGACGGCCCCGGACGGTGCCGCCGTCGCGCCGCCGCCCACCGGCGGCCCCGACGTCTACGTCGAGATCCCACGCGACGACCGCCGCGACGCGTTCCTCACCGGCCTCCCCGCCGGGGTCCTCGCCAAGTTCCGCACCGGCGGTGTCCGCGCCGACCTCCACCCCGGCGAGGACGAGCTCGCCGCGGGGCTCGCCGGCGCCGTCGCCGCCGGACGGCCGTTCAAGGCCACCGCCGGCCTGCACCACGCCGTGCGGCACACCGACCCGGCCACCGGCTTCGAGCAGCACGGGTTCCTCAACGTGCTGCTGGCGACCGACGCGCTGCTCCGCGGAGGGACCGAGGTCGACGCCGCCGCGCTGCTGGCCGAGCGGGACGGTGCCGTCGTCGCCGGCCGGGTCAACGACCTCGACGCCGACCGGGTGGACCGCGCCCGCGCCGCGTTCCGGTCGTTCGGCACCTGCAGCATCACCGACCCGCTCACCGACCTGATCCACCTGGGCGTCTGCACCGCCCCACCGACGGAAGGAGCGCTCCCGTGAGCGCCGTCGACATCCCGGCCGGCTCGCCGTTCGGGCCCGGGAACCTGCCCTACGGCGTCTTCTCCACCGGAGACGACGACCGGCCCCGGCCCGGGGTGCGGCTCGGCGACACCGTCCTCGACCTGGGTGTCCTGCTGGGCACCGCGGGCGACGACGCGGTGTTCGCCGCACCGGCCCTGAACCCGTTCATGGCGCAGGGCCCGGCGCGCTGGGCCCAGGTCCGCGAACGGCTCACCGCGCTCGTCGCGGGCGACGTGCCCGACGCCGCCCGCCACCCCGTCGGCTCCGTGCGGATGCACCTGCCGTTCGAGGTCGCGGACTACGTCGACTTCTACGCCTCCGAGCACCACGCGTCGAACCTCGGGCGGCTGTTCCGGCCGGACGCCGAGCCGCTCCTGCCGAACTGGAAGCACCTTCCGGTCGGCTACCACGGCCGGGCCGGGACGGTCGTCGCCTCCGGCACCGAGATCGTGCGGCCGTGCGGGCAGCGGAAGGCGCCCGGCGACACCGTCCCGGACCACGGGCCCAGCCGCCGGCTCGACATCGAGGCCGAGCTCGGCTTCGTCGTCGGTGCCGGGTCCCGCCTGGGCTCCCGGATCGCCGTCGACGACGTCGCGGACCACCTGTTCGGCGCCGTCCTGGTCAACGACTGGTCGGCCCGCGACATCCAGGCCTGGGAGTACGTCCCGCTGGGCCCGCACCTGGGCAAGAGCTTCGCGACGTCGGTCGGGGCCTGGGTGGTGCCGCTCGCGGCGCTGGAGCACGCCCGCATCCCGCTGCCCGGGCAGGACCCGGAGCCGCTGCCGTACCTGCGCGGCACGGAGACCTGGGGACTCGACGTCGACATGGCCGTCACCTGGAACGGCGTCGAGGTCACCCGGCCGCCCTACCGCGAGATGTACTGGTCCCCGGCGCAGATGCTGGCGCACCTGACGACGAACGGCGCGTCGAGCCGCACCGGCGACCTTCTGGCGTCCGGCACGGTGTCCGGGCCCGCGAAGGACCAGCGGGGCGCCTTCATCGAGCTGACCTGGGGCGGCGCCGAACCGGTCACGGTGAACGGCGAGCAGCGGACCTTCCTGCTCGACGACGACGAGGTCACGATCACCGCCACCGCCCCCGGACCGGACGGCACCCGGATCGGCTTCGGGGAGGTCACCGGCCGCATCCGGCCGGCGCTCCCCTGAGCCGGTCCGGTGCCGGTCAGCGGCCCTCGCCGTAGGCGGCGGCGATCTCCTCCGGGCCGGCCCACCGGCTGTACGTCGGACCCTGCGGCCAGCCCTCCGGGGAGTCCTGCCACACCTCCTGACGGCCGTAGGGCAGCAGGTCGACGAGCCCGAACAGGTAGCTCAGCTGCTCGGTGCCGCGGCCGTCGGTGTGCCAGGTCCGGTACACGGTGTCCCCGTCACGCAGGAACACGTTGACCGCGAACCCGGCGTCCGGCGGGGCACCGACGTCACTGCCGAACGTGCTGTTCGCCGTCGAGTACCAGGTCATCGTGTTGCCGACCCGGTGCTTGTAGGCCAGTGCCTCGTCGATCGGGCCCTGGGTGACGATCACGAACCGGGCGTCGAACTTCTCCAGCCCGGCGAGCCGGGTGAACTGCGAGGTGAACCCGGTGCAGCCGCCGCACTGCCATTCGGCACCGGCGTGCCACATGTGGCTGTAGACGATCAGCTGCGGGTGCTCGCCGAAGAGGTCGGCGAGGTGGACGGGCCCGTCCTCGCCGTCGAGCACGTAGTCGGGCATCTCGACCATGGGCAGCCGCCGCCGCTGCGCGGCGACGGCGTCGAGCTCGCGGGTGGCGGCCTTCTCCCGGACCCGCAGCGCGGCCAGCTCGGACTGCCAGGTCGCGGCGTCGACGACGGGCGGGAGGGCGGTGGCGGTGGTGGACATGGTGCCTCCGGACGGTCGTGTTCCTGTCTGGAGGTGGTGACTCCCTCGCCGCGCCGTACTCATCGGTGGCCGCGGCGCGGCCCGTCAGGTGCCGGAGCCCCAGCGCTCCCGCACCGACGAGAAGACCTTCTGGTCGTGGGAGAACTCGACGACGTTGCCGTCGGGATCGGTGAGGGCGCAGATGTAGCCGACCGGGCCGGGCATCTGGCGCGGCTCCCAGTGCAGGCAGCCGGCGTCCCGGGCGCGGTCGGCGGCCGCGTCGACGTCGGCCCGGTGCGGCACCTCGATGCCGATGTGCGCGAACGGGCGGAGCAGCCCCAGCTCCTCGCCGCGGTCCTGGTCGAACGAGACCAGGACGAGCACCATCGGCGTCTCCACCTGCTTCGCGTTGGACAGCCAGACGCTCTCGCCGGCGTCGTCGGAGAAGCGCTCGACGACGGTCAGCGGGGTCATCGTGGTATAGAAGTCGATCGCCGCGTCGAGGTCCCCGGTCGGCAACGCGAGGTGCGTCCACCGGGCCTCGGTCAGCTGCTGGTCGTGCGGGACGTCGTCGCCCATCGCGCGTCTTCCCCCTCCTGCGGTGCGGGACCGGTCGTGGACACGGCCCCCAGCATGCACGGTCGCGGGATCAGGCCTCGCCGGCGCCGTCGAGGAGACGCTGGCGGGCGAGCCGCTCGACCAGCTCGGGCAGCGCGGCGTGCGGGGCGGAGTCGAGGTCGCGCCGGGAGCCGCGGACGACGGCGTCGACGAGCCGTTCGGGGACGCGGCCGGCGAACTCGGCGGAGAGCCGGGCGACGGCGCCGGGGACGGAGGTGTCGGGGGGTGGGTCCAGGGTCACGTGCACGGTCGGTGTCGTTTCGTCGTGGGCGGGCCCGGGCGCGGTGGTCCGCGGCTCCGGGCGGTGGGTCGGTGGGTGCCGGGAGGCCCCGCGGGCACCGGACGTGCCGGTGGCCGGGTCGGCCGTGCCGGGCACGGGTGCCCGGTCGGAAGTTCCCGGACGCGGGGTCCTCGGTCGCGGACCGCCGCGTGTTTCACTCGGTGGACACCCGCACGATCACCGGGGCCGGTGCCCGGGATCTCCCGGGCCGCGGCCGGCGACCGTCGCCACCGTAGGACGGGGCGGGGCGTGGCGTCGAACGCATATTCTACACCCGCGACGGCCGCGGTCCGGCCGGGCCCACGACCGGCCGTGCGGTGCCGCGGGTCAGGACCCGTCGAGGAACTCCGCGACGACGGCGTCGAAGGCCGGCGGGTTCTCCAGGAACGGGAAGTGCGAGCTCGCGACGTCGCGTCCGAACACGTGCAGGCGCGCGTCCGGGACCCGGTCGGCGATGTAGCGCTGCGAACCCGGGTCGACGTGGCTGCCGTCGCAACCGATCACCAGCGTCGGCACGTCGATCCGGGGCAGCACGTCGCGCCAGTCCTGCGCGCAGTGGTCCCACAGCAGCGGCACCCCGGCGTGCGGCGGCGTCGACGCGATCTCCTGCTCGACGAACGCCCAGACCTCCGGGTCGGTGTCACCGCTGAACATGCCGCGCACGAAGTCGGTCGCAGCCTTGCGGCCCTCCGGCCCGTCCAGCGACGCGCAGAGGGAGACGAGCGCGGCGACGTCGAAGATCGCGCCGCTGTCGCGCTGGTCGCCTGCCGACATCCACGGCACCGCCGCGACGGCCGCCGGCTGGTCGACCACGACGAGCCTGCGGATCCGGGCCGTCCCGTACTGGTCGACGACGCTCCACCACACCGAGGCGCCCATCGACCAGCCGAGCACGTCCGCCTGCCCGATCCCGAGGTGGTCGAGGAACTCCTGGGCGTCGCGGGCCAGCCGGGCGATGCGGTAGCCGTGGTGCGGCTTCTCGGAGACGCCGTGCCCGCGCTGGTCCAGCGTCAGCACCCGGCGGCCGCCCGCCAGCCCGGTCAGCTGGTGGCGGAACATCGCCTGGGTCTGGCCCCAGCCGTGCAGCATGACCAGCGGCGGTGCCGCCGTACCGGACGCGGGACCGCTGTCGCGGTAGGTGAGCTCGACACCATCGGAGGTGGTGAAGGTCGGCATGGCTGCTCCCGCGTCGTCGACAGGTGACCGACACTCTGCTCCGGGCCACGGCCCGCCACCAGGAACGGGACGTGGAACGTCGTCGGCGGCTCTCCACGCTCTGTAGGACGCCCCGGCCCGCTCAGCCCGTGAGGTCGGTGACGAGCAACCCGAGGTGCAGCAGCAGCCGGTCCCGGCCGTCGTCGAGGTCCAGCCCGGTGACGGCCCGGATCTGGTCGAGCCGGTAGTACAGCGAGGTCCGGTGCAGGTGCAGTGCCTGCGCGGTGCGCGGGATCGAGCCGCCGTGGTCGAGGTAGGCGCGCAGGGTCTCGACCAGCCGTGCGGCACCGGGGTCGGCGCGCAGTGCCGCCAGCGGCGCGGGCACCAGGTCCGTGTCCAGCTCGGCGGGCGGGACCTGCAGCAGCGGCGCGTACGGCCCGAGACCGTCCCACCGCGCGACCGGGCCCAGCCCGGGCACCAGCCGGGCACCGCGGGCGGCGGCCGCGGCCCGGCCCGCCGACCGCCACAGCAGCTCCGGGCGGGGCACGACGGGCCCGATCCCCGCGACCGCGACGCCGGTGCGGCCGAGCAGGTGCTCGACCGACCGCACGATCCGCCCGGCGTCGGCGGCGAGGGCGTCCACGTCGGGCCGGGAGGCGACGAGGACCGCGCGGCCGTCGTCCACGGCGGCGAGGGTCCGGTCCGGACGACGGCCCGGCGACCCGGCGGTCGCGCGCAACGCCACCTCGACCTCCGGCGCCGGGAGCGCGGCACCGACCTCGACGACGGCGGCCGCGCCCGGCCCGGTCGTCCCGCTCTCCCGCACCGCGGCCGCCCGGTCGAGCGGATCGGGGCCGACCAGGCGGAGCAGCAGCCGTTCGCGCTCGCGGTCGCCGGCACCGGTGCGGTCACGGTGCAGCAGCGCCGCGGCCGTCCGCGCGACCTCGTCGATCCGGGTCCGCTCCGCCGCGGCCAGGGTGCGGCCGGCGTCGATCACCATGAGCAGGCCGAGCAGCACGCCGTCCTCGCGGAGCGGCACGCACCAGCGGTCGTGCATGCCGAGCTCCTCGCCGCCCCGCACGAACCCGGGCCCGCCCCACCGCGCGACGCCCTGCCCGAGCACGTGCGCGCCGACCTCGGGACCGGCGTCGCGCTGCAGGACGGCGCGCACCCGGACGGCGTCCTCGTCACCGAAGTGCCTGCTGGTGCACAGCATCCGCACCATCGGGTCGTTCACCACGACCGACCGGCCGAGCTCGTCGGCGAGGTCGTCGACGAGCGTCTGCAGGTCCGCACCGGGCGTCACCGCGGCCTCCTCCCGGGCCCGTCCGACAGTGCGTGGAATCCCCGGCCCGGACACACGACATCACGCGGTGCCGCCGACCGGGTCACCGGACGCACCATGGCACCGGATCGGCGGCGGACGGCGCGGGGAGGCGGAGGACGTGATCGGTGTGGACGGCCGGGTGGTGCTGGTGTTCGGTGCCGGATCGGACGGCGACGGGACGAACAACGGCGGCGCCGCCGCCCTCACCTACGCCCGGGCGGGTGCCGCGGTCGCCGCGGTCGACCTCGACGGCGACGCGGCCTCCCGCACCGCCCGCGCGATCTCCGGTGAGGGCGGCCGGGCGGTCGCCCTCACCGCGGACGTGACCGACGAGGCGTCGGTCGAGCGGGCCGTCGCGGCGGCGGCCGCGGCGCTGGGCACCCCGGACGTGCTGCACAACAACGTCGGTGTCGCGGTCACCGGCGGCGTCACCGCGCTGAGCCGGGAGACCTGGGACCGGGCGCTCGCGCTGAACGTCACCGGCGCGTTCCTGACCTGCAAGCACACCCTGCCGGGGATGCTGGCCGCCGGGCGCGGCGCGATCGTCAACGTGTCGTCGCTGGCCGCCGTGCGCCACCTCGGCTACGACTACCCGGCCTACATGGCGGGCAAGGCCGCGCTGAACCAGCTGACCGTCGCGCTGGCGCTCACCCACGCCCGGGACGGCATCCGGGCCAACGCGGTCCTGCCCGGCTACATCGACACCCCGCTCGTGGGGCGCCAGCTGCACACCACCGACCCGGAGCGCGCCCGCGCCGAGCGGGACGCGCTCAGCCCGACCGGCCGGATGGGGTCGCCGTGGGACGTCGCGAACGCGGCGCTCTTCCTCGCCTCCGACGCCGCCGCCTACGTCAACGGGGTCTGCCTGCCCGTCGACGGCGGCCTGTCCGCGCGGTCCTGAGCCGGCCCCGGCTCACTGCACCCCGGAGTCCGGCGGGTCGAGCCGGACCTCCCGGTCCGGCTCCACCGCACCGACACCGGTGACCGCGGACAGGCCGTCCCGGTGCTCGTCGTCGCAGGTCCCGACGACGACGCCGACCCCGCGCAGCACCTTCTCCACCTGCAGCCCGGCCGCCGAGCAGGCGGCGGCGACGTCGTCGATCGCGTGCCCGTCGGCGACCGACACCAGCACCCGGCCGGCCACGGCTCAGGCCCCCGGCGCCCGGACGAGCCCGGCGCCGACGTCGCCGGAGGGCAGCGGCAGCCGCTGCGCGGCCTGGGTCAGCTGCGTCCACAGCTCGCGGCCGCGGGCACCGGTGCGCTGCGACCAGAGCGCGGCGATCCCGGACACGTGCGGGGTCGCCATCGACGTGCCGGAGATCGTGTTCGTCCGCCGGGGCATCGGCCACGCCGAGTAGACGTCGACGCCCGGTCCCGCGATGTCGACCTGGCCGCCCTCCACCGACGACGACGCCGCGGAGAAGTCCGCGATCGCCAGCGCGGCGTCGACCGCGCCGACGGCCATGATCGACGGGCTGTTCGCCGGGACGCCGACGAACCCGGCGTTGCCGGCGGAGCGCTCGGCGTTGTTCCCGGCCGCGGCGACGATCAGCACGCCCGCGTCGAGGGCGCGACGGCCCGCGTTCTCGTAGGCGGCCGAGACCTCGTCGAGGTCCGCGCCGAGCGACATCGACACGACGTGCGCCCCGGAGGTGATCGCCCACTCGATGCCCTCGAGGATGCCGGCGTCGGTGCCCGAGCCGTCGTCGCCGAGCACCTTGCCGACCAGGATCCGGGCCTCGTGGGCGACGCCGTAGCGCCGGCCCTCGGCGGGGCCCGCCGGTCCGCACGAGGTGCCGACGCAGTGCGTGCCGTGGCCCTGGGCGTCCTGCACCTGCTGCCCGTCGACGAACGAGCGGGACTCGATCTGCCGTCCGGCGACGTCGGGATGGCCGAGATCGAGTCCGGTGTCGAGGACGGCGACGGTGATCCCGGCGCCGGTCTCGGGGGACACGTCGACCCCGGTGGCCTGCAGCCCCCAGGTCAGCCGGTCGGTGTCGGCGAACCGCGCGGGTGCCGGTGCCGCGTCCGCGACGGCGGCCGCGGCCCGGTCGGCGAGGTGGGCGGCCGCGTCGGCGAAGCCCCGCAGGTAGTCCGCGGACAGGCCCGGCCCGGTCAGCGCCCGCTGCACCCGCTCGGGCTCGACGCCCAGGACCCGCCGGTCGGCACGGGCCGACCGGAGCCGGTCCGGGTCGAGCTCGGCGACCGCGACCCCCAGCCGGGAGAACAGCGTCGGGCGGACGCCGGACCGCGCGTCGCGGCTGCTGGTGACGTCGGCCAGGCCGGTCAGCTCCTGCACCGCGGCCCGGGCGGCGGTGTCGTCGTCCAGCAGGTCGTCGCTCAGCACCATCAGGTACCGCCCCGTGTGCGTGTCCGCCATGTCGCCTCCGATGATCGCCGCCGGTGATCACACATCGTGCCGCACCCGTGGCCGTGCGGCACCGCGGCGCGACCGGCCCACCCGGGTCCTCCGCCCCGGGCCCCGGGGGACGGACGCCTCCGGTGCCCGCCCGGCTCCGCGGACCAGTGTGGAGCCGTGGCCGGCGAGGGACGCCGGTGGACGGGGGTGTGGTGATGTCCGACCAGCAGGGTCGTCCGGTGGTCGTCGGGATCGACGGGTCGGCGTCCGCCCGGGCCGCGGTCCGGTGGGCGGCGGCGGAGGCGGTGGCCCGGCGCGTCCGGCTCCGGCTGGTCGCCGTGTACACCCCGTTGCCGCCGGGACACCGCCACGACATGGGGCTCGGACCCGCCTACCGCGCGCAGGTCGTCGGCACGCTGCAGGAGGCGCTGACCGGCGCGGCCGCGCTCGTGTCCGGGATCGACGTCGACCTGGAGTCCGAGATCCGCGCCGGGTACCCGGCGGACGTGCTCACCGAGGAGTCGCGCGGCGCGTCCCTGACCGTCGTCGGGAGCCGCGGCCTCGGCGGGTTCAGCGGCCTGCTCGTGGGCTCGGTCGCGGTGGCGGTGGCCGCGCACGGCGGTTCCCCGGTGCTGGTGGTGCGCGGCGAGCGGGCCCCGGACGCCGGGTTGCCGGTGGTGCTCGGCGTCGACGGTTCCCCGGCGGGGGAGGCCGCGGTCGGGCCCGCGTTCGAGCAGGCGTCCCGGCGGTCGGTGCCGCTGCGCGCTGTGCACGCCTGGTCCGACGTCGTCCTCGATCCGGCCGTCGCGGTGCTGATCGACGCGGCCGCGCTGGAGGCCGAGGAGCGGGAGGTCCTCGCCGAGCGTCTCGCGGGCTGGTCGGAGAAGTATCCCGACGTCGACGTGCAGCGGATCGTGGTCCGCGACCGCCCGGCACACGCGCTGATCGCGGAGTCGGCCGGGGCCGGGCTGGTCGTGGTCGGGTCACGGGGCCGCGGTGGCCTCGCCGGCCTGCTGCTCGGGTCGGTCGGGCAGGCGCTCCTGCGGCACGCGGACTGCCCGGTGCTGGTCGCACGCCCCTGAGCGGCCCGGCCCCCCGCTCACCGCAGTCCGAGGAGCCGCCGCAGTCGCGGCGCGGGCTGCCCGGACGGGGCGCCCTGCTCCGGCGCGCCCGCCTGCTCGGGGACCACCGGCGGCGCGGGCTCGGGCTCCGCGGCGCCGTCCCGCGGGACCGGGATGGTCGGCCCCGTGGTGGAGACCCCGTCGAGGAGGTCCAGGCAGTGCGTGTCGCCGCAGGCGTCGCCCGCGACGACGCTCCCGTGCGCCGCGGCCAGCGCGGTGAGCGGGGCGTCGAGCGGGGTGCGGACGAGCACGGCGGCCCGGGTCAGGTCCCACAGCAGCGCGGTCCCGCCGGTGCCCGCGGTGACGGCACGGTGCCCGCCGGCGGCGGTCGCGGCGCAGAGCTGGACGGGGTCGGCGCGCACCGTGGTCACCCGGTCCGTGCCGACCGTCCAGACGTGCGCCCGGCCGTCGGCGTCCGCGGCGACGGCGTGGCAGCCCTCGTCGTCGATCGCGACCGCCGCGAGCATCGAGCCGGGCAGCGGCACGACGACCGGATCACCCGCGGCAGGCCGCCACGCGGCGAGCGCGGTGTCCGCGCCGAGCAGCACGGTGCTCCCGCCGGGCGTGAGCGCGGCCCGCCGGACCGGCGCCCCGGTCGTCGCGCTGCGGTAGATCCGGCCGGTCCGCGCGTCGGCGACGGCGACCCGGTCGCCGTCGCCGACCACCACGAGCGTCCCGCGCCCGGCCAGCACCCGGCCCGGGACCTCGACCGACCCGGCCGCGAGCCCGGTGGCGGCGTACCGCTCGGTGACGGTGCCCCCGGACGCGGTGAAGATCCGCATCCCGGCGGTGTCCGACCACACCGGGCCGGGCCCGCCGTCGCAGCGCCAGCACTCGTCGCCGGTCCGCAGGTCGAGGGCGACCAGCTCACCGGTGCCGCGGGCCGCGGAGACGATCAGCCCGCCCGCGACGACGATCGCGCCGACGGCCTCCGGGAGGCCGGGGCGGTCCCCGGCCGGTGCCGCGGCGGCCGGGTCCCACAGCAGGATCCGGCCGTGGTCGTCGCCGGTCGCGACGAGCGTGCCGTCGGCGTTCGCGGCCGCGGCCCGCACCGCGGTGCCGTGCCCCGTCAGCGTGACCCGGCCCGGCTCGTCGCCGGTCCACCACAGCTCGACGGTGCCGTCCGCCCGGGTCGCCAGCGCCCGTCCCGGACCCGCGGGGCCGGCGGCGGTGGCCGGGGCGCCGGACCGGTCGAGGACCACCGCGTCGTGCGGTACGCCGGCGGTCATCACGAAACCGTGCACCGCACCGTCGGCGGTGACGGCGAGCAGCTCCTCCGGCCCGGTCACCGCCACCCCGGTGACGCCCGCGTCGGCCTGGAGCGTCGCGAGCTGCGCACCGGTGGTGGTGTCCCAGGCGCGGAGGGTGCCGTCGTCGCCGCCGGTCACGGCGCGCCCGGACGCCGTCGCGACGAGCGCCCGCACCGGGCCGTCGTGCCCGGACAGCACCACCGCGGTGCCGCGGACGACGTCCCAGACGAGGACGGTGCCGTCCAGCGCGGCGCCCAGCAGCCGGGTCGCACCGGAGGGGGCGTCGGCGAAGGCGAGCACGGTGACCGGGGTGGTGTGCCCGGTGAGGGCCGCCACCTCGGCGCCGCCCGCGGCCCGCACCCGGACGACGTCGTCGGACCCCGCGACCGCGACCAGCCCGCCGTCGGCGGTGGTCGCGACGGCGAGCACGGGCGCCGGACCGGCGGCCCGCTCCGGCCCGCACGGCCCCGTCACCGGGTGGGCGACGGGCGTCCCGGTCGCCGGGTCCCAGGCCACCGCGCCGCCGGAGGCGTCGACCGAGAGCAGCGCCCCGCCGGGGTCGACGGCCAGCCCGGTGAGGGCGTCGCCGTGCCCGTCGAGGATGCGCAGCAGCGCCGCGGACGGCGGCCGCGTCCGCCAGCGGGTGGCGAGCGCGGACAGCCCGCGGGACTCGATCCGGGCCCGCGCGGCCCCGGCCAGCGCGTCCTCGCCCGTGACGGCCGCCCGGGCCAGCAGCTGCTGGGGCAGCCCGGCGGCCTGCCCGGCGAGATCGGGGTCGCGCAGGTGGTGCGCCTCCAGGTCCAGCACGCGGCGCACCGCCGCCGCGCTGACGCCGGCCGGCGGGGTCAGGTCACCGGCCCCGTCGTGCAGGGCGCCGCCTGCGACGCGCTGCTCCAGTCCGTCCCAGAACATCTCGACGGGCATGCGGTGGTTCCTCCCCGGGGTCGGCGGCCGTCTGCATGTCGGGCCCCGCGCTCCATCGTTAACGCGCGAGGGGGTGTCACGGGCCGACCGGCGGTGACCGGTTCCGGCCGCTCGGTGACCGGCGGTGCCCCGGACGGGCGAACGCCGGATTCCCCGCGGTGACCGGCCGTCGGGGCGGTGAACGGCGCGCACGGGATGCGGGGGACCCCGGATCCCGACCAGTACGCTGACCGCCCGACGATCCGGGGGAGGCGTGGACGTGGCGGCGGAGACGGCACCGGCGGCGCGGCGCGGCCGGCGGCCGATGAGCGACCGCCGTCGTGCCCTGCAGCGGCTCGAGATCTCCCGGGCGGCGATCCGGCTGTTCCGCGAGCACGGCGTCGCCGGGACCAGCGGGGAGCAGATCGCCGACGCCGTCGGCCTGTCGGCCCGCACGTTCTGGCGCTGGTTCCGGACCAAGGAGAGCTGCGTCGAGCCGGTGCTGAGCCTCTCGACCGACGCCTTCACCGCCTGCCTGGCCCGCTGGCCCGCCGGCCGGTCGCTGGAGGAGCACCTCCTCACCGACTTCCCGGAGCACGACGACGGCGGCCCGGACGACGGTGAGCTCGTGCTGGCCGTCGTCCGGATGTCCCGCGACGAGCTCGCGCTGCGCGCGATCTGGCTCGTCGTGCAGGAGCGGGCCGAGCCGGTGCTGGCCGGGATCCTCGCCGAGCGGCTCGGCCGCGACGTCGGTGACATCGAGGTCCGGGTGCAGGCCGCCGCGCTGAACGCGGCGCTGCGGATCGCGACCGAGGACATCGCGGCCGTCACGGCGGACGGCCACGAGCCCCCGGTCGACGACCTGACCGCCCGGCTCTCGACGGCGGTCCGGGCCGCCACCCACGGCGTCGCGGCGAGCCCACCGGCCTGACCGGCCGGCGGATCGGGTCAGCTCCCGAGCCGCACCAGGTTCCCCGCGCCGGTGCACGCCACGACGATCCCGTCCCCGTCGGCGGTGACCCCCGCGAACGGTGCCGGGCGGCGGGCGGCGCCGCTGCGGCAGTCGTCGGGCACGTGCGGCGGGCGGACGTCGAACGCGAGTCCCGACGCCGCGACGCCGGTGGCCCGCCGGACCGGGTCGATCCGCAGCAGCCGCCCGGTCCCGGCCTCGGCGCACCACAGCGCCCCGCCGGACGCGGCGAGCCCCTCCGGACGGTGCAGGCCGGCGCCGAGCACGGTGGACCCGCCGTCGTCGTCGAGCCGGAGGACCCGGCCGCCACCGGTCGTGGTCACGTACCCGCACCCGTCCTCACCGGTGGCGACGCCGACCGGCCGGTCGAGCCCGTCGGCGCGGACGGTGACGGTGCCGTCGTCGGCGACGTGCAGCACCCGCCCGGCGGCGGTCTCGGCGACGAGCACCCCGTCCCCGGCCTCGGCGACGCCGGTGGGGGAGCCGAGCCCGTCGGCCAGGGGCTTCCACGCGCCGGGTGCGCCCCGCCACACGCCGCCGGCGTCGGTGGTGAGCACGGTGTCCCCGCCGCGCCGGGCGATCCCGCGGACGCCGCCGCGGACCTCGGTCACGACGTCGCCGAGCGCGCCGGCCCGGCCGTCCGCGACGAGTGCGAGTCCGAAGTGGTCCGCGGCCAGGATCCCGTCCGGGGCGGCGGCGATCCCGAACGGGCCGTTCAGCCCCTCCGGCACGATCACGCGCACCGTCCCGGCGGGGTCGACGGCGTGGACGCCGCCGTGGAACGCCCCGGACACGTAGGCCGTGCCGTCCGGGGCGAACGCGACGTTGTCGGCCCCGCCGACCCCGGTGTGCAGCTCGCGGAGAGGCCCGTCGCCGTCGTGGGTCCACAGCGTCCCGCGCTCGCCGTTGGACAGGATCCGCAGCCGCCCGGCCGGGTCGAACCGGACGGCGACCGGGCGGTCCAGCCCGGCGAGGACCCGTTCCGGGGTGCCGCCGTCCGGGTCGACCCGCCACACCTCGCCGGAGAGCAGGTGCGGGTAGTAGAGGAGCCCGTCCGGGCCCACCTGCATCGCGTTGCCCAGCGCGAGGTCGTCCGCCAGCACCCGGGGCGGGCCGCCGGCGAGGTCGATCTCCAGGAGCCTGCCCTCCGGCACCAGCTCGTTGACGAACAGCCGGCCGCGGTGCCAGGCGATCCCGTCCGGCGCGACGATCCCGTCGGCCACCACGGTCGTCGCACCGTCCGGGTCGCGCCGCCACACCAGCCCGGCCGGGAGGTCGACGACGAACAGCTCGCCGCCGTCGCCGAACACCAGGTCGTCCGGGGCGGTCAGCGGGCCGTCCGGCCCGAGCACCGTCTCGATCTCCCCGGTGCCGAGATCGAGCGCACCGACCGTGCCGCCGAGGAACTGGGCGATCCACAACCGGCCGTCCGGGCCGAACGCGATCCCGTTGGAGGCCCAGAGCGGGTTCGGCGGGCACAGCGGCTCGGCCCGCAGGCCGGGCGCCGTCCACAGCGGACCGGAGAGTGGCCCCGCGACGGGGCGGGCGCTCACCGCGGCCCCTCGAACACGTCGTCCATCCCGCTGTCGCGCCAGGCGTGCAGGATCTCGTGGAACTCCACCGGTCCACCGCCGAACTGCTCGTTCCGCTTCCGCGGGCGCCCCTCGAAGTTGTAGTAGCCGGGCGTGCACTCGGCGAGGAAGCCCTGCTGGTCGACCGCGCGGTCGCGGATCGTCGCCACCCAGGCGTCCTCGGCCCCGGCGGTGGGCTCGACGGCGGTCGCGCCACGCCTGCCCGCCTCGGCGACGACGGCCGCGATGTGCGTCGCCTGCTCCTCCAGCACGTGCGTGAAGTTGACCGACGCCGAGTTCTGCAGGGCACCGACGTGGAACAGGTTCGGGAACCCGCGGCTGACCCAGCCGTGCAGGGTGGACAGGCCGTCGGCCCACTTCTCGCCCAGCGCGAGCCCGTCCCGGCCGCGGACGTCCGCACCGGCGCGGGTGGCCGGGTCGGCGCCCAGCTCGAACCCGGTGGCGAACACGATCGCGTCCACCGGGTACTCGGTGCCGTCGACGACGAGCCCGGCCGGGGTGATCTTCTCGACGCCCTGGCCGCCGGTGTCGAGCAGCGTCACGTCGTCGCGGTTGAACGCCTGCAGGTAGCGGTCGCTGAACGTGGGCCGCTTGCACATCTGCCGGTACCAGGGCTTCAGCGCGTCCGCGGTGGCCGGGTCGTCGACGACCGTGTCGACCCGGGCGCGGATCTCGTCCATCTTCTCGGCGTCGGCGATCTCGAGGGCGTCGGCGAGGGACTCGGTGCCGTGGGTGCGGGCGTAGCGGGCGACGCCGCGGATCGGCGCGGTGTCGGTCCACCGGTCGGCGACGCCGTCGTCCCCGGCGCCGCCGTGCCGTGGCGGCAGCATGTTCATCAGGTGCAGGAAGTCCTCGCGGCGGCGCCGCTGCCAGCCGGGTTCGAGCGACGACCACCACTGCGCGTCGTAGGGGGCGTCGTCTCGGACGTCCACACAGGACGGCGTCCGCTGCACGACGTAGAGGTGCGCGGCGCCCTCGGCGAGGTGCGGCACGCACTGGATCGCGGTGGCGCCGGTGCCGATCACGGCGATCCGCTTCCCGCCGATCCGGTCCAGGCCGCCGGTCGCGTCGCCGCCGGTGTAGGCGAAGTCCCACCGGCTGGTGTGGAACGTGTGCCCGGCGAAGTCCTCGATGCCCGGGATCCCGGGCAGCTTCGGCCGGTTGAACGGCCCCGACGAGATCACCACGAAGCGCGCGGTGACGGCGTCTCCGCGGTCCGTCCCGACGTCCCAGTGTCCGGCGTCGTCCCAGGTCAGCGACGTGACCTCGGTGCCGAACAGGGCGTCGGTGTAGAGGTCGAAGCGTTCGCCGATCGCCCGGGCGTGGCCGCGGATCTCCTCGCCCGGCGGGTACTTCCGGCTGGGCATCCCGCCGATCTCCTCCAGCAGCGGCAGGTAGATCGACGACTCGATGTCGCAGGCGATGCCGGGATAGCGGTTCCAGTACCAGGTGCCGCCCAGGTCGCCCGCGACGTCGACGATCCGGATCCGCTCCAGACCGGCCTCGCGCAGCCGGGCGGCGGCGACCAGCCCGCCGAACCCGCCACCGACGACGAGCGCGTCGACGTGGTCGTGCACCGGGTCCCGGTCCCCGGGCGGGGACCACGGGTCGTCGGCGTAGAAGCCGAAGTCGCCGGTGGCGGTGCGGTACTGGGCGGTGCCGTCGGTGCGGATCCGGCGGTCGCGTTCGGTGCGGTAGCGCTCGCGTAGCCGGTCCATGTCGGCGGCGGTCGGGTCGCCCGCGTCGGGGCGGGGGGTGGCATCGGTCGTCACCGCGGGGTTCCTCCGGGGAGTCGGGGGTCGGGTGTGGTCACCAGGTCACCGGCAGCCGGGCCGGGCCGCGCACGGCCGAGGTGGCGCGCCACTCGACGTCGTCGGCCAGGTCGAGCCCGGGCAGCCGGGTGGTGAGCGCGCGCAGGATCGTCTGCAGTTCCATGCGGGCCAGCGACGCGCCGAGGCAGTGGTGCGGGCCGTAGCCGAACGCGACGTGGGCGCCGGGGGAGCGGTCCAGGTGCAGTGCGTCCGGGTCGTCGAAGACCTCGGGATCGCGGTTCGCCGCGTTGGTGGAGACGAGCACGGCCTCCCCGGCGCGGACGGTGCCGCCGGTGAGCTCGACGTCGGCGGTGGCGATCCGCGGCAGCCCGGCCTGCCTGCCGAGCGGGATGAACCGCAGCATCTCCTCGACCGCGGCCGGGATCCCGTCGGGCTCGGCGACCAGCGCGTCCCAGCGGGAGCGCTCGTGCAGGAGCGTCCGGACCATGTTGCCGGTCATGTTCATCGTGGTCTCGTGGCCGGCGAGCAGGATCGCCGAGCCGAGCGAGACCATCTCGCCCTCCGAGAGCCGGTCGCCGTCGTCGTCGCGGGCCGAGACCAGGCCGCCGAGCACGTCGTCGCCGGGCCCGTCCGGCCGGTCCCGGCGCTCGGCGACGAGCGAGGCGATGTAGGTGTGCAGGTCGGTCATGGCCTGCCGCCGCTCCTCGACCGGTACGGCCGACGTCGACAGCGCCGCGTCGGCGGCGGCCCGGAAGGTGTCGCGCCCGTCGAGCGGCACGCCGAGCAGCTCGCAGATCACGATCACCGGGAACGGCATCGACACCGCCGACACCAGGTCGGCGGGGCTGCCGCCCGCGACGAGCCCGTCGACGAGGTCGTCGGCGATCCCGGCGACGTGCGGTCGCATCCGCTCGACGCGGCGGGCGGTGAAGGCGGCCGCGACCAGGCGCCGCAGCCTGCCGTGCTCCGGCGGGTCGATGTTGATGATCGACTCGGGCTGGCCGGGCCGCTCCGGGAGGGCCCGCGGCACGTCGGCGCCGACGACGGCGGCCCGGCTGAAGCGCGGGTCGGACATGACGGTGCGGACGTCGTCGTAGCGGGTGGCGAGCCGGCCCTCCTCGCCGTACGGCATCCGGATCCTGGCCAGCGGCTCCTCGCGGCGCAGCTCGGCGTAGCCGGGGTCGAACTCCAGCTCGTGGGCCTCGCCCAGCGGGTAGCTGCGGGCGTACGGACAGCCGTTCTCGGTGGTGGTCACGGTGCGCTCCTCGGGACGGATCGCGGTCGGGATGCCCGTCAATACTGGCAGATACTGCCAATAAAGCATGCTGAGACGAGCGTCTCGTCGACGCCCGGTGGGGTCGTCGTTAGTGTCAGTCAGTGACAACAAGGCACTGCGTGACAGGGGGTTGGGCGTCGTGACGCTGTCCGCTCCCGCACCCGTCCGCGGTCGTGCGCCGATGACCGACCGGCGCCGGGCGCGACTGCGGCTGGAGATCTCGCGGGCCGCCGTCGCGCTGTTCCGTGAGCACGGCGTCGCCGGGACCAGCGGGGAGCGGATCGCCGAGGAGGTCGGTCTCTCCGCCCGCACGCTGTGGCGCTACTTCCGCTCGAAGGAGAGCTGCGTCGAGCCGGTGCTGGCGCGGGGCATCGACGCGATCGTCGAGGCCCTGCGCAGCTGGCCCGCCGACCGGACGCTCGACGAGCACCTGATCGCCGAGTACCACCCGCCGGCCGACGCCGAGGCTGCCGCCGACGCCGAGGCCGGGCTCACGGTGATCGCGCTGTCGGCGACCGAGCCGGGACTGCGCGCCGTCTGGCTGGCCGTCCACGAGCGGTCCGAGCCGGTGCTGGCCGAGGTCCTCGCCGGACGGCTGGGCCGCCCGGCCGACGATCTCGCGGTCCGGGTGCACGCCGCGGCGATGGCCGCCGCCCTCCGGATCAACGGCGAGGAGCTCGCCGCCGAGCTCGTCTGCGGCACCCGGCCGTCGGATCCGGTCGAGCGGCTCGCCGCCGCGCTGCGTGCCGCCGCCCACGGGGTCGACGCGGACCCCGCCCCACCCTCGTCCACCCACCACCGGGCAGGAGACCCCGAGTGACCACCACCCCGCCCCGTACCGACCCGGTACCGGCGCACCGGACCGGCCTGCTGATCAGTGTCCTGGTCGGCGCCGCGTTCGTGATGATCCTCAACGAGACGATCCTCAGCGTCGCGCTCCGCGACCTGAGCGTCGACCTCGCCGTGCCGACGACGACCGTGCAGTGGCTGACCAGCGGCTTCCTGCTGACGATGGCCGTCGTCATCCCCACCACCGGCTACCTGCTGGACCGCTTCACCCCGCGTCAGGTGTTCCTCGCGTCGCTGGGCACCTTCACCGCCGGCACCGCGGTGTCCGGGTTCGCGCCCGGGTTCGAGGTGCTGCTCGCCGGCCGGATCGTGCAGGCCGTCGGCACCGCGATGATGATCCCGCTGCTGATGACGACGATCCTGCGGCTGGTCCCGCAGGAGCGCCGCGGCGCGACGATGGGCACCATCACGATCGTCATCGCGGTCGCCCCGGCGATCGGCCCGACGATCGGCGGCGCCGTGCTCGCCGGCCTCGGCTGGCGCTGGATGTTCTGGCTGGTCCTGCCCCTGGCCGTGGCCGCGCTGGCGGTCGGTGCCCGCTTCCTGCGGCTCGACGGCGGCGGCCGCCCGGTCCCGCTGGACGTGCTGTCGGTGATCCTGTCCGCCGTCGGGTTCGGCGGCCTCGTCTACGGGCTGTCCGCGATCGGCAAGGGCAGCGGTGGTGGCATCCCGCCGTGGGTGCCGGTCGTCGCCGGCCTCGTCGCGCTCGCGCTCTTCGTCGCCCGCCAGCTGCGGCTGCAGCGGGAGAGCCGCGCGCTGCTCGACCTGCGCCCGTTCCAGAAGCGGCCGTTCGTCGTCGCGCTGGTGCTGACCGCGCTGGTGCTGCTGTCGCTGATCGGTGTCGCCGCGGTGCTGCTCCCGCTGTACCTGCAGACCGTCATGGGGGTGAGCACGGTGGTCTCCGGCCTCGCCGTGCTCCCGGGCGGGCTGCTGCTCGGCCTGCTCGGCCGTCCGGTGGGTGCGCTGTTCGACCGGGTCGGCGCGCGACCGCTGGTGATCCCCGGTGCCGTGCTGATGGCGGCCGGGCTGGGCCTGTTCTCCACCATGGGCCCGGCCACCCCGCTCTGGGTGGTGATCGCCTACCACCTGGTCCTGATGGGCGGGCTGTCGCTGATGATGACGCCGCTGATGACGGAGGCGCTGGGCTCGCTGCCGGACTCGCTGTACTCGCACGGCAGCGCGATCCTCTCCACGCTGCAGCAGGTCGCGGGCGCGATGGGCACCGCCCTGTTCGTGACCGTCGCCGCGACCGGCTCGGCGCCCGGCGGACCGTCGCCGGACGCGGCCGGCCTGCACGCGGCGTTCGCCGTCGCCGGTGGGGTCGGTGTGGTCGCGGTGCTGCTGTCGCTGCTGGTGCGGGGCCGCACCGGGGCCGTCCGGCCCGAGGTCACGACGCACTGAGCAGGGCGTGGCCCGGGAACCCGACGGGCTCCCGGGCCACGGCGCTCAGGCGGTGGCGAGCTTCGCCCGCTCGTCCCGCTCGGTGGTCGCGTTCAGGACCTGGACCTTGTCGCCGTTCTCGAGGTCGGTGAAGAACCGCTGCGCCTCGACGGCGTCGAGCTTGACGCACCCGGCCGACGCGCGGTCCCGGTCACCGCCGTGGAACGCCACCCCGCCGTCGGCGAAGAACACCGACCACGGCATCGGCGACGGCTGCCCCTCGGGCGTCGTGAACTCGCCGCTCGTGTGGTCCGCCTCCTTGCGGTACACGCGGAACGAGTGCCCGATCGGCGTCTCCTGACCGGCCCCGCCGGACGCGACCGGCACCGGCCCGTGGGTGACCGCCCCGTTCTCGATCAGCCAGGCCCGCTGCGTCTCGAGATCGACGCAGGCCCGTGCCGAGACCGAGCACGGCGTGCCCGGGACCTGCTTCTCGGCGTGCGTCTGCCGGGCGGCCTCGCTGTTCTCGGCCTCGGCGTCGGCGGTCGCGACACCGGCGGTCGCGATCCCGGCGACGACGACCAGTGCCGCCACCGCCGCGGTCGCGGCCCGGTTCCGGCGGATCGTCCTGCTCGGCACGTGCACGGCTCCTCGTGACTCGGTCGGTACCCCGACCGGTACAACGCCGACGGGTGGCTTCCGTGACGGTCGACGCACGACCTCGCCCGGGGTTGAGCCACGATCGGGTGGTCGCGGGGGAGCGGTCGGCGGGGCCGGCCCGCCGTGACTCCACTGCGTCCTCCCGCGCCGTCACTCCACGGTGACCGACTTCGCCAGGTTGCGCGGCTTGTCGACGTCCCGCCCGAGCGCGACGGCGACGTGCCGGGCCAGCATCTGCAGCGGCACGGTCAGCAGCAGCGGGGCCAGCTCGGGCTCGGTGCGCGGCACCCGCAGCACGGCGTCGGCGAGCCCGTCGGGCAGGTCGGTGTCGGTCACCGCGATCACCGGGCCGCCGCGGGCCCGGATCTGCTCGATCGTCCCGATGTTCTTCGCGAACAGGTCGTCACCGGGGACCAGCACCACGCTGGGCATCTCCGGCGTGATCAGTGCCAGCGGGCCGTGCTTGAGCTCGGAGGCGGGGTAGGCCTCGGCGTGGACGTAGGAGATCTCCTTGAGCTTCTGGGCGCCCTCCCGCGCGACGGGGCTGCAGCGGGTGCGGCCGACGAAGAACATCGACGACGCGTCGGCGTACCGCTTCGCGACCTCGGCGATCTCCCCGTCCTGTTCGAGGACGGTGTCGATGTGGCCGGGCAGCGCGGCCAGCGCCTCGACGACCCGCCTCCCGTCGGCGACCGACAGGTCCCGGACCCGGCCCAGCAGCACGGCCAGCATCGCGAACGACACGGCCATGTTCGTGACGGCCTTCGTCGAGGCGACGGAGACCTCCGGCCCCGAGTGCAGGAACACCCCGGCACCGCACTCGCGGGAGATCGCCGAGCCGATCACGTTCACCGCGCCGATCACGCGTCCGCCCTTGCGGCGCAGCTCCTGCACGCAGCCCAGCGTGTCGGCGGTCTCGCCGGACTGGCTGACCGCGACGTAGAGACAGTCGGGGTCGACGACCGGGTTGCGGTGCCGGAACTCCCCGGCGGGCTCGGCCGACGCCGGGATGCGCGCCAGCTCCTCGACCAGCCCGGCGCCGATCTCCCCGGCGTAGTAGGCGGAGCCGCAGCCGAGGAACAGGACCCGGCGCACCCCGCGCAGGTCCCGCGGGTCGAGCTCCAGCCCGCCGAGCCGGGTCGTGGAGAACCGGGTGTCGAGACGGCCGGCCAGTGCACGGCGCACGGCGTCCGGCTGCTCGGCGATCTCCTTGGCCAGGAAGTCCGGGTGCCCGCCGAGCGCGTAGTCCTCGGACTCGGTGTCCACCGTGGTCGGCGGGATCCGGGTGGCGCCCTCGATCCCGTCGGCCCGCACGGTGACGAGCTCGCCGTCGTCGAGGAAGACGACCTGGCGGGTGTGCCGGACGACGGCGGCGAGGTCGGAGGCGACGACCATCTCGCCGTCGCCGATCCCCAGGACGATCGGGCTGCCGTTGCGGGCGACGACGATCTCCTCGGGGCGGTGCGCGTCGACGACGGCGAGCCCGTAGGTGCCCTCGACCGGCGCGAGCGCGGTCCGGACGGCGTCGGCGAGGGTCGGGGCGCCGGCGTCGAACGCCTCGGCGATCAGGTGCGGGAGCACCTCGGTGTCGGTGTCGGACACCGGCCGGACCCCGCGCGCGACCAGCCCGGCACGCAGCCCGTCGGCGTTCTCGATGATCCCGTTGTGGACGACGGCGATGCGCCCGGACGCGTCGGTGTGCGGGTGCGCGTTGCCCTCGCTCGGCTCTCCGTGGGTCGCCCACCGCGTGTGCGCGATCCCGGTCCGGCCGCGCGGCGGTTCGTCGCCCAGCACGTCCCGCAGGTCGTCGACCCGCCCCGCGGTGCGGCGCACGGTGACGCGCCTGCGGTGCACCACGGCGAGCCCCGCCGAGTCGTACCCCCGGTACTCCAGCCGGGCCAGCCCGTCCAGCAGCACCGCCGCGGCCTCCCGCGGCCCGACGTACCCCACGATCCCGCACATGCAGGTCTCCCTCCCTGGTCAGCCGTAGACGATCCGGCGCAGCCGGCGCTGCGAGATCTCGCCGGGCGCGACGACGCGGGCGGCGAGCTCGGCGGCGATGTGCGGCCAGATCTCGTCGTTGCGCCGGTCCCGGGACTGCAGCTCGCGGTGCCGCCGCCGGACGAACTCCTCGGTCGTCTCCCCGAAGTGGGCGACGACGTCGGCGACCACACGGGCCGCGACGGGTTCCCCGAGTCCGGTGGTGGCGGCCACGTGGCGCACGAGATCCGGATCCACGGCGGTGATCCTCCCCGCCACGGGCCCGGAGTGCCACGATCCTGCCCGGAATCGGGCAGGGAATGGGCCGATCAGTCGTCGCGGGAGATCCGGAAGGTGAAGGTGAGCTGCCGCCATCCGCCGTCCGGGACGGTCCCGTCGGGCATCGCACCGGTCCGCGGTACGAAGTCGACGATCAGGTCCTCCTTCACCCCGAAGACGGCGTCGGAGTCCAGGTGCGCCCCGCCGGCGACGAACAGCTGGGTGATCAGCTCCCGGTACCCGTCGGCCGTGATGAGGAAGTGCAGGTGCGGCGCCCGGAAGGGGTGCCGCCCGGTCGCGTCGAGCATCGAGCCGACCGGCCCGTCGGCCGGGATGGGGTACGCGGCGGGCAGGATCGAGCGGAACCGCAGCCGTCCGTCGTCGCCGGTGCGGAACCGGCCGCGCAGCACCGGTCCGTCCTCCTCGGGCAGCTGCAGGTCGTAGAAGCCGTCCTCGTCGGACTGCCAGACGTCGACGACCGCCCCCGGGACCGGCCGGTCGTCGGTCCCGGTCACGGCGACGTCGACCCACAGCGGGGTGCCCTTCTTCCCCGCCGAGACGTCGGCGCCCTGGGCGAGCTCCGGTGGTCCCTCGGTGTAGAACGGCCCGAGCACCGCGGACGACGTCGTGTCCGGCGTCCGCGAGTGGGTCAGCACGTCGACCACGCTGGACAGCCCGAGGGTGTCCGAGAGCAGCACGAACTCCTGCCGCCGCTCGTCGGTGGCGTGCCCGGTGGCGGTGAGGAAGTCGATCGCGGCCTGCCACTCCGCCTGGGTGAGCTCGTGGGTGCGGGCGTAGCCGTGCAGCGCGCGGACGAGTCCGGTGAGGAGCTCGCGCAGCCGCGGGTCGCCGGCCCGGAACGAGTCGACGACCTGGGCGGTCAGCCGGTCGAGCGGGCCGGCGACCGGGTCGGCGGGCTCCTGCGGGACCGGCCGGGCACCGGCCCACGCCCGTCCGAGCAGGTCCCGGATCCCGTCCCGGGTGAGCGGCACCGGGTTCGGATAGGGCCGCTGCACCGCGAGGTCGGCGACGCGGTCCAGGCCGGCCTCGGTGACGCCGAGGTCCCGCAGCGCTGTCGGCCCGCCCGCGGAGACCACGAGGTCGTGCACCGCACCGGCCGGGGCCGCGGTGCCGAGCACCTCGCCGAGCCGGGGGAGCGCGGCCGCGTTGAGGGCGATCACGTGCGGCAGCAGGACGGTGTGGGTGGGCGCGTGCGGCAGGTCCAGCGTCCCGCCGAGGGTGTGCGCGAGCTTGTGCTGCACCCCCATCCCGACCCGGTCCAGGCAGGTCCCGGCCAGCCACGCACCGCGCAGCAACTGCTCGGGGTCCCCGGACCGCAGGCCGGCGACGAGCACGCGCACCGCCTCGACCGCGACGGCGTCGGTGAGCGGGGTCGCGCCCGCCCCGTAGAGCGCCTCCACGGCGTGCGCGAGGGCGTTCACCGCGCTCGGCACCGCGACCGCGGCGGGCAGGTCGCGGACCAGGTCGGTGTCGTAGACGACGGTCTCCGGACGGATCGCCTCGTCGGTCCGGGTGGTCTTGACGCCGCCCTCGGTCTCACCGAGCACCGCGGTGCACTCCGAGCCCGAGTACGTCGACGGCAGCACCACCTGGTCGGCCCCGGTCCGCACGGCGATCGCCTTGGACAGCCCGATCGCCGACCCGCCGCCGACGGCCACGACGCAGTCGGCCCCGGCCTCCCGGAACGCGGCGAGCGCCTCCGCGGTGACCTCCACCGGCGTGTGGACGACGGCCCGCGGCGACCGGCCGGCCAGCAGCGGCCCGAGCACGTCGGCGACCCGCTCACCGGCACCGGACGGGCTGCGCCCGGCGACGAGGAACACGCGGGACCGGCCGAGCCGCTCCACCTCGTCGCGGACGGTCCCGAGGGTGCCCGTCCCGAACAGCACGCGGGTGGGGGCCGGTTCGTGGACGAGGGACATGCGGGATACCTCCGGGGCGTCGGCGATCCGGTCGTGCGCCCGTCAGTATGGTTGAGAGGTCAACGATCGTCCAGGCGGCGCTCGGTGCCGCGGGGCCCGAGCAGGCGGGCCGCGTCGGCGGCGGCGCTCTCGCTGATCTCGCCGGAGATCCGTTCGATGAAGGCGTCCATCGTGGACTGCATCCGGGCCCGGAACGAGCTGAGCAGCGCCGTCGTCGCGACCGGTTGCAGGCCCTCGACCACGGTCTGGATCCGTGGCACGCCCTCCGCGGGCAGCCCGTCGCGGACGTAACCGGCCCAGACCTGCTCGGCGAACAGCTCGACGAACAGCTCCGCGATGTGCCCGGTGTGCTCGTCGAGGTGTTCGCGCAGGGTCAGGACGGCCTCGAGCGGGATACCGAGCCGGACCGCGTCCCCGCCGGCCCGCACCATGTCCGGCCGCAGGATCCGGATCCGGCCGGGACCGGCCGGCTCGACCAGCCCGGCCTCGCGCAGCCGTGCCGTCGTGACCCCCGGCCCCGCCGTCCCGGGCCCGGCGTCCCCGGGGTCGCCCCGGAGGGCGTCCAGGGCCTCCGGTGGCAGGCCCATCCAGCCGGCGAGGGCGTCCTCGTCGATCTCGACGGGCTCCTCGGGACGCCACGGGGCGAGCATGCCGCGGTAGAGCCGCAACGCGTCCTCGGCCGCGCGGTCCGGGTCCTGGCGCACCAGCACCTCGATGGCACCCAGGGTGAACCCGCGACGGCGCAGGCCGTTGACGAGATCGAGCCGGTCGAGGTGCTCGTCGGTGTAGCGGGCGGCACGTCCGGCCATCCGTGCGGGCGGGAGCAGCCCGCGTGAGACGTAGGTGCGGACGTTGCGCACGCTCATCCCGGCCCGGTGGGCCAGCTCCTCGATCGGATAGTCCGCCACCGCCGCGATGCTAGTGACGACGATCGTGACACCGCCTGCCGGTGATCCTATGTAACGTTCTCGGTCGATACGTCAGGGCGGTATCGGTGCAGCTCACACGGTCGTGCCGGTTCCAAGTTGCCGGATCGCCCGCGATCCGGTCCGATGGTCGGCAGCCACGACGGGGAGGTCGGCCATGAGCGACACCGGTACCGCGCTGCCCCGCGGACTCCGGCGGGCACGCCGGGCCGCGGCCCGCTTCACCACGCCCCTGCTGCCCGACGACTACCTCCTCCTGCTCAACCCGCTCTGGTCGGCGCGGGAGCTGCGCGGCCGGGTCGTGAAGATCGTCCGGGAGACGTCCGACGCCGCCACGCTGGTGATCCGGCCGGGGCTCGGCTGGTCGTTCGGCCACCGGGCGGGCCAGTACGTCGGCATCGGCGTCCAGGTCGAGGGCCGGTTCCACTGGCGGTCGTACTCGCTCACCTCCGAGCCGCGGCGCGACCGCAGGCACATCTCGGTCACGGTGAAGGCGATGCCCGAGGGCTTCCTGTCGAAACACCTGGTCGACGGCGTCGGGCCGGGCACCATCGTGCGTCTCGCGCTGCCGCGGGGCGAGTTCGTCCTGCCCGACCCGCCGCCGTCGCGGCTGCTGTTCCTGACCGCGGGCAGCGGGATCACGCCGATCATGGCGATGCTGCGCACCCTGGACCGGCGCGGCACCGTGCCCGACACCGTCGTCGTTCACTCGGCACCCCGCAGCGGGGACGTCATCTTCGCCGCCGAGCTCGAGCGGCTGGCGCAGCGGCACCCGTCGCTGCGGCTGCACCGGCACCTCACCGGCGAGCGCGGCAGGCTCACGCCCGACGACCTCGCGCGCTACTGCCCGGACTGGTCCGAGCGCAGCACCTGGGCGTGCGGACCGTCGGCGATGCTCGACGAGGCGGAGGAGCTCTGGTCGTCGGCCGGGTGCGACGACCGGCTGCACGTCGAGCGCTTCTCCGCCTCGCTGCGCGGGGGAGAGGCCGAGGGCGGCACGGTGACGTTCGCGCGCCGGGGCTCGGCCGTCGCGGGGACCTCCACCCCGGACGACGGCGACGTCGCCGCCACCGTGGAGATCGACGGCGCGACGACCCTGCTGGAGGCCGGTGAGTCCGCGGACCTGGACCTGCCCTACGGCTGCCGGATGGGCATCTGCCACACCTGCGTCGTCGGCCTGCGGTCGGGGACCGTCCGCGACCTGCGCGACGGCAGCGAGCACCGCGCCGACCCCGACACCCCCGCGGAGAAGGTGCAGACCTGCGTCACGGCCGCCGCCGGCGACTGCGTCCTCGAGATCTGAGACCCGCACGACCGACCCGACACCGGAGGGAGCCCACCGTGGCCATCTCGGACGTCCAGGAGTTCGCCCACCTCACCGACGCCGACGTCGAGGCGATCGGACGCGAGTTCGACGCGATCCGCGCCGACGTCGAGGAACGGCGCGGCCAGTCCGACGCGGACTACATCCGCAGTCTGATCACCTGGCAGCGCCGGCTCACCGTCGCCGCCCGGGCCACCCTGTTCGGCAGCCGGGTCCCCGCCCTGTGGGCCGCCGGCACCGCCATGCTCTCGGTCGCCAAGATCCTCGAGAACATGGAGATCGGGCACAACGTCATGCACGGCCAGTGGGACTGGATGAACGATCCGGAGATCCACTCGTCGACGTGGGAGTGGGACAACGTGTGCCCGGCCGAGCAGTGGCGGCACTCCCACAACTACCTGCACCACACGTATACGAACGTGATCGGCAAGGACAAGGACGTCGGGTACGAAATCCTCCGGGTCCGCGCCGACCAGCCCTGGCACCCGGTCTACCTCGGCCAGCCCGTGTGGAACGTGCTGCTGATGCTGCTCTTCGAGCACGGCGTCTCGCTGCACGACCTCGACGTCGAGGGCCTGCTGAAGCTCAGCGTGGACGATCCCGCGGAGTTCCGGCGCAAGCTGCGCGACGTGGGCCGCAAGCACGCCCGGCAGATGCGCAAGGACTACGTGCTGTTCCCGCTGCTGACGGGCCGTGCGTTCGTCCCGACACTCGCCGCGAACGCCACGGCCAACGTGGTCCGCAACGTCTGGTCCTACGCGATCATCTTCTGCGGGCACTTCCCGGACGGCGCCGAGGTGTTCACCGAGGAGGAGCTCGACGACGAGACGCGTGGCGAGTGGTACCTGCGCCAGCTGCTCGGGTCGGCGAACTTCGGCGGCAACCGCCTGATGCACGTGATGTCGGGCAGCCTCGGCTACCAGATCGAGCACCACCTCTTCCCGAACCTGCCGTCGAACCGGTACCCGGAGATCGCCGTGACGGTGCGGGAGGTCTGCGACAAGTACGACCTGCCCTACACGACGGGTCCGTTCCCCCGGCAGTTCTGGCAGGCGACCCGGTCGATCTGGCGGCTCTCCCTGCCGGCGCGGGGGATCCGGGAGCGGGAGCACCGCCGGGAACGACGGGGTCTGCGCCGCAGGCCCACGCGCACCGAGGTGGCCTGACCACCGCCCGTACCCGGGAAATCGCGGCCCGACCTGCGGGAACGCCGGTAACCGCCCCCCCTGTTCAGGCACCTCGGACGGTCCTGTAACTTTCTCTCTGTCAGCGAGTGAGCCGGACAGAACGGGCCCTGGAGGCCCGGTCAACAGGCCCGCTGGCCACTACGACCCCCCGGTCGGCCTTCGAGTTTGTTGTGGGTTTACGGTGGTGGGGTCAAGGCGATCCGCCTTCTGGATCCGGTCGGGAGATCGGTGATGGTGGTGCGGGTGTCTTTTGAGAACTCAACAGTGTGTCGAGCTATTATATGGTTTGGCGTTTTTGTGCCAGATTGTTTGTTTGGCTGCCGGTGCGACCCCGTCGTGCTGGTGGGCCAGTTGTTTGTAAGTCAGGGTTTTTGTTGGAGAGTTTGATCCTGGCTCAGGACGAACGCTGGCGGCGTGCTTAACACATGCAAGTCGAGCGGTAAGGCCCTTTCGGGGGTACACGAGCGGCGAACGGGTGAGTAACACGTGGGTGACCTGCCCTCCACTCTGGGATAAGCCCGGGAAACTGGGTCTAATACCGGATAGGACCTCTCAACGCATGTTGGGTGGTGGAAAGTTTTTTCGGTGGGGGATGGGCCCGCGGCCTATCAGCTTGTTGGTGGGGTGATGGCCTACCAAGGCGGTGACGGGTAGCCGGCCTGAGAGGGCGACCGGCCACACTGGGACTGAGACACGGCCCAGACTCCTACGGGAGGCAGCAGTGGGGAATATTGCGCAATGGGCGGAAGCCTGACGCAGCGACGCCGCGTGGGGGATGACGGCCTTCGGGTTGTAAACCTCTTTCGCCAGGGACGAAGCTTTTGTGACGGTACCTGGAGAAGAAGCACCGGCCAACTACGTGCCAGCAGCCGCGGTAACACGTAGGGTGCGAGCGTTGTCCGGAATTATTGGGCGTAAAGAGCTCGTAGGCGGTGTGTCGCGTCGGCCGTGAAAACTTGGGGCTTAACTCTGAGCGTGCGGTCGATACGGGCATCACTTGAGTTCGGCAGGGGAGACTGGAATTCCTGGTGTAGCGGTGAAATGCGCAGATATCAGGAGGAACACCGGTGGCGAAGGCGGGTCTCTGGGCCGATACTGACGCTGAGGAGCGAAAGCGTGGGGAGCGAACAGGATTAGATACCCTGGTAGTCCACGCCGTAAACGTTGGGCGCTAGGTGTGGGGACCATTCCACGGTTTCTGCGCCGCAGCTAACGCATTAAGCGCCCCGCCTGGGGAGTACGGCCGCAAGGCTAAAACTCAAAGGAATTGACGGGGGCCCGCACAAGCGGCGGAGCATGTGGATTAATTCGATGCAACGCGAAGAACCTTACCTGGGTTTGACATGCACAGGATCGCGGCAGAGATGTCGTTTCCCTTGTGGCCTGTGTGCAGGTGGTGCATGGCTGTCGTCAGCTCGTGTCGTGAGATGTTGGGTTAAGTCCCGCAACGAGCGCAACCCTTATTCCATGTTGCCAGCACGTAGTGGTGGGGACTCATGGGAGACTGCCGGGGTCAACTCGGAGGAAGGTGGGGATGACGTCAAGTCATCATGCCCCTTATGTCCAGGGCTTCACACATGCTACAATGGCTCATACAGAGGGCTGCGAGACCGTGAGGTGGAGCGAATCCCTTAAAGTGAGTCTCAGTTCGGATCGGGGTCTGCAACTCGACCCCGTGAAGTTGGAGTCGCTAGTAATCGCAGATCAGCAACGCTGCGGTGAATACGTTCCCGGGCCTTGTACACACCGCCCGTCACGTCACGAAAGTTGGTAACACCCGAAGCCGGCGGCCCAACCCTTGTGGAGGGAGTCGTCGAAGGTGGGACTGGCGATTGGGACGAAGTCGTAACAAGGTAGCCGTACCGGAAGGTGCGGCTGGATCACCTCCTTTCTAAGGAGTCTCACCATGTGGTGGGGCACCGGCTCGTTTCTTTCGTTTCTTCTGAAATGTGGGAATGTGTTGGTTCCTTAACTGAGATCGCACTGTCGGCCCCGAGTGTGGGTCGGGTGTGACTGGGTGGAACGCAACGAACGTCAGGCTGTGGTTCGGCACACTGTTGGGTCCTGAGGGGACACCGGTTTGGTGGGTGTTGTCTTTGGCCGCGTGGGTTCTGGGTTGTCCTAACGCCTTCTGGTTGGGGGTGGTGGTTGCCTGGGGTCTTCTGTGGTTGTGGGTTGAGTGTTGCATAGTGGATGCGAGCATCTTGTTGTGGTCAAGTTGTTAAGAGCACATGGTGGATGCCTGGGCATCAGGAGCCGATGAAGGACGTGGGAGGCCGCGATAGTCCTCGGGGAGTTGTCAACCGAACTGTGATCCGAGGGTGTCCGAATGGGGAAACCCAGCACCCGTCATGGGGTGTTACCCGTACCTGAATTCATAGGGTGCGTGGAGGGAACGTGGGGAAGTGAAACATCTCAGTACCCACAGGAAGAGAAAACAACAGTGATTCCGTGAGTAGTGGCGAGCGAAAGCGGAAGAGGCTAAACCGTGTCCGTGTCAAGCTGGCAGGTGTTGCGGATGCGGGGTTGTGAGACGTGCTGTTCATCTTCTGCCGAGGATGGGACGGTCCAGTGTTTGTGTTAGCGGAACGACTCTGGGATGGTCGGCCGTAGTGGGTGAGAGCCCCGTACGCGAAAGCATGAGTCTGGTCGTGGGCATTGTTCTCGAGTAGCAGCGAGCTCGTGGAATTTGCTGTGAATCTGGCGGGACCACCCGTCAAGCCTAAATACTACCTGGTGACCGATAGCGGACTAGTACCGTGAGGGAAAGGTGAAAAGTACCCCGGGAGGGGAGTGAAATAGTACCTGAAACCGTGTGCTTACAAGCCGTCAGAGCCTGGAGCAGTCTTGTGCTGCAGGGTGATGGCGTGCCTTTTGAAGAATGAGCCTGCGAGTTATGCTTCGTGGCGAGGTTAACCCGTTGTGGGGTAGCCGTAGCGAAAGCGAGTCCGAATAGGGCGGTGGAGTCGCGGGGTGTAGACCCGAAGCGGAGTGATCTACCCATGGCCAGGGTGAAGCGTCGGTAAGACGTCGTGGAGGCCCGAACCCACCAGGGTTGAAAACCTGGGGGATGAGCTGTGGGTAGGGGTGAAAGGCCAATCAAACTTCGTGATAGCTGGTTCTCCCCGAAATGCATTTAGGTGCAGCGTCGTGTGTTTCTCATCGGAGGTAGAGCACTGGATGGCCTAGGGGGCCGACAAGCTTACCGAAGTCAGCCAAACTCCGAATGCCGGTGAGTGAGAGCGCGGCAGTGAGACTGCGGGGGATAAGCTTCGTGGTCGAGAGGGAAACAGCCCAGATCACCGGCTAAGGCCCCTAAGCGTGCGCTAAGTGGGAAAGGATGTGGGATCGCCCGGACAACCAGGAGGTTGGCTTAGAAGCAGCCACCCTTGAAAGAGTGCGTAATAGCTCACTGGTCAAGTGGTCCTGCGCCGACAATGTAGCGGGGCTCAAGCGCACCGCCGAAGCCGTGGCAATGACATCTTGTGGTGTTGTTGGGTAGGGGAGCGTCCTGCATCTGGTGAAGCCCGGGAGTGATTTACGGGTGGAGGGTGTGGGAGTGAGAATGCAGGCATGAGTAGCGAATGCAGAGTGAGAATCTCTGCCGCCGGATGACCAAGGGTTCCTGGGCCAGGTTGTTCCGCCCAGGGTGAGCCGGGACCTAAGGCGAGGCCGTCAGGCGTAGTCGATGGACAACGGGTTGATATTCCCGTGCTCGTGATAGTGCGTCCATGCCGGGGCCGGTGATGCTAACCATCCGAACCCACCTTCGCTCCTTCGGGAGTGTTGTTTGTGGGGGAGCGTGGGATCCGATCCGGTAGTAGGCAAGTGATGGGGTGACGCAGGAGGGTAGCTCCGCCACGCGGTGGTTGTCGTGGTGTAAGCCTGTAGCCCGAGTCCTAGGTAAATCCGGGGCTCATTGAGGGTGAGAGGTGATGCGTAGCCGATTGAGGCGAAGAGGGTGATCCCATGCTGTCGAGAAAAGCCTCTAGCGAGTGCTGTTGCGGCCCGTACCCCAAACCGACACAGGTGGTCAGGTAGAGAATACCGAGGCGATCGAGCGAACTGTGGTTAAGGAATTCGGCAAAATACCTCCGTAACTTCGGGAGAAGGAGGGCCATCTGCCTTGAAGCCCCTTTGCGGGCTAGGGGTGGGTGGTCGCAGAGACCAGGCCCAAGCGACTGTTTACTAAAAACACAGGTCCGTGCGAAGTCGCAAGACGATGTATACGGACTGACGCCTGCCCGGTGCTGGAACGTTAAGAGGACCTGTTAGCTCCTTTGGGGGCGAAGCGGAGAATTTAAGCGCCAGTAAACGGCGGTGGTAACTATAACCATCCTAAGGTAGCGAAATTCCTTGTCGGGTAAGTTCCGACCTGCACGAATGGCGTAACGACTTGGGCGCTGTCTCGACCACAGACTCGGCGAAATTGCATTACGAGTAAAGATGCTCGTTACGCGCGGCAGGACGGAAAGACCCCGGGATCTTTACTATAGCTTGGTATTGATGCTCGGTTCGGCTTGTGTAGGATAGGTGGGAGACTGTGAAGTCGTCACGCTAGTGGCGGTGGAGTCGTTGTTGAAATACCACTCTGGTCGAATTGGGTGTCTGAACCTCGGGCCATGATCTGGTTCAGGGACAGTGCCTGGTGGGTAGTTTAACTGGGGCGGTTGCCTCCTAAAGAGTAACGGAGGCGCCCAAAGGTTCCCTCAGCCTGGTTGGCAATCAGGTGTTGAGTGTAAGTGCACAAGGGAGCTTGACTGTGAGACTGACGGGTCGAGCAGGGACGAAAGTCGGGACTAGTGATCCGGCACCTCCTGGTGGAAGGGGTGTCGCTCAACGGATAAAAGGTACCCCGGGGATAACAGGCTGATCTTGCCCAAGAGTCCATATCGACGGCATGGTTTGGCACCTCGATGTCGGCTCGTCGCATCCTGGGGCTGGAGTAGGTCCCAAGGGTTGGGCTGTTCGCCCATTAAAGCGGTACGCGAGCTGGGTTTAGAACGTCGTGAGACAGTTCGGTCCCTATCCGCCGCGCGCGTTGGAGACTTGAGGAAGGCTGTCCCTAGTACGAGAGGACCGGGACGGACGAACCTCTGGTGTGCCAGTTGTCCCGCCAGGGGCACGGCTGGTTGGCTATGTTCGGGAGGGATAACCGCTGAAGGCATCTAAGCGGGAAGCCTGTTCCAAGATGAGGTCTCCCACCACCTTGAGTGGGTAAGGCTCCCAGTAGATGACTGGGTTGATAGGCCGGAGATGGAAGCCTTGTGAGGGGTGGAGTTGACCGGTACTAATAGGCCGAGGGCTTGCCACAACATGTTGTTCGCATCCACTGTGTGACCCTGAGTCCACAACCCTTGGTTGTGTGGTCTCTGTTTCCTGGGTCTTCTTGTGTCCCACCGTGGTGTGGGGTGTGAGGGGGTGTGGGGATGTAATTGGATAGTGTTGTCGGTGGTTATGGCGGTAGGGGAACGCCCGGTCCCATTCCGAACCCGGTAGCTAAGCCTTCCTGCGCCGATGGTACTGCACTCGACAGGGTGTGGGAGAGTAGGTCGCCGCCGACATTCAACATTTCAGGGGATCCCTCGGACCGTTTCGGTCCGGGGGATTTTCTGCGTTCTAGGCCCGGTTTCTGACGGCGGTCCGGCGGGCCGGCGGTCCGGTGGGTCCGGGGCGCGGGTCCTGGGGTGTCGTCGACGCCGGATGGGTGTGTCGTCTGCGGTCGTCGTGCGTTCCGCGGGACGCCGCCAGGTCCGCGGGACACCGCCAGGACGGGGAACACCGCCGGGACCGCGCAACGCTGCCAGGACCGCGCAACGCCGCCAGGTCCGCGGAACGCCGCCAGGACCGCGCAACGTTGCCAGGACCGCGTTCCGCGGAACGCGGTCGGGACGCGGACGGATTCTCGGAGCGCGACCTGCCCGACCGGCGTGCGCCGACCCGGCGCCGACCGGGCGCCGACCTTGGGCCGACCCGCTGGCGAGCGGCTCCCACAGCACTCCCGGGGCCCACAGACCGTTCTGCGCGTTCCGCGGAACGCGCCCGCACGGCGTCCCCCAGGTCGTTCACACTGGCGGCGCCGGCGGCTGCCTGGTGGGGTCGGGAGGGTGTGAGGAGAGTGCGCCGTCGCCGGCACCTGAACGGAGGACGGGTCCCGCCCGGGGGACCCGGCACCGGTGGACATGTCCCTCGTGGCTGGGGTGGCCCGGTGGCGGGCGGCTCCCATGACTCTCCGTCGGCCCGCGCGGACGGTGGTGCGCGTTCCGCGGAACGCGCACCCCTGGGTCCCCAGTACGCCGTTCCCGCTGGTGGGGCCGGTCGGGTCTGAGGAGGACGGACCGCCGTCGGCACCCGAGCGGAGGGCGTGCGTGGCCCGGACACCTGACATCGGTGCCGGCTCGCCCGTCGTGCCGCTGGAGCCGCGTGCGTTCCGCGGAGCGCAGCGGAGCGGACCACCTCGGCCGCCGCGCCGGGTCGCTGCGACGTGTCGGTGCGCGTTCCGCGGAACGTTCCGGGTGGGTGACGTTGCACAGGAATGGAGCCGCGGTGACGGAGGTGGTCCCCCGAACCGGCAGCCTGCCGGACCCGACGGGATGCGTTCCGCGGAACGCGGGGTCCGGCTGGGTCCGTGGTCCGTGGCGCAGGACTGATGGTGCGGAGTGCGTTCCGCGGAACGCGCCGGTGCACGGCGCTCCGAGGTGACGGCCCGACGCTCGGCCCGTCGCCTCGCAGGCGCGGGAGGACCGAGCGGCGTTCCGCGGAACGCGCATCGTCAGGGTCTGCGAGCGCCGTCGCTCGTTCGCACTGTATGCCCGATGAACGCCCACGCTGCCGTGTGCGTCGGGACCCGCGCTCTCTGCCGATCTGCGGCCCCGTGCACGGGATGGCGTCCGGCGCGCCGTGTGCCCGAGTGCGTTCCGCGGAACGTGACCGGCGCGGCGTTCCGCGCGGTCGCGGCACGGCCTGTGTGGACCGTGGACGGCACCGCGTCGCGGGACGGGGGCCGCGCTCCGGGACGCGCCGCACGCCGACCACCGATGTGGGCGCCTGCTCGTCCTGCAGCCCGTCCTGTGCTCCCGTGCACAGATCGATGTATGCAGAACGGAGATTTGTATACTTGAGCGTGGGTCGATCCGGAGGCCCGTCGTCGTCGAGGAAGGTCCGCATGAGCACCGCAACTCCCGCCCGTCCCTGCTTCCATCTCGCGATCCCGGTCGACGACCTGGCGGCCGCCCGCCGGTTCTACGGCGACGTGCTGGGCCTGCCCGAGGGCCGGTCGTCGGACATGTGGGTCGACTGGAACTTCCACGGCCACCAGGTCGTCACGCACGTCGCCCCGCGGTCGACCCCGCCCGCGCACAACCCGGTCGACGGGCACGACGTCCCGGTGCCGCACTTCGGGCTGGTGCTTCCGGTGGCCGGGTTCCACGAGCTGGCGGACCGGCTCCGCGCGGCGGGCACCGCGTTCGTCATCGAGCCGTACCAGCGGTTCGCGGGCGAGCCCGGGGAGCAGTGGACGATGTTCCTGACCGACCCCGCCGGAAACAACCTGGAGTTCAAGGCGTTCGCCGACGAGTCCCAGATCTTCGCGAAGTAGATGTCCCGCACCAAGGCCGGCGCGATCCACGAGACGCTGCGCGACGAGATCGTCGCCGGCCATCGCGCGCAGGGCTCCGTTCTCGACGAGGCCGAGCTCGCCGCGACGTTCGGCGCCTCCCGGACACCGGTCCGGGAGGCGCTGCGCCGCCTGCAGAGCGAGGGGTTGCTGACCACCGGCAGCCGTCGTCAGATGCGGGTCGTCGACCTGTCCGGCCACCGCAGCGACGCGCACCGGCGGGAGATCGCCACGGTGCGCGTCGCGCTGGAGGGGGCCGCGGCGGCCGAGGCGTGCACCGTGCACACCGAGGGGGAGGTCGATCCGCTGCGGGTCGCCGTCCTGCGCCAGCGGCGGGTCGCCGCGACCGGGGACGTCGAGGGCTTCCTCGCCCTCGACGAGGAGTTCCACCGCGATCTCGCCGCGCTCGCCCGGATGCCCACGCTGTCGCTCCTCCTCGAGCAGCTCGGTGCGTTCGTCCGGCTCGCCCGGCAGGGCGTCCCGACCGACACCGGGCACATGCTCGGTCTCGCCGACGAGCACGATCACCTGCTCGACCTGCTGAAAGACCGCGACCCGGGTGCGCTGCGGGAGGCGCTGTCGTCGCACATCCACGACCTGGGTCCGCGCGGGAGTCGCAACGAGTTCTAGACCGAACAGGGGTCGGCGGGAACCCGACGGCCCCCGTGTACGACAGTGACGGTATGGACTGTCAGCTGTGCCGCGAGGTGGTGTCCGCCGCCCTCGACGGCGAGGCCGCCCCCGAGGAGCGCGCGGCGGCCGACGTGCACCTCGACGGGTGTCCCGCCTGTCGCACGTACGCCGCCGGCGCCGAGCGCGTCACCCGCCTCACCCGGGTACGCCCGGCGGAGGAGGTACCGGACATCGCGGCCGCGGTGCTGTCGGCGCTCGGCGTCGACGACCCCGACACCGTGGCCGTCCCGTCGGCCCGGCCGGACCTGACCTGCCTGGCCGGGGGCTGCTGCGGCGGCGACGTCGTCGCCGATGTCGTCCCCGGTGCCGAGCGGTCGGCGTGCGGCTGCCTGGCCAGCTGCGGCTGCGGCTGCCAGGACGGCGCTCCGTGCCGGTGCGGCACGAAGGCCGCCTGAGCACCGGCGCGGACCGGGGACCACCCCCGTGACGGCACCGGCCGGGGCCTGCCATCCTGGCAGGCGTCGCGCACGACCCGCACCGTCCGGCGCGCGGGCCACGGCGAGGAGCAGGAGGGACCGCATGAGCGAGCAGCCTGCCCCCCACGCCTCGACGAGCCCCGAACTGGAGGACGAGCTCACCCGGATCGCCTGGCGCGTGGAGCGCTGGATCGACCCCGGGCCAGCCGCCGTCGTCGCGGGCGCGTCCGTCGCCGCGATCTCGGCGTCGCTGCTGATGCCCTGGTCCGTCCATGCCGACGGCTGGCAGATCCTGGCCGGACACGTCGTGATGGGTCCGCTGCCGCGGCTGTTCACCGTGGTCGCGGCCGTCGGGCTGGTCGTCTCCGTCCTCGCGCTCCTGACCCGGTTCTGGCCACTGGCCTGGACGGCGGCGACCTGCACCGGGATCGGTGCGCTGACCGGCCTGTGGGCGGTGTGGGCACGGCAGACCGGGAGCCCGGAGGCCGACATCGGCCCGGGGCTGGTGGTGACCGTGCTCGGCGTCTGCGTGCTGTTCGCGACCTGGGCCCGGATCGTCGTCGCCGCCGGCACGCACGTGCCGGGAGCCCCACCGGCCTGACCTCAGCCGGCCGTCCGCAGCCCCGCACGGACGGCGAGGGCCCGCACCGCGGCGGCGACCTGGTCCGGCGACTCGTGCACCGGGGTGTGGCCCGTGCCGAGCACGACGAGCTCGCCGTCGCCGACCGCCGCGGCCAGCTCGGCCGCGCGCTCCACCGGCCGCGTCGGGTCGTGCCGTCCGTGCACGACGGTCACCGGCATCGTCAGCGCCGCGAGCCGCGGTTCGAGATCGAGGTCGCGCTGGCTCGCGAGCACCTGGGCGACGGCCTCCGGTGTCACGCCCGCGGCGTAGTCGCGCAGTACGGCCGCGAACTCCGCCGTGGGAGGCGTCGCGAACGAACGGTCCAGGACGGCCTGCCGCAGCTCCGGGCCCCACGCGGTGCGGACCCGCTCGATGATCGCGTCGACGTCGCCGTGTCCGCGCATGTGCGCCCCGGTCCCGACGGCCAGGAGCCCGGCGACCAGCTCCGGCCGCTCCGTCGCCAGCCACAGCGCGACCGCTCCGCCGGTCGAGTGCCCGATCAGCAGGACCGGGCCGCGCCCGGCCGCGGCGACGGCGTCCCCGATCCGGTCCGCGACGGCGGGCACCGTCCACGGGCCGGAGCCGGTCAGCCAGTCGACCGGCTCGACGTCGAAGCCGTCGCCGAGGGTCGCGGCCAGCGCGTCGAACACGGCGGGGGAGCACAGCGTCCCCGGCACCGCGACGACCGGCACCGGCCGGCCGGGTCCGCTCCCGCTCATCCGGCCAGTGTGGCGCGCCGGCCCTCGGCCAGGTCCTCCAGGTCGGACACCGCGGCGTCGGCCTGGGGGAGCGCCAGCATCGCCCGCTGCGCGCGGCGCATCTGCGCGCGCACCGGGGCACCGCGGTCGCCGAGCAGCTCGGCGCAGGTCTCCGCGACCTGCGCGGGGTCGGGTGGGCAGTGCGCGCCGATCCCGAGCGCGGCGACCCGCTCGGCGTTGTGCTCCTGGTCGCCGAACTGCGGCAGCACCGCGAGGGGCACCCCGTGCCGGACGGCCTCCCGGACGCCGTTGTAGCCGCCGTGGGTGAGGAACAGGTCGGCGCACTGGAGCAGCAACGGCTGCGGCACCCAGGGCGACGGGTGCACGTGGTCCGGGAGGTCGACGTCGTCGAGCGGCAGCCCGCCCGTGGACAGCACCACCTCGGCGTCGAGCCGTGACACGGCGTCGACGACCGTGCGCAGCGCGACGTGCGGGTCGACCGGGCCGCGGGGCGGCGGCTCGCCGGCGCGGGCGGCGTCCTCACCGCGCCGGGCCATCATCGGCATCGCGGTCCCGATGCCGGCCAGCACCAGCGGGCGCCCGGCCGGGAGCTCGCCGATCCAGGCCGGCAGGGTCTCGCCACGGGCGACCTGGTCGTCCTGCCGGAACGCGAGCGGAGCCGTGATCCCGGGTGCGGCCAGCGAGAACTCGGCCGGCATGCAGTCCAGCCTGCCCCAGCGGTGCAGGGCCGCCGGGTCGGCGGGCGCCGCGAACCCGAGGTCGCGGCGGCGCTCGGCGAGGGCGTCGGCGACGATCTCCGGGGTCAGTACGTTGCCCGCACCCGACGGCGCCGCCACGCACGGGACACCCAGGTGCTCCGCGACCAGCAGGCCGGCGGTCTCGCCGCCGTCGCGCAGCACCAGGTCGGGCTTGCCGTCGCGGTCGCACACCTCCAGCAGCGCCCGCGCCGAGCCGGTGACCTGCGGGCCCGCGAACAGCGTCGGCAGCATGGCCCGGGTCAGCTCGGTCGTGCTCAGCGACGCCGGGTCACCGAGCGCGGCGAGGACCGGCCCCAGGTGCTCGGCGGCCTCGGTCATCGGCGCGAACACCGCCTCGACCCGCACCGGGGCGTCGGCGAACACGCCCGCGACGTCCGGCGCGCAGGCGACGACGACGTCGTGCCCGGCCGCGCCCAGTGCCCGCGCGAACGGCAGCACCGCCCGGCCGTGGGAGGGGGACCCGGTCACGCTGCAGAGGACTCGCACCCCTCGATGATCATCCGAGTGGTTGCGGGATGCAAACGGTCAGCTCCGGGTCCACCGGCCGAGCACCATCAGCGTGCGGGTACCGGTGACGGTCCCGGTCCGCCGCAGCCGGTCCACGACCTCCTGCAGGTGGTCGAGGTCGCGGACCCGCATCTGGACGAGCGCGTCGAGGTCCCCGGCGACGGTGTAGACGGCCTGCACCTCGGGCTGGCGGGACGCCGTCTCGACGATGTCGCCGACGCTCGTCGCACCGGCGTAGCGGACCTCGCTGAACGCCTCCACCGGCCAGCCGAGCCTGCGGTGGTCGACCTGCACGGTGAAGCCGGTGATCACCCCGGTCTCGCGCAACCGGTCCACCCGGCGCTTCGTCGCCGCGGTGGACAGCCCGACCCGGCCGGCCATGTCGGCGAAGGTGCGGCGGCCGTCCTCGTGGAGCAGCCGGAGCAGCGCGTGGTCGATGCCGTCGACCTCGGGGTTGTCGGGCACGGGACCTCCGGCGCAACGATGTCCTGTCTATCGGGTGGTACAAGCGTATCCGTTGCGTCTTCGTGGCGAACTTGCTGCGCTGCATTGCGCCGGTGGTCGGCGTCACGTTGTCCTGTACGCACCGTGCCGGGCGCCGCGCGGGCCGGGCACCCCGGTCCGCGCCCCACCACCGACTCGACGAGGAGCCACGCATGAACGGTCCGACCGAGGTCGGTGTGACCCTGGACGACAAGTACGTCGCCACCCGCGGCCGCGCGCCGATGACCGGCGTGCAGGCCCTCGTCCGGCTCACCCTCGCCCAGGCCCGGCTCGACGCCGGGCGCGGGTTCGACACCGCGTCGTTCGTCTCCGGCTACCAGGGCTCCCCGCTGGGCGGCCTGGACACCGAGTTCGGCCGCGCGCGCACCCACCTCGACGCGGCCGGCGTCGTCTTCCGGCCGGGGCTGAACGAGGAGCTCGCCGCGACCGCCGTCGCCGGCACCCAGATGCTCGACGCCGTCCCGGGCGCCCGGCACGACGGCGTCGTCGGGTACTGGTACGGCAAGAACCCCGGTCTCGACCGGGCCGCCGACGCGATCCGGCACGGCAACCTGGCCGGCACCGCGCGGCTCGGCGGTGCCGTCGCGATCATCGGCGACGACCCGTCCTGCAAGTCCTCCACCGTGCCCAGCTCCTGCGAGCCGATCGCGCAGAGCCTCTGCCTGCCGCTGCTCGCGCCGGGCTCGGTGTCCGAGGTGGTCGAGTTCGGCCTGCACGCCGTCGCGCTGTCGCGGGCCACCGGGCTCTGGACCGGACTGAAGATCATCGCCGACGTGGCCGACGCGTCGTCCACGGTGGAGCTGGGAGCGCTCGACCCGGACCTGCTGGGTGTGCCGCTCCCGCCCGCGACCGACCGGGCGCAGGCCGGAGCGCTCGTCGGCCCGGCCGCGGTCGACGCCGAGCACGACCAGCTCACCCGGCGTCTCGACCTCGCCCGCCAGTACGCCCGCGAGACCGGACTCAACCGCGTCACCTTCGACGCCCGCGAGGCCCGGCTGGGGATCCTCGCCTCCGGCACCGGCTACGCGACCGTGCTCCGTGCCCTCGACGACCTCGGCCTCGGTGAGGGCGAGCTCGACGCGCTCGGCGTCCGGCTGATCCGCCTCGCGATGCCGTTCCCGATCGACCGCGACGCGCTCGCCGGCCTGGTCGAGGGACTGTCCGAGGTGCTCGTCGTCGAGGACAAGGTGCCGTTCCTCGAGGGGCACCTGCGCGACGCCCTGTACGGCCGCGACCACCGGCCGCGGATCACCGGCCGCCGCGACGACCGCGAGCGCCCGCTGCTCACCGCCCGCGGCCAGCTCTCCGCCGAGGACGTCGCCCGTGCCGTCGCCGCGCGGCTCACCGCGTGCGGGGCGACGCTCCCGGCCGGGGCCGTCGCGCACCTCGACCGGCTCGCCCCGCCGAAGCCGTCCCGGATCACCGTCCCGATGGCCGGCGACCTCGGCAGCCGCACCCCGTACTTCTGCTCCGGCTGCCCGCACAACACCTCGACCCGGACCGCGGACGACACGCTCGTCGGCGTCGGGATCGGCTGCCACGCGATGATCGCGCTGGACGGCGAGCACCGCGGCCGCCAGGTCGGGCTGACCCAGATGGGCGGCGAGGGCGCCCAGTGGTTCGGGCTCGCCCCCTTCACCGACGACCGCACGCTGGTGCAGAACCTGGGCGACGGGACCTTCCACCACTCCGGCTCGCTCGCGATCCGGGCGGCCGTCGCCGCCGGGGTCACGATGACCTACAAGCTGCTCTACAACGACGCGGTCGCCATGACCGGCGGCCAGCGCGCCGAGGGCCGGATGGGCGTCCCCGAGATCACCCGCTCGCTCGCGCTCGAGGGCGTGCGCCGCATCGTGGTCACCACCGACGAGCCGCAGCGCTACCGGCGCATCGCGCTCGACCCGATCGCGTCGGTGCGCCACCGCGACGACCTGCCCGGCGCCGAGCGGGAGCTGGCCGCCGTCGACGGCGTCACCGTCCTGATCCACGACGACCGCTGCGCCGCCGAGGAGCGACGCCTGCGCAAGCGCGGGAAGCTCCCCGTCCCGGCGGAGAAGGTCGTGATCAACGAGCGGGTGTGCGAGGGCTGCGGCGACTGCGGCGACAAGAGCACCTGCCTGTCGGTGCTCCCGGTCGAGACCGGGTTCGGCCGCAAGACGCGCATCCACCAGGCGTCCTGCAACTCCGACCTGTCCTGCCTGAAGGGCGACTGCCCGTCGTTCCTGATGGTCACCCCCGGCACCCCGCGCCGCCGCGGGATCCCGCCGCTGCCGGTCACCCTCACCGACCCGGAGCCGCGCACCACCGGCGACTCCACGCTGATCCGGATGCCGGGCATCGGCGGCACCGGCGTCGTCACCGCGTCGGCGGTCCTGCAGATGGCCGCCCACCTCGACGGCCTCTGCGCCGCCGGGCTGGAGCAGGTCGGGCTCGCGCAGAAGGGCGGCCCCGTCGTCTCCGACGTGCGGATCTCCAAGCAGCCCGTCGACGGCATCCTGCGGGCCTCCCGCGGCACCGCCGACGTCCTGATCGGGATGGACCTCGTCGGGACGGCCACCGACGCCACCCTCGCGGTCGCGCGGCCCGGGCACACCGTCGCCGTCGTCACCACCTCCCTGATGCCGACCGCGGCCATGGTCACCGGCCGGGTCGTGCTGCCCGGCTCCACCGACGACGCCGTCGAGCGGATCGGGCGGGTCACCCGCGACCTGCTGACCGTCGACGCCCAGACGCTCGCCGAGGCGCTCTTCGACGACCACCTCCCGGCCAACATGCTGCTGCTCGGCGCCGCCTACCAGTACGGGGTGCTGCCGGTGTCCGCCGAGGCCCTGGAGCAGGCGGTCCGGCTGAACGGCGCCGCGGTCGAGCGCACGCTCACCGCGTTCCGCTGGGGCCGGGCCGCCGCGATCGACGCCGCCGCGGTGCACGCCGCGCTGGTCGCGCCCGAACCGGCCGCGGTCGCGGTCGACGGGACGTCCGGCGCGCTCGCCCGCTCCGTCGCGTCCGGCGACGAGTCCTTCGAGGACCTGCTCGCCACCCGGATCGCCGACCTCACCGGCTACCAGGACGCCGGCTACGCCCGCCGCTACGCCGAGGAGGTCCGCCGGGTCGCCGCGATCGCGAGCGTCCGGGCGGGCGACGACGCCGGCACCCGGGTCGCCGCGGCCTACGCCCGCGGCCTGCACACGCTGATGGCCTACAAGGACGAGTACGAGGTCGCCCGCCTGCACCTCGACCCGGTCGAGGTCGCGCGCCGCGCGAGCGAGTACGGCCCGGACGCCCGGGTCTCGGTGATGCTGCACCCGCCGGTGCTGCGGGCGCTGGGCATGCAGCGCAAGATCGCGCTCGACGGGCGGGTCGCGGCGCCCGCGTTCCGGGCGCTGCGCGCGGCGCGCCGGCTGCGCGGCACGGCGCTGGACGTGTTCGGCCTGGCCGGGGTGCGCCGCGTCGAGCGGGAGCTGATCGGGGAGTACCAGGCGCTGGTCCGGGAGGCGCTGGACGCGCTCGACCCCGGCACCGCGGAGGAGGTCGTCGCGGTCGCGGAGACGGCGTCGATCGTCCGGGGCTACGAGGACGTCAAGCTCGCGAACGTGGAGCGTTTCCGTGCCGCGGCCGCCGAGCGCCTGGCCGCCCTGCGCGGCTGAGTGCCGCCGGGGCCGGGCGCGGTCGGGCGCGGTCGGGCGCGGGCTACTTCAGCAGCTTCTGCACCTCGCGGAACCGCGGGTGGGTCGCGTCGCGCAGCCACTCGAACAGCACCATCTCCGAGGTGACGACCTCCGCGCCGGCCGCCCGCGCCCGGTCCAGCGCGACGGACTTGTCGCGGGGGTCCCGGGAGCCGGTCGCGTCGGCGGCGACCAGCACCCGCCGACCGTCGGCCAGCAGCTGCAGGACCGTCTGCAGCACGCAGACGTGCGCCTCCATCCCGGTCACGACGATCTCCGAGCGGCCGGGCGGGAGCAGCCCGGACCCGTCGGCGGCGAACCGGGACTTCGGCGTCACCAGGTGCGGGTACCCGGAGAGCTGTCCGACGGTGGGCCCGAGCTTGTCCGGGACCTGCTCGGTGGCCAGTACCGGCACACCGAGCAGGCCCGCGCCCTCGGCGAGCCGCGCGGCCCGTGCGACGACCTCGTCGCCGTCGTGGATCGCGGGGGCGAGGCGTTCCTGGAGGTCGACCAGCAGCAGGACGGCGTCGTCGGCGGTCATCAGCACGGACCGACCGTAACGCGGGGACTCACTCGCAGGCGACGCCGTCGTTGTCGCGGTCGAGCTTGGCGGCGTACCCGGGCTGGCCGCGGTAGAGGGGGGCGGCGCCCGCGGCGCGCGCGGCCGTGCAGTTCTTGTAGTAGGTCCCGCCGGACGACGCCGGGGCCTTCGCCGCGGGAGCCTTCGTCGCCGGGGCCTGCGCGACCGGGCGGGGTGCGGCGGTGCGCGGTGCCTCGGTGCGCGGGGCGGCCTGCAGCGCGGCCTTCCGCTCGGTCGTCGGGGCGGCCTGCCGGGTGGCGGGCTCGGTGGAGGCGCCGCAGCTGCGGCCGCCGGCGTCGAGGGCGGTCAGCCCGGCCAGGTACGACGCCGAGGCGTTGTTCCCGCCCCGGTAGACGCCGGTGTGGGTGGCCGGGACCATCAGCCGGCCGAAGTCGCCGGACGCGGTGCCGACGTAGCGCACCTCGCGGCCGTACCGGTCGAGGTCGACGCCCGGCTCCCGGGTCAGGGTGACGGTCGCGCCGGACAGCCACCGGCGGGCCGCCGCCGTGGCGTCGCGGCCCCCGGTCGTGCCGGTCTCGCAGGAGTCGATCCCGATCACCCGGATCCGCCGGTCGCCGACGCGGAACGTGTCGCCGTCGGTCACCGAGGTGACGACGACGGTCTCGGCGCCGGTCCCGTAGCCGGTCGACCCGCTGCCGGAGCCGGTGCCCGCTGGCGCCGCGGGGGACGAGGTCGTCGCCGGGGCCGCCGCGGGCGCGACGGCGGCCGCGGCGGCGTCGGTGATCGTCGGCTCGTCCGGGCCGCCACAGGCGCACACGGTGGCGGCGACGACGAGAACGGTGCCGAACAGACCGGCCTTGGACACGGGTTTCCTCCGGGAGGACAGGGAGCGTGGTCCGGCGGATGCCGGATACGGCCGGTTCGTCGACGGTGACGGAGTAAGCGTTAACCCGGTGGGAGCAGGCATCGTCAGAACTGATGAGGACCGGTCCGGTCGTCGGGACTCCGAATTTCAGTCCCGGGACGCCCGGATCACACGGTCGAGCACGGCGCGGAGGTCCTCCAGCTCGGCCGGCGGCATGCCCAGCCGTTCGACGATCGCGGGCGGGATCGCCTCGGCCTCGCGCCGCAGGTCGCGCCCGGCCGTCGTCAGGGTCACCGCGAGGGTCCGCTCGTCGCCGGGCACCCGCCTGCGCTCCAGGAGCCCGGCCGCCTCCAGGCGTTTGAGCAGCGGTGACAGCGTCCCGGGGTCGAGGGCCAGCTCGCGGGCCAGCTCACCGCCGGACCGCGGCGACCGCTCCCAGAGCGCGAGCATCACCAGGTACTGCGGGTGGGTCAGCCCCATCGGCTCGAGCAGCGGCCGGTAGAGCGCGATCACGTTGCGCGCGGCGACGGCCAGGGCGAAGCACACCTGCCGGTCCAGCTTCAGCAGGTCGTCCTGGTCACCCGGGGATGCGGCCTCCACGACCGGCATCGTACATTGTTGGTGCACCAAGGATTGGGGACCAACAGTGGACGAGCCGCACCGTCCCGGCCCGCTGCGCTGGCTGCTCTACGTCTTCGGCGCGGGACTGCCGGACCGGCACCGCACCTGGGTGCTGCACGACGTGACGGCGCCGACCTGGCAGCTGCGCCACCTCGTGCGGGTCACGGTGCAGCTGCTGCCGATCGGGGTCGCGCTGTACCTGCTCATCCCGGGACCGGTGTACGTCCGGGCGCTGTCGGTGCTGGCGGGTGCGCTGCTGGGCTATTTCTACTCGGTCGCCTACATGTACGAGTCGGCCGAGCACCGGGTGGTGAAGGCCGGCTACCCGGTCGGGCACGCCGCCGCCGTCCGCGCCGAGGCCGGCGCGGACGAGCGGGACGCGGCGCGCGAGCGCTACGAGCGCCGCTGGCGCAGCTGAGCCCGGCCCCGGGTCAGCCCGCCATCGTCTCCGGCAGCCACATCACGATGCCCGGCACCGCGGCGAGCAGCACCACCAGCACGAGCAGGCCGAGCACGTAGGGCAGGACCCCGACGAAGATCTCCTCGGCCGGGCGGCCGGTCGAGCTCGACACGATGAACACGTTCATCCCGAGCGGTGGCGTGACCAGCCCGATCTCGGCGAGCAGGATGATCAGCACGCCGAACCAGATCGGGTCGAAGCCGAGCTGTTCGATCAGTGGCAGCACGACCGGCACGGTGAGCGCGAGGATCGCGAGCTGGTCGAGGAACGCGCCCAGCACCAGGTAGACGACCGCGATCAGTGCGAAGATCAGCAGCGGTGGTGCCGCTATGCCGCCGATCGCCTCGACCAGCGTCACGGTGATGCCGGTCAGCGTCATGAAGTAGCCGAACAGGTACGCCGACGAGATGATCAGCAGGATCATCGCGGTCGAGGTCAGCGTCTCGACCAGCGCGTCCCGGATCCGGGCGAGGTCCAGGCGGCGGCGCGCGAGCCCGATCGCCAGCGCGCCCGCGACACCGAGCCCGGCGGACTCGGTCGGTGTCGTCAGTCCGAAGTAGATCGAGCCGACGACGAGCAGGAAGAGCACGGCGACCGGGCCGAGCACCGGGATCGTCCGGATCTTCTCGGCCATCGTGTGCCGCTGCCCGGCCGGTGCCCGCTCCGGGTTCCGGCGGACCAGGACCAGCGTGGTGACGATGATGGTCAGGGTGACGAGGAGGCCGGGCACCAGGCCCGCGACCAGCATCTGGCCGACGCTGACCTCGGCGAGGATCGCGTAGAAGACCAGGATGATGCTTGGCGGCACCATCGCGGCGAGGGTCCCGACGACGGCGACGAGACCGCCGGCGAGCGTGCGGTCGTAGTTCTGCCGCTCCATCTCGGGGACGGTCGTCGAGGCCAGTGCGGCGGCCGCGGCGGTGCTCGACCCGGAGACGGCCGCGAAGGTGGCACCCGTGGTCGTCGTCGCCACCCCGAGCCCGGCGGGGACCCGCCCGACCCAGATCCGGGCCGCCTCGAACAGCTCGGTCGTCACGCCGCTCTTCAGCACGAGCTGTGCCATCAGGATGAACAGGGGGATCGCGGCCAGTGTGTACGCCGAGACCGCGGTGTAGGGCGTCGTCTGCAGGAACCCGACGGCCGTCTCCGGGCCGCCCAGCGCGAGCAGGCCGACCACGCCGCTCAGGCCGATCGCGATGCCGACCGGCACCCGGATCAGGAGCAGGGCGAAGAGCAGGACCAGCACTCCGGCGAGGACCATCAGTGCGTCTCCTCCGCGATCACGGGGCGGGCGGGGGTGTCGGGGGCGTCGTCGGTGTCGTGGGTGTCGCTGTGGGTGTCGTCGCGGGTGTCGCCGCCGGTGCCGTGACGGGCCACGGTCACGAGGGTGTGCAGGGAGCGCAGCACGGCCAGCCCGGCGCCGAGCGGCACCATCACCGCCGACGTCCACACCGGCCAGGACAGCTCGGACGCGCCCGCGAGCGGGGCGTCGCCGAACCGGGCGGCGTCCAGGGTCAGGACCAGCCCGCCGTAGCCGACCAGGGCCAGGAACACCGCGGTCAGCAGCGGCCCGAGCAGGTCCAGTGCGCGACGCCCGACGGGGCCGAGCCGGGTGTACACCAGGTCGATCCGGACGTGGGCGCCCTCGCGCACCGTGTAGGACAGTCCGAGGAAGAAGAGCCCGATCAGCGCGTAGTCGCCGACGAAGCCGACCGACCACGACAGCGGCGCCCCGACGAGGTAGCGCAGCGCGACGTCGACGACGATCAACACGCCGGTGGCCGCCAGGCCGGACAGCCCGACGGCGGCGAGGACGTTCTCGGCGGTCCGCAGCAGGCGGTCGGCGGGGCCCCGCTCCGGCGCGCTCATCGTGCCGCCTCCGCGTTCCCGGCCCGGGTCAGCGCCTGTTCCATCGCGGTGAGGACGGCCCGGCCGGGCTTGCCCCGGTCCTCCATGCCGGTGACCCAGTCGGCGCGGACCTCGGCGACCTTCTGCTGCCAGCGGGCCTGCTGGGCGGGCGTCAGCGAGGTGAAGGTCATCCCGCCGGCCTCGAGCTCCGCCCGGGCCTCCTCGGTCTCCCGGGTCATCTCGTCGCACAGGTGGCCGACGGTCTCGTCGCCGGCGACGCGCATCGCCTCCCGCTGCGGCTCGGGCAGCTCCTGCCAGAGGGACTCGGAGATCGAGAAGGTGAGGGTGAACCCGCCGAGGGGGGCGCCCTCGGTGGCGTGCGAGGCGACCTCGTCGAGGCGGTAGGGGACCGCGCTCATCGGCGGCAGCGTCATCGCGTCGACGGTGCCGCGGGACATCGCCTCGTAGACCTCCGGCCCGGCGATCGAGACGGGGGTGGCGCCCAGGTGGCCGAGGGTCTGGTCGACGACGCCGCCGGGGGAGCGGGTCAGCAGCCCGGCCGCCTGGTCCGGGTCGGTGACCGGGCCGTTGGTGAACAGCTCGTACTGCGGGACGACGCCGACGAACAGCGGCCGCAGCCCGCGCGGGGCGAACTCCTCCTCGTAGAGGATCCCGCCCTCGCGGGTCAGCTCGCTGACGGCGCGCGCGGTGGTGCAGGAGTCCCCGCTGAGCCCGGGGAGGTCGCCCACGTTGGACAGCGGGAGCTTGTCCGACAGGTAGGGCGGGGAGACCACGCCGATGTCGACGGCGCCCCCGGCGACGAGCTTGACGTAGTCGGTGGCCTTGCCCAGCTGCTCGGACGGGAAGTAGTCGAAACCGACGGCCCCGCCGGTCAGCTCGGTCACCCGGTCGGTGAAGTGCACGATGCCGTCCCGCGAGGCGGGATGCGACACCGGGTAGGAGTCGGCGACCACGAGCGTGCGTGCCGCGTCCGGCCCGGGATCCCCCGGTGCGGGTGCGCACCCGGCGACCAGCGCGGCCGCCGCGGCGAGCGAGCCCGCCAGCAGCCCGGCTCCGTTGCCCAGCCTTGTCATCGAACGGTTCCCCTTCGGCGTCGTCCACCGGCGCGCCGGGCGGGGTGGACGGCGGCGCGGGACGCCGGTGTCCCGGCGCGTGCCGGGTGGGCCCCCGCGACGCCCGCCCCGGACGGCTACGGCCGGACGGTGGCACGGACCGGTGGGCCCGTGCTCGGCGTCACAGCCAGCCTCGCACGATCGGGCATATCGGATCAAGAATCATCAGATGTTTTGAACCGGGCATTCTGCGGCGACGGCTGCGTGCGCAGCGGTTCGATTCGGGAAAACATCAGACGTATGGGTGCGCGCCGAACGGCCGGGCCGGTGAGTCCACCGGCCCGGCCGTGTCACGGGGGAGAGGAGCCGCAGGACCTCAGCCCAGCAGCGGCTTCACCTTCGTGCCGAAGTCGTGCACGCCCTGCTCGAAGTCGTCGAAGGTGAACATCATCCCCTTCACCCCGGGCATCGTGGCGACCTGGTCGATCTGCCGGGCGACCGTCTCGTAGCTGCCCACGAGGGTGGCCATGTTGAAGTTGACCGCGCCCTCCGGGAGGTTGATCGTCCGGGCGGTGCCGGAGCCGTCCGCGGTGGCGTCCTTGCCGCCCTCGTCGGACATGTAGCCCAGGGCGGCGGCGTCCGCACCGGCGTTGTAGGACGCCCACTTCGCCTGGGCCTCCTCGTCGGTCTCGGCCATGATCGCCATGAACAGCGGCAGCGAGCCGACGTCGCGCCCGGTGGTCTCGGCCGCCTTGGCGAGGCGCTGGGTGGACTCCCGGTAGACCTCCGGGTCGTTGACCCCGGGGGAGAGCACGAAGTTGTAGTCCCCGTACTCGGCGACCATCCGCATCCCGCGGTCGGACTGCCCGGCACACACGATGTCCACGTGCCCCGACGGCCGCGGCGAGAGCACGCAGTCGTTCATCGTGAAGTGCTCGCCCTGCAGGTCGCAGCGGCCCTTCTCGAACAGGTCGCGCAGCACCTGCACGTACTCGGTGGAGTAGTCGTAGCGGTAGCCGAAGTAGTCGTCGCCGGGCCACAGGCCCATCTGGTCGTACTCGCCCTTGGCCCAGCCGGAGACGATGTTGATGCCGAACCGGCCCGGCGCGATCGAGTCGATCGTCGTCGCCATCCGGGCGACCAGCGCCGGCGGCAGTGTGAGGACCGCGGTGGAGGCGTAGAGCTTGATCCGCTCGGTGACCGCGGCGAGCCCGGCCATCAGCGTGAACGACTCCAGGTTGTGGTCCCAGAACTCGGTCTTCCCGCCGAAGCCGCGCAGCTTGATCATCGAGAGGGCGAAGGCGAAGCCCTGCCGCTCCGCCTCCTGGACGACCCGCTTGTTCAGGTCGAACGACGGCATGTACTGGGGGCTGTTCTCCGAGATCAGCCAGCCGTTGTTGCCGATGGGGATGAAGACGCCGAAGTCCACGGGGAGTCCTTCCGGTCGGAGGCGGGGCCGGCCGCGGCGGGCCGGACGGCGGGTGTGGAACGCAGTACCGGGGCGACCTCGCGGGCGAGCAGGTCGAGCGAGGCGAGGGCGTCGTCGACCGGCATGCCCGCCCAGTCGGTGCGGAGCACGAAACGGTCGACGCCGATCTCGTCGCGCCAGGGGAGCAGCGCCGCGAGGCAGTCCTCCGGCGAGCCCACCACGAACCGGTCCTGTGCGAGGTCGTCGTAACCGGCCCGGAACGACTCGTTTCCGGGCAGGACACGGTCCTGGCCCCAGTCGGCGTAGACCTCGTACTTCGCCGCCAGGTACGGCCGGGCCAGCTCGAGCGCGCGCTCCCGGGTCGGCGCGCAGTAGACCTCGCGCATCAGCGGGAGCTCGCCGACCGGGCCGCGGCCGTGCGCGGCCCGCTCGGCGTGGAACAGCTCCAGCTGGCGCCGCACGGTCGAGGCGGTCGCGTGCGGGTTGATCATCCAGGTGTCGGCGAGCCGCGCCGCCCGGCGGACGGCGCCGTCGGAGTTGGCGGCCATCCACACCGGCGGCGACGACGCCGGCAGGTTCGTCGCGCGCACGCCGTCCAGCCGGCACCACGGGACGTCGGCGTGCACCGGCTCGCCGGACCACAGCTCCCGCACGATCCGCAGGTTCTCGGTGAACCGGCGGACCTTCTCCCCGGGCGGGATCCCGAACGCGGCGTACTCGGTCTCCCGGTAGCCGAGGCCGACGCCGAACACCGACCGGCCCCCGGCGACGACGTCGAGCCCGGCGAAGTTCTCCGCGGTGTCCACCGGGTTGTGCAGTGCCAGCAGGTGGATGCCGGTACCGATCCGCATGTCACCGGCGTCGGCGGCGAGCCGGGCCAGCCACGGCAGCGGCTGGATGTGGGAGAACGACTCGGGCAGGTGGTGCTGGCCGGCGAACACCGAGTCGAGCCCGCCGTCGCGCGCGACCCGCACGAGCCGCAGCTGCTCGTCGAGCGCGACGAGCGGGTCGCGGCCCGCGGGCTGCTGGTGGGTCAGGAAGACCCCGACCTCCACCGGCCGGTCAGCCACGGCACGCCTCGGCGAAGTCCGCGGCCGGGGTGCCGTCGCCCAGGCCGAGCACCGCGGCCTGCACCCGGTCGGCGACGGCGTCCGGGGCGACCCGGCCGATCGTGTCCCGGAACTTCGCGGCGATCTCGTCGTTGGTGAGCGGCCGGTCCTCGTGGCCCCGGTTGACCTGCTCGCGGTGCCGCAGCACCCGGCCGTCGGCCAGCTCGATCTCCACCGCGCCCGAGTAGGCCGCCGGGAACCCGCTGTCCGGGTCGTCGGAGACCCGCACCTTCTGGGCGAGGTCCAGCACGGCGCGGTCGGCCAGCGCGTCGTCCTCCAGTTCGGCGAGGGTGAAGCGGCCGCGGGTCAGGGCGGTGGCGACGACGTAGGGGAGGCTGAACTTGGCGTCGTACTCGTCGCGCGGGGCCCACTTGGCCTCGGGCGGCTCGCAGACGACCTTGCCCGGCACCGGGTGGATCGCGCAGCGGATCTCGCGGATCGTGGTGTCGCCGATCTCCTCGCGCAGCAGCAGCGCCGCGTCGGCGAAGGCGTGGATGAAGTGGCAGATCGGGTACGGCTTCACGGCCGTCCGCATCAGCTCCCAGGTCTCGCCCAGCTCCGCGCCGACGGCCTCGGGCCGGGTCTCCCGGCCGGCGAGGTGGGTGTTGTAGAGCCCGAACCGGCCCTCGTAGACGGCGGGCGGTCCGCTCCAGCCCGCCGACGCGAACCCGGCGGCGGTCAGCCCGGACATCGCCGCCCAGCCCGGGTGGAGGCGCTTCGTCCACGACCCGTCGGCGAGGAACTCGAGCAGGCCCGCACTCATCGACCCGACGACGCCCTGCGCCCGGGTGATCCCGGCGGCGTCCAGACCGGACACCCGGCCCGCGGCGACGGCGGCGCCGAACGCCCCGGCGACGGCGGTCGGGTGGAAGCCGACGTCGTGGAACCCGCCCGCACCGCCGATCCCGACCCGGGCCGAGACCTCGACGCCGAGCACGTAGGCCAGCAGCAGGGTCCGGGTGTCGGCACCGCGGGAGATCGCGGCCGCCAGCGCGGCGGGCAGCGCGGCCGCCGAGACGTGGGTGACGGCCGGGATGTGGGTGTCGTCGAAGTCCATCCCGTGGATCAGCACGCCGTTGAGCACGGCGGCGTCGCGGGCGGGGAGCCGCTCGGACATGCCGAGCACCGGCTGCTCACCGGCACCGCCGAAGGCGGACAGCGCCTGCAGCGCGACGCCGGGGAAGGGATAGGCCGTGGAGGCGAACGCCAGGCCGACGGCGTCCAGCACCAGGTGGCGGGCCCGTTCGAGCACCTCCTGCGGGACGTCGTCGAGGTCGGCCCGGGCGGCGAACTCGCCGACCCTCCCGGCCAGGGTGGGTGCCTGCACTGCGGTCATCGGTGACCTCCGGATCGAGGGCGAGGTTAGGTCAGACGTATTCGGATGGGAAGGGCCCGCCGATCCGGTCCGCGATCGGCGGCCGGCGGCGGTGGTGGTCGGTGCGGTCCTGGAACAGCGCCGCGACGCGCAGCGCGGTGATCTCGTCGTGCGGGCGGGCGATCAGGAGCGCGGAGACCGGGCAGCCGTCCGGGGCGAGCCCGGTGGGCAGCGCCAGGCCGGGTGCGCCGGTGAGGTTGCCGAGCATCGTGGCGCGCGACTGCGCCGCGTAGAGCGGGTAGCGCTCGCCGTCGACGACGACGGTGCAGTCCGGCAGCCGCGGCGCGGTCGCCGGGGTCGTCGGGACGACGATCAGGTCGGCCCCGGCGAACACCGCGTCGAGCTCGCGCTGCAGCTCGGCCCGGAAGTGCAGCGCCCGCAGGTAGTCCGCGGCCGGGGTGGTGATGCCCTGGCTGATCCGGCGCACCGTCACCGGGTCGTAGCCGTCCCAGTCGCCGGCGTCGGACCGGTGCACCGCGGCGGCCTCGGTGAACACGAGCTGGTAGCCGATCGGCAGTGCCCGGTGCGCGGACGGGATCTCCCCGGGCACGATCTCCGCGCCGGCGTCGGTGAGCACGTCGACGAGGTGGTCCACGCCCGCGCGGACCGCGGAGTCGCACAGCTCGGTGAGGTAGCCGCCGGGCCGCGCGACCCGCAGGCCGCGCAGGTCGGCCGGGACGCCCGTCGGGGGGAGGGGTGGGAGCTCCGGGACCCGGGGGTCCCGCCCGTCCGGGCCCCGGAGCAGACCGAGGACGAGCCCGGCGGTGCGGGCGTCGCGGGCCAGCGGGCCGATGGTCTCGGTGGTCCAGGACAGCGGCACCGACCCGGTCCGCGGGATCGCCCCCGCGGTGGGCTTGAGCCCGGTGAGCCCGCACCAGGCGGCGGGCAGCCGGACCGAGCCGCCGACGTCGGTGCCCAGGCCGAACGGCACCACCCCGGCGGCGACCGCGGCCGCGGTGCCGGTCGACGAGCCGCCCGCCCAGCGTTCGGGGTCCCACGGGTTGCGGCAGGCCCCGGTGAGCGGCGGGTGCGGCCCACCGACGGCGAACTCGGTCGTCGCGTCCTTCGACACCGGGACCGCCCCGGCCGCCTCCAGCCGGGCGACGACCGTCGCCGACTCCGCCGCGGGGGCGGCGCCGGCGCGGGTGCGGGAGGCGGCCGTCGTCGGGACCCCGGCGACGTCGATGACGTCCTTGACCGCGAAGGGCACGCCCTCCAGGGGGCGCGGTCCGCCCGCGGGCTCGCGGTGGGCGAGCGCGCGCTCGCGCAGCACCCGGATCGTGCAGTTCAGCTCGGCGTGCAGGCGTTCGAGGCGGTCGAGCGACTCCGGCACCCGGCCGGACCACGCCTCCCGCAGCGCGGCCGCCAGCGGGTCGTCCGCGGGTGGCGCACCGGCGCCGGCGGGCGGCGGGAGCAGCCAGGCGTCACCGGCGGCCGGGTCCGCCGCCACCGCCGGGACCGGGATCTCCCGCAGTGCGGCGGCGACCGGCTCGGTGCCGGCCACCGCCTCGCCCATCGCGGCGACCTGGTCCGGCTCCAGCGCGTAGCCCAGCCGCGCGGCGAGCGCCCCGAGTACCCCGAGGTCGTCGGCCGAGGTCACCGCACGGTCGCCTTCCCGGACAGCAGCGCCTTCGCGACGACACCGCGCAGCACGTCGTTGGTGCCCTCGCCGATCGACATCAGCGGGGCGTCGCGGTAGAGCCGCTCGATCTCGAACTCGGTGGAGTAGCCGTAGCCGCCGTGGATGCGCATCGAGTCGATCGCGCACTCCAGCGCCTGCTCGGAGGCGAAGATCTTGGCCATGCCGGACTCGGTGTCCATCCGGACGCCGTCGTCCATCCGGGACGCCGCCCAGTAGGTCATCAGGCGGGCGGCCTGCAGCCGCACCGCGATCTGGGCCAGCCGCTGCTCGACGGCCTGGAACTCGCCGATCGGGCGGCCGAACGCGGTGCGCTCGCGGGCGTAGTTCAGGGCCTCGTCGTAGGCGCGCTGGGCGATCCCGACACTGCGCGCCGCGATGTTGATCCGGCCGGTCTCCAGCGACGACAGTGCCTGCTGCAGCCCGCGGCCCTCGACGCCGCCGAGCAGCTGGGAGGCGGGGACCCGGACGTCGGTGAGCACGACCTCGCAGGACTCGGTGCCCTTGTAGCCGAGCTTGCCGATGTCGGCGGTGACCTCGAACCCGGGGGAGTCCGCCTCGACCAGCAGGATGCTCATGCCCTTGTGCGCGGGCTCCGCCGACGGGTCGGTCTTGACCAGCACCGGCAGCGGATCGGCGTGCCGCGCGTTGGTGATCCACATCTTGGTGCCGTTGACGACGTAGTCGTCCCCGTCGCGGCGCGCTGTGGTGCGGATGCCCTGCAGGTCGGTGCCCGCGCCGGGCTCGGTGAGCGCGATCCCGGTGCGCCGGGCGCCGCTCGCGAGGTCGGGCAGGTAGCGCTGCTTCTGCTCCTCGGTGCCGTGCCGGGCAAGCATGAAGCAGGACACCGAGTGGCTGCCCAGGATCCCGGCGATGCCCATCCAGCCCCGGGAGATCTCCTCGAACGCGAGCCCGAACGAGACGGTGTCGGCGCCCAGGCCGCCGTGCTCCTCGGGGACGGCGAGCCCGAACAGCCCGAGCTGCTTCATCCCCTCGACGATCTCGGTCGGGTAGCGGCCGGAGTGCTCCCACTCCCGCGCCACCGGCACGATCTCCTTGTCGACGAAGCTGCGCAGCGTGTCCCGGAACAGGCGCTGCTCGTCGGTGAACCGGAAGTCCATCTCAGTCCTTCCCCAGCGCGCCGGACTCGCGGAGCGTGGTGATCGTGGTGTCGTCGTAGCCGAGTTCGCGCAGGACCCGGTCGGTGTCGGCGCCCATCGCGGGGGCCGGCCTCGTCGGGGCGCGGTCGTCGCCGGGCGGTCCGACGCGGACGGGGCTGCGCAGGCTCCGGATCCGGCCGAACGCGTCGTGGTCGGTCTCGGCGATCAGGTCCCGCTCGAGGGTGTGCGGGTCGGTCAGCGCGCCGGCGACGTCGCGGACCGGGGCGCACGGGATCGACGCCGCGTACATCGGGGCCAGCCAGTCGGCGACGGTGCGGGTGCGGAACAGCCGCTCCAGCTCGGGCACCAGCTCGTCGCGGTGCTCGGCCCGGTCGGCGAACGTCGCGAACCGCGGGTCGGCCGCCAGGTCGGGACGCTCCAGCACGACGGTGAGCCGCTGCCAGAACTTCTCCTTCGCGCAGCCCACGACCAGCCAGCCGTCGGAGGCCTCGAACGCCTGGAACGGCACCAGCGACGGGTGCGCCGAGTGCCGGGTGCGGGCCGGGGAGTACCCGGCGGTCATGTGCCAGGTCGCCGGATAGGTGAGGAGGCTGACCGCGGTGTCGTAGAGCGACAGGTCGCAGTCGGTGCCGACGCCGTCGCGCCGTGCGCCGTGGATCGCGCCCAGCAGCGAGATCGCCGCCACGTAACCGCCGCAGTAGTCGACGAGCGACGGGCCGGTCTTCTGCGGCGCCCCGCCCGGCTCGCCGGTCAGCGACATCCAGCCGCCGAGGGCCTGCAGCACGTAGTCGTAGCCGGGCTCCTCCGAGCGGGGGCCGGTCATCCCGAACCCGGTCAGCGAGCAGCAGACGATCCGCGGGTTGACCTCCTTGAGGTCGTCGTAGCGGATGCCCAGCTTCGCCGGGACGTCGCCGCGCAGGTTCGAGTACACGGCGTCGGCGGTCCGGACGAGGTCGTGGAACACCGCCCGCCCCTCCGCCGTGCGGACGTCGAGGGTGATCGAGGACTTGTCCCGGTTGAACGACTGGAAGAACAGCGAGTCCGCGCCGGCGGTGTAGGGCGGGATGGTCCGGCCGACGTCGCCGCCCGCGGCCGGGTCCTCGATCTTGATGATCTCCGCGCCGAGCTCGGCGAGGTGCATCGACCCGAACGGGCCGGCGCCGTACTGCTCCAGGGAGATGATCCGGACGTCCTCCAGCGGTCTCACGAGTCCTCCAGCGTGAGCGGCGTGGCGGCCTGCGGGAACAGGGACGCGGCCCGGTCGGCGTCCGCCTTGTGCACGTAGAAGGCGCGGGTGAAGGTCAGCACCTCGACGGCGTCCTGGTTGAGCGTGCGGGTACGGACCTTCACGATGCCCGCCCCCGGCCGCGACCCGGACTCCCGCTTCTCCAGCACGATCGACTCGGACCAGATCGTGTCGCCGACGAACACCGGCGCGGTCAGCCGCAGCCCGTCCACCCCGAGGTTGGCGAACGCGTTCTGCGAGGTGTCGGTGACCGACTGACCCATCGCGATCGTCAGCGGCGAGACCACCAGCATCCGCCCGAACTCCGAGGACTCACCGACCTGCGCGTTGAAGTGCGCCTGGTTGGTGTTCATCGTGAGCAGCGTGAACCAGGTGTTGTCCGTCTCGCTGATCGTGCGGCCGAGCGGGTGCTGGTAGACGTCGCCGACCTCGAAGTCCTCGTAGTACCGGCCCTGCCACCCCTGCTTGATCGTCACCTGTGCGTCTCCTCCGTCCGTGCGGTGGTGCGTGTCGTGCGTTCCGGTCATGTGCGCTCGATGTCCTCGAGTCGCCGGTTGGTCGTGCGCTCGCCGAACAGGACCATCACCAGGCCGAGGAGCAGGGCCGCCACCGCCAGGTAGACGTAGACGGCGGCGAGGCCGGCGCCGGAGTAGATCGAGGCGACGAGCAGGCCGCCCGCGACGCCCGCGAGGCGGCCCGAGCCGTTGGCGATGCCGGAGCCGAGGCCGCGCAGGTGCAGCGGGAACACCTCGGCGATGTAGGTGTAGAGCGTCGCCACGCCGGTCTGCATGAGCATCGCCGCGCCGAACCCGCACACCACGATGGCGACCGGGTCGTCGGACAGGCCGAACCCGATCAGCAGGGCGGCCACCGCGACCTGCAGCACCAGGATCACCGAGCGCCGTTCGAAGCGGTCGATCACCGGCATCGCCAGCAGCGCGCCGGGGACCGCGGCGATCGCGAGCACCGAGGCGAAGGTCAGGCTCTCCGCGGTGGTGTAGCCGCGCTCGACGAGCAGGGTCGGCACCCACGAGCTGAAGCCGTAGAACGAGAGGATCAGGAAGACGCACGCCCCCGACGCGACGACGGTGCGGCGCAGCATCGCCCCACGCAGCAGCTCGGTCACGCTGCCGCGGGCGACCGGCGGTTCGACGACCGGTTCCGGGAGATCGGCGCCGGTGCGTTCACGGGCCTCCCGCTCGATGCGGGCGATCAGGGCCTCCTCGCGGTCGTCGACCGGCCGGCCGTGGGCCGAGCGCCAGCGGATCGACTCCGGCAGCACGCGCAGGGCGACCAGGCCGCCGACCGCGCCGAGCGCGCCGACGACGAAGATCCACCGCCAGGCACCGGGCCCGAGCGGCACCACCAGCCGGGCCACCCAGGCCGCGATCGGGACCCCGGCCAGGCCGATCGCGAGCAGCAGCGCCTGGTACCGGCCGCGCAGCGCCCGCGGGAACATCTCGCTCACCCAGACCAGCAGCACGCCCGTCATGGCCTGGAGCCCGAACCCGGTCAGCACCCGCAGCACGCCGAGCGACCACGGCCCCGGTGCGAACGCGCTGAGCAGCGAGAACAGCGAGTAGAAGAAGACCGCGCCGATCAGCACCGGACGCCGTCCGAAGCGGTCCGAGAGCCGCCCGCCGACGATCGCGCCGACGAACATCCCGACGAACCCGGCGGAGGTGATCACCCCGACGCCGCCGACGGACAGCCCCCACTCGGTGCGCAGGGCCGGCGCGGCGTAGGCGAAGGAGTTGAGGTCGACCAGGTCGAACACGAACAGGAAGCCGAGCAGTCCCACCCACCGCCGGTGGCTCGGGGTGATGACGGGGATCCGGTCGAGCCGCGCCGCGGGATCCGGCGGGCCGTGCTCCGTGCGGGCCGGGCCGTGCGTGTCGGGTGGGCCGGTGGTCATCGTGAACTCCCCTCGGCGCGCGTCGTCGCGCGGTCGCCGGGCTCCGCACCGCTGCGGAGGGCGCCCCGGCGGGCACCCTCGGACCGTAAACGTCAGACACTTAGGGTCGCAAGGGTTGCTTGGCGGCCTGCGGGGACCTGGACAGGGGTCGCCGTCGATCGGTCGGATGTTTTCACCCGGAGGTCCGGTGCGACCGGCGCCGGGTCGGTACGCTCGTCCCTCCGGCGCGGCGCCCGCCGCGCCGGTGAGCCCGATCCGCGGAGCGTGACCCATGAGCCCGACCCCGGAGCAGCCGGGCCGTGCGGCCGCGCCCGCCGGTGGGTCGTCGCCCTCCGCGGCCCGGCCGCCGACGGCGCGGCTGCAGGTCCAGCGGGTCCGCCCGGCCTACCGCCAGGTCGCCGACGAGCTGCGCACGCAGATCATGCGCGGCTCGCTCGCACCCGGCGCCCGGCTGCCCGCGGAGAGCGAGCTGACCGGCATGTTCGGTGTCAGCCGGTCCACGGTCCGCGAGGCGCTGCGGGTGCTGGCCAGCCAGCACCTGATCGACACCCGGCGGGGCGTGCAGGGTGGGTCCTTCGTCGCCGCCCCCGACCCGGCCCGGCTCGTCGAGGACGTCGGCGGCGCGCTCGGGGTGCTGGTCGCGACCCCGCGCCTGGGCATGGCCGACCTCCTCGAGGCCCGGCTCCTGCTGGAGCCGGCTGCCGCCCGGCTCGCCGCCCAGCGGGCCGCCCCGGAGACCGTCGAGGCGTTGCGCACCGCCGCTGCGGCACCGCGCGACCCGCGCGACCCGAGTGGCTTCGTCGAGCACATGGACTTCCACACCACGGTGCTCATGGCCACCGGGAACCTGATGCTCACGATGATGGGCCAGCCGGTCGGCGACGTCCTGCGCACCCGGCTGGACCGCGGCGCGGTCGCGGCGGAGCGGTGGGCCGAGGTCGACGCCTGCCACGCCGAGATCACCGAGCACATCGCCCGGGGCGAGGCGGCCGAGGCGGAGGAGGCGATGCGGAACCACCTGCTCGACCTGCGCGAGCTCTACGCCCGCCCCGGGGCCTGGAAGTCCGGCTGAACCGGCCCGGCCCGGCGCGCGCACGGCAGGATGGCGGCGTGCGCACCGTCCTCGACCTGCTCCGGCTGCTCGCCGAGCGGGCCGACGGTGACGCCTCCGCCGACGAGCTGGAGCGCGCCGCCGCCGAGCTCGCCTCCGAGCCGGAGGCCGGGGCGCTGGCCCTGCGGGTCCTGGCCGCGATGGACGCCGGCCGCCGCCGCGAGTCGGAGCTCGCCGCACTCGTCGGGATCGCGCGGGACCTGGCCTCGGAGTCCGACACCGGATCGGTACTGGACACCATCGTCCGGCGGGCGCGGGCCCTGCTGGGCACCGACGTCGCCTACCTGACCCTCTACGACGCCGAGCACGGCGACACCTACATGCGGGTCACCTCGGGCTCGGTGTCCCGCCGGTTCCAGACGCTGCGCCTCCCGCTCGGTGCCGGCCTCGGCGGGCTGGTCGCGGCCAGCCGCACCCCGCACTGGACCGGCCGCTACGCCGGCGACGACCGCTACCGGCACACCGAGGCGATCGACACCGCGGTGGGGGAGGAGGGGATCGTCGCGATCTGCGGCACCCCGCTGCTGGTCGACGACGAGTTCGTCGGCGTGCTGTTCGCCGCCAACCGCTCGGCCCGCCCCTTCACCCCCGACGACGTGGCGCTGCTCGGCTCGCTCGCCGCGCTCGCCGCCGTCTCGCTGGTGCAGACCCGCCGGCTCGCCGACACCGCGGCGACCCTGGAGGCGCTGCGGGGGGCGCACGCGGCGATCGCGGAGGCCGCCGACGCGCACGACCGGTTCGCCGGCGTCGTGCTGGAGGGCGGTGACGTCGGGGACATCGCCGAGGCGCTGGGCAGGTTGCTCGGTGGTTGGGTCACCGTCGTGGACCTCGACGGGACGCCCGCCGCCCGGTACGGGCCGGTCCCGCCGGACCTCGACGTCGCCGCCGCCCTGCGCCGCGCCGACGACGAACGGGGCGGTGACGGTGCGGGCAGGCCCGTCACCGTGCCGTGCGCGGGCGGGGCCCGGGTGGTCGCGGTCGTCGCGGGTGGCCAGCGGCTGGGCACCCTGCTGCTGGGCGGGATCGGTGGCGGGCGCGGGCCCGGACCGGCGGAGCTGTCGCCGGCACAGGTCCGCACCGTGGAGCGGGCGGCGATGGTGACGGCGCTGGTGCTCCTGTTCACCCAGCGCGCCGACGAGGCCGACCGGCTCGACCGCGCCGACGGCCTCGCCGAGCTGCTCGGCGCCGCGGGCCCGCCGCGCCCGGCGACGCTGGCCCGGCTCGCCGCCCTCGGGGTGTCGGTCCACCGGCCGCACCTGCTGCTGGTGTGCCGCTCCCACCCGGCGCGGCGACGCGCGCTGGCCCGCGAGGCGGCGACGCTGGGCGGGCGCTCCGGCCTGGTCGCAGAGCGGGAGGGCGCGCTCGTCGTCCTGCTGCCCGGCGACGACCCGGCCGCGGCCGGCGCCCGGCTGGCCCGGCCGTCGTCCGAGCAGGACCCGGACGCCGGCGTCACCGTCGGGGCGGCCGGCCCGTTCCGGCCCGCCGACGGGGCCGACGCCGCGCTCGGGGAGGCGCGGCGCGCGGCGGAGGCGTTGCTGGCGCTGGACCGCGCCGGCGAGTCCGCGGCCGCGGCCGACCTCGGTTTCGCCGGGCTGCTGCTGGGGGACCGGCCGGACGTCGCCGGGTACGTCGACGGGATCCTCGGCCCGGTCGCGGAGCACGACGAGCGCCGCGGCAGCGACCTCCTGCACACCCTGGAGGCGTACTACGCCACCGGCGCCAGCCCGACCCGCGCCGCCGCCCGGCTGCACGTCCACGTCAACACGGTCGCGCAGCGCCTGGAGCGGATCGGCACGCTGCTCGGGCCCGGCTGGCAGGACCCGGAGCGGTCGCTGGAGGTGCAGCTCGCGCTGCGCCTGCACCGGCTGGGCGCGTCGGGCCGGCAGTAGCTACCGGACCCGGACGTTCCCGATGAGCGTGCCGCCACGGACGATCACGTGCGGGACCCCGCGCTCGGCCGCGGCCCCGCGCCGGTCGAGGACCGAGCCGACCGAGGTGCTCACGTCCTCGACGTCGACGGTCGCCTCCGGCGGCAGCCGCAGCTCCAGGTTGCCGAAGGTCAGGTCGCACTCGATCACGACCTCGCCGGTGACGAACCGGGCCCGGCGCATGTCGAGCCGGGCGTTGCCGAACCACGACCGCACGACGATCCGCGGCGGCACCAGCCACTCGCCGCCGCGGCGCAGGTCGCCCGCGGTGTTCGTCAGCTCCAGCACCTCGCGGGTGGGGACGGCGTCCAGCGCGCCGGGCAGGTCGGCGACCGTGCCGTTCAGGTCCGCCCGGGTCACCGCGGCCGACGCCCGCGCGGACCGCTCCGCGAACTCGTCGGCGGTCAACCTGCCCTCGGTGTGGTGACGGGCCAGCAGTGCGGTCACGTGCTCGCGCTCGTCGTGCGAGACGCGCAGGTCGCGCGGGGCGATCGGACCCTCGGAGGACGTCATGCCCCGATCATGCTCGGCGGTCCGCTCCGGGACACCGGGGTTCCCCCGGAGACGTCCCCGGGGTCGCGCACGTCAGGCGTCGACGGGCACCGGCGCCGACAGCCGCACCCGGGCCAGACGCTCGACCAGCTCGGGCAGGGCACCCACCGGACTGCCGCGCAGGTCCTCACAGGCCTGCCGGACGGCCGTCGCGACCGCGTCGTGGCAGGTGCCCGGGCCGAGTTCCTCGACCAGCCGGGTCACCGCGTCGGCGGCACGGGCCAGGTCCGGCGTCACCGGCCGGCCCCGGCGCCGGGGAGCAGGTCACAGGCGCACACGAACCCCTCCACCGTGTGCCGCAACCCGTTGTCTCCCATGCCGACCTCCTCGTGATGTCACCCTTCCGTGTGGGGCGTACCCCGTGTGCCGGAGTTCTAATCCCGGCGGCCGGGGGCCGGATCGAGCAGTCCGTGGTGCAACGCCCGGAGCACCGCCCGGGTCCGGTCGCGGGTACCCAGCTTGAGCAGCACGTTCGAGACGTGGTTCTTGACGGTCCCCTCGGCGAGGACGAGCACCTGCGCGATCTCCCGGTTCGCGTACCCGGCGGCCAGCAGCCTCAGCACCTCCAGCTCCCGCCCGGACAGCTCCTGCAGCGGAGCGCCGTCGTCGGGCGGGGCGGGCACGCCGTGCACCGCGCGCAGCAGCCGCTCGGTGATCGCCGGGCTGATCAGGGTGCCGCCCGCGGCGAGCGTGCGGACCGCGCCGACCAGCTGCTCCAGGGTGACGTCCTTGAGCAGGTAGCCCCGCGCCCCGGCGCGGAGGGCCTGCAGGACGAGCTCGTCGTCGTCGAACGTGGTGAGCACCAGGACGGGGACGTCGAGGCCGCGGGCGCGGAGCTCGCCGAGTGCCCACATGCCGTCGTGGCGGGGCATCCGCAGGTCCAGCAGCACGACGTCCGGCCGGTGCTCGACGACCATCGCCACGCCCTCGGCCCCGTCGCCCGCCTCGGCGACGACCTCCACGTCGTCCGCGAGACCGAGCAGGCTGCGGATGCCGTGCCGGACAAGGGTCTGGTCGTCGACCAGGCACACCCGCACCGTCACGGCAGCACCGCCGTCACCGCGAACCCGCCCGGCCGGGCCGGTCCGAAGTCGACGGTCCCGCCGAGTGCCGCGGCCCGCTCGGCGAGGCCGCGCAGGCCGTTGCCGGGGACGAGATCGGGGGCGGCGCCGCGGCCGTCGTCGCGGGCGTGCAGGCGCAGCCCGCCGTCCGGCGCGGCCTCGACGTCGATCCAGACGTTGCCCGCGTCGGCGTGCCGGATCGCGTTGGTGAGGATCTCCTGCACGCACCGGACGACCGCGATGGTCCGCTCCTCGTCGGCGGTGACGTCGTCGCCGATCCGCACGTGCACGGCCGGGCTGGGCAGCTGTGCGGCGATCCGCTGCAGCGTGGTGGCCAGGTCGGGGGCGCGGCGGCGCAGCTCGCCGACGGTGGACCGGACGTCGGCGAGCAGGTCGCGCGCGATGCCCCGCGCACGGTCGACGTGCTCGGCGTTGTCGGTGCGGTGCGTGGCGACCTCCAGCTCCAGGGCCAGCGCGGTGAGCTGGTGCCCGACGAGGTCGTGCAGCTCGCGGGCGATCCGCAGGCGTTCCTGCACGCGGCTGGTCTCGGCGAGCGCGGCGCCGGTCGCGGCCAGCTCGGCGTGCGCCTCGGCGAGCCGCCGCCGGGACGCCTCCTCGCGGTGCAGGGCGACGATCAGCAGCACCGACGCGCTCTGCAGCATCAGGTAGATCACACCCGCGGTGAGGGAGCCCGCGATCCGCGTGCCGGCCAGAAGCCCGGCGCCGACGACGACACCGACGTTGAACAGCACGATCGCCCCGGTGACCCGCCGGGGAGCGTGGTAGACCGACAGCGCGGCCGTGAACACCAGCAGGATCGGCACCCACCCGAAGCCCGGCGCGAGCAGCACCAGCACCGCGGCGGCGGCCACCATCACGGCGAGCAGGTACCGGGTCACGAGCGGTCCGACGACCTCGTCGAGCCAGCCCCCGAACACGAGCGCGGCGAAGAAGACGGCGTAGACCGACCACCAGAGCCACGGCGGTCCCGCGGTGCGGGCGCCGTCGTCGGCGAGCTGCTCCAGCGCGACGGGGACGGCGAGCACGGCGCAGAGCACGGTCATGATCACCCCGGCCACGGCGTTCGGGTCGACTCTGCGCATATCGGACAGACTAGGGGCGCCGGTGACCGGCGGCGCAGTGCCGGAAGTCATGGGCCGCGGTCACGACGTCCGGCACTCACGGCGAGCCCCCGCCCGGCGGCAGGCTCCTCCACCATGGATGCGATCGAGGTGCACGACCTGCACAAACGCTACGGGGCCCGGGTCGCGGTCGACGAGGTCGGCTTCCGCGTGCCCGCCGGTTCCGTGGTCGGGGTGCTGGGTCCGAACGGGGCGGGGAAGACGACGACGGTCGAGTGCGTCGCCGGCCTGCGGCGGCCGGACCGCGGCAGCGTCCGGGTGCTGGGGCTCGACCCGTGGCGTGACCGGCGTGCGGTCCGGGCGGTGCTCGGCGTGCAGCTGCAGCAGGCCGCGCTGCACGACATGCTCACCGTGACCGAGCTGGTCCGGATGCACCGGGCGCTGCACCGCGACGGCGCCGACCCCGCCCGGCTGATCGCCGCGGTCGGGCTGGAGGAGCAGGCCGGCATCCGGTTCGACCGGCTCTCCGGCGGGCAGCAGCAACGGCTGTCGGTGGCGCTCGCCCTCGTCGGGGCGCCGCGGGTGGTGATCCTCGACGAGCTCACGACCGGGCTGGACCCGCGATCCCGGGAGGGCGTGCTCGACCTGGTCGCGGAGCTGGCGGCCGACGGCGTGACGGTGCTGCTGGTCAGCCACCGCACCGACGAGCTGGAGCGGCTCTGCGACCGGGTGCTGCTGCTCGACGGCGGCCGGGTCGTCGCCGACGCGCCGCCGGCCGGCCTGGTCGCCGCGGCCGGGCTCGCCGCGCGCGTCCGGTTCCGGACGGTCGGCGGGTTCGACCGGCCCGCGCTGCACGCGCTGCCCGGGGTGCGGGAGCTGACCCGGGTGGGGGAGGAGGTCGTCGTGCACGGCGACGGGGACCTGCTCGGCACGATCGGTGCCGAGCTGGTGCGGCAGGGGGTCGTCGCGACCGGGCTGCGGGAGGACCGGCCCACCCTCGACGACGCGTTCCTGGAGCTGACCGGACGGTCGCTGCCTGCTGCCGGGACGGAGGTCGCGGCATGACCGCCGGGACGCGCCGGCCGGGGCTCCCGGCCGCCGGGTGGGTCGCACTCGTCGGGGCGGAGGCACGCATGGTCGCCCGGGACACCGCGGGACTGATCGTCCCGTTCGGACTGCCGCTGCTGATCCTCGCCATGATCGGGTTCACCGCGCCGGACGTCCCGCCGCAGGAGCTGGGCGGCCGTACGGTGCTGGAGGTGGTCGGGCTCCCGATCGCGGCCGCCACGGTGATCGGCCTGGTCGGGATCGTGAACCTGCCGAGCTTCCTCGCGACCTACCGCCGCACCGGGGTCCTGCGCCGGCTCGGCGTCACGCCCGCCGGCGCCGTCCCCGTGCTCGTCGCGCAGGGGGTCGTCGGGGTCGTGCAGGCACTGGCCGGGGTCGGTGTCGCCGTGATGGTGGCGGTCGCCGGGTTCGGGGCGGGGATGCCGTCGTCGCCGTGGGTGGCGGCCGGTGGTCTGCTGCTCGCCGCGGCGGCGTTCTTCGCGGTCGGTGCGCTGGTCGCGGCGATCGCCCCGACGGTCAACTCGGCGATCGCCGCCGGTCTCGTGCTGTTCCTCGGCACCGGCGTGCTCGGCGGCATGTTCGGCGACCCCTCGGCGCTGCCGGGGCCGCTCGCCGACATCGGGCGCGTGCTTCCGTTCGGGGCGACCGTCCAGGTGCTCGGCGCGGCCTGGCGCGGGGTGCCACCGGAGCTCGCGCCGGTGCTCGGCATGGTGGCGACGGCCGTCGTCGCGGGGCTGGGCGCGGTCCGCTGGTTCCGCTGGCAGTGAGCCCGGGGTTGAGCCGCACCGGGGCCCGGCCGTCACGAGGGGGACGGCCGGGCTCCTGTGCTCCCGGCACGACAGCGCGGGGGATCTTCGTTCCCGGCGCCGTCGGATCCCGGCCGCGATCTCCCTACCGTTCCACGGCACATCCCGTCAGAGCCGACGCGAGGGAGACCGGCCGTGAAGACCTACGCACTGTCCGAACCGGTGAACGGCGAGGACACCTGGCACGACGGCAAGCGCCACGCCTGGCTGCTGGGCCTGGTCGTCCCGATCCTGCCGTTCCTGGCGATCGGGCTGCACCTGCTCACCGACCTGTCCGCCGTGCTGTGGCTGGGCCCGGTCGTCGTCCTGCTGATCGTCCCGGCGATCGACCTGTTCGCCGGGCACGACCCGACGAACCCGCCGGACGAGGTGATGGAGGCGCTCGAGGAGGACCGCTACTACCGCTGGGTCACCTACGCCTACCTGCCGCTGCAGTACGCGGGCCTGTTCGCCGGGATGTGGTACATCGCCGACGCCGGGGCGCCGCTCGCCGGGGACATCGGCCTGGCCGTCACCCTCGGCACCGTCGCCGGGGTCGCGATCAACACCGCGCACGAGCTCGGGCACAAGCGCGAGGACGTCGAGCGCTGGGCGGCGAAGATCGCCCTCGCGCCGAGCTTCTACGGCCACTTCTACGTCGAGCACAACCGCGGCCACCACGTCCGCGTCTCCACCCCGGAGGACCCGGCGTCGGCCCGGATGGGCGAGAGCTTCTACCGGTTCTGGCCGCGCACCGTGGTCGGGTCGCTGACCAGCGCGTGGCGGCTGGAGCGCAAGCGCTTCGCCCGCCGCGACCGGCACCCGTACCGGATCGGGAACGACGTGCTCAATGCCTGGCTGATGACGCTCGTCCTGTGGGGTGCGCTGGTCGCGCTGTTCGGCTGGGTCGTGCTGCCGTACCTGCTGGTGCAGGCCGTCGTCGGGTTCACCCTGCTCGAGCTGGTCAACTACATGGAGCACTACGGGATGCTGCGGCAGCGGGTGGGCCCGCCGGACCGTCGCCGCTTCGAGCGGGTCACCCCGGCGCACTCGTGGAACTCGAACAACATCGCCACGAACGTGCTGCTCTACCACCTGCAGCGGCACTCCGACCACCACGCGAACCCGACCCGGCGCTTCCAGACGCTGCGCGACTTCCCCGAGGCCCCGGTCCTGCCGACCGGCTACACCGGGATGATGCTGGCCGCGCTCGTGCCGCCGGTGTTCCGGCGGCTGATGGACCCGCTGGTGATCGCCCACTACGACGGCGACCTGCGGCTGGCGAACCTCCAGCCCGCGAAGCGGGAGCGGCTGCTGGCCACGTACCCGCCGCCGGTGGAGGGGACCGTGGAGGACGACCGGGCCGACACCGCGCGCCGCGCGCAGGCCGACGGCGTCACCGCCGCCCGCTGCCCCGGGTGCGGGTACACCTACGAGGTCGCGGCCGGGCACGAGTCCGAGGGCTTCCCGGCGGGCACCGCCTGGTCGGAGATCCCCGACGACTGGACCTGCCCGGACTGCGGCGTCCGCGAGAAGGTCGACTTCGTCGCCCTCGACGCCGAGGGGGTCTGAGATGCGGATCGTCGCCGACACCGCCGGCTGCGAGGGCTTCGGCATGTGCGAGGCCATGGCCGACGACTACTTCGCGATCGGGGACGACGACGTCGTGGTCGTCCACGACGAGCACCCGCCGGAGGCCGACCGGGAGCACGTCGGCGCCGCCGTCCGGGCCTGCCCGGCCCGGGCCCTGCGCCTCGACGACACCTGAGCGGCGCTACGGTGCCGCACGTGCCCCCGGTCACCGACCTCCTCGCCCGGCTCGCCCGGGCGGCGCGGGACGACCTGGGCCCGCTCGGCGCGCACGTCCTCACCGAGATCGACGCGGGCCTGCCGGAGCTGGGCCGCGACCCGCGCGTGCGTGAGCTGCTGGTCGGGACGATCGAGGGCTCGCTCGACGGTGCCCTGGCCGTCCTGACCGGCGGCGGCGACGCGGACGACGCGCCGATCCCGCCGTCCGCGTCCGGCCTGGCCCGCCGGCTCGCCCAGCAGGGCGTCCCCGTCACCGTGCTGCTGCGCGCCTACCGGCTCGGGCAGGCCGCGTTCCAGCAGGTCCTGATCGGACGGATCGCCGGTTCCGGGCTGCCCGACGGCGAGGTCGCCACTGCCGTCCGGGAGCTGACGGCCGTGGCGTTCGGCTACGTCGACCGGGTCTCGGAGGAGATGGTCGCCGTCCACCAGGCCGAGCGGGACGGCTGGGTGCGCCGCCGCGACGCGGCCCGGCTCGCCATGGTCGACGCCGTCCTCGCCGGCCGGGGCGGCTCCGTCGCCGACGTGGAGGCGGCACTGGGGCACCCGGTCGTCGGCGACCACCTCGCGGCCGTGTTCTGGTCCGCGCCGGGCACCACCGATCCGGGCCGGTCCCTGGAACGGGCGGTCGGCGCGGTCGGCGAGGCGCTCGGGTGCCTACGGCCGCCGCTGGTCGTCGCACCGGACGGCGAGACCCTCTGGGCCTGGTACGCCTCGTCCGGCTCCGGCTCCGGCCCGGGCACGAACTCCGGCGCCTGCGCGGACCCGGGCTCCAGTGCCGGTGCGTCTGCCGTGCCCGCGCCGGAGGGGGTGCTCGTCGCGCTCGGCACCCCCGACCGCGACCTCGACGGGTTCCGCCGCTCGCACCGCCGGGCCCGGCAGGTGCAGTCGGTCGTGACGGCCGCGGCCCCCGACGCCCGCCGGCCGGTGACCACCCCCGCGGACCTCGGCCCGCTGCTGCTCCTCGGCGCCGATGCCGACCTGCTCGGAGCCTGGGTCCGCGAGACCCTGGGCGGCCTCGCCGCCGACGACGAGCAGCACGAACGCCTCCGCGACACCGTCGACGCCTACCTGCGCGGCGGGAACAGCCTCGCCGCCGCGGCCGCCGAGCTGCACCTGCACCGGAACTCCGTGCAGTACCGGGTGCGCCGCGCCGAGGAGGTGCTGGGACGGCCGCTGGCCGAGGGGCGCGTCGACGTCGAGGTCGCCCTGCTGGCCTGCCGGGTCCTGGGATCCGCGGTCCTGCACGGGTGAACCGGCCGGGCCGGACCCGCCGCGTTCCGCGGAACGCGGTGCCTGCCGGACCTGCCGAACCTGCCGGACCTGCCGGACCTGCCGGACCTGCCGAACCTGCCGGACCTGCCGAACCTGCCGGACCTGCCGAACCGGCCGGACCTATATTCCGGAGAATCGCTTCCTCAGGAAGCGATTCGGTGGAGGGGCGACCTCGAAGGGCAGGGCAGGGGAGGGTCGACCGGGTCGGCCTCCGGAGAGTCGCTTCCTGAGGAAGCGATTCCGTAGAAGGACGTACCCGTGGACGGCGGGCCGAGCCGGGCCGGGTGGTCCGTGTCCGTCAGATCGCTTCCTGACGCAGCGATTCTGCAGAAGGACCACCCCGGTGAGGCAGCGACACGTCGTCCGCGACCGGCTCAGGCAGCCGCGAGCCCGAACGCCGCGGGCAGCTCCCGGGCCGCCTCGACCAGGCTCGGCCCGTACCAGGTCAGCAGGCGTCCGCTGACCAGCACGGACGGGGCGTCGAAGGACTCGGGGCCGTCGTCGGCGGTGAACAGGTACGGCTCGTCGGGCAGGACCACCAGGTCGTGCTCGGGCAGCGTGGCCGGGTCGAACCGCGGGTAGCGCTCGGGGGAGTCGTCGAGGACGTTGCCGATCCCGAGCCGGTCCAGGACGGCGCCGGTGAAGGTGTCCGAGCCGACCGCCATCCACGGCTTCCGCCAGATCGGGACGACGGCGCGGCGCCGCGGCGACGCGGGCTCGATCGCGGCCCACAGCTCCCGTGCCTCGCGCAGCCAGTCCGGCTCGGCGAGCCGGCAGGCGGCGAGCATCCGGCCGAGGGAGGCGAGCCCGCCGTCGACGTCGCGGATGTCGGTGACGTACACCGGCAGGCCCGCGTCGCGCAGCGCGTCGAGGTCCGGGAGGCGGTTCTCCTCCTGGTTGGCGAGGACGAGGTCGGGGGCGAGGGCGACGATCTTCTCGACGTCCGGGTTCTTGGTGCCCCGCACCCGCTCGGCGGCGAGGCCGGCCGGGTGGGTGCACCAGTCGGTCGCCCCGACGACGAGGCCGGGCGCGGTCGCCTCGACGGCCTCGGTCAGCGACGGCACCAGGGACACCACCCGGCGCACCTCGGCGGGGACGGCCGGCTCGCGGCCCTCGTCGTCGATCACCGGGTTCACGCCGACGACCGTAACCCGGCGGGCCGGGCACCGTCCGGCCCGCCGGGCCCTCCGAACGTCCGCGCGGGGTCCCGCCGCGTCCTCAGTCGCCGTGCGCGAGCAGACCCGGCCCGTGCTCGGCGACGAAGGCGCGCAGGTCGCGCACGGGCGCGGTCGGCCGGTCGCCCGCGGCGTGCACCATCCCGAGCGTGCGGACCGTGCGCGGTGACCGGACCGGGAGCTGGACGACCCCCGGTGCGTCCGGGCCGCGGGGCAGCAACGCGACGCCGAGACCGGCACCGGCGAGCCCCCGCAGCGTCGCGGTCTCGCCGCCCTCGAAGGCCCGGCGCGGCCGGAAGCCCGCTTCCTCGCACCACGCCTCCACGGTGCCGTGCAGGCCGTAACCGCGCGCGAACAGCAGGAACGGCTCGTCGGCGACCTCGGCGAGATCGACGTCCACCCGCCGCGACAGGCGGTGCCCGGCCGGCACGACCAGGCGCAGCTCCTCCTCGGCCAGGCCGGTCGAGGTGAGCCCGGGCTCGTCGGGCAACGGCGAGGTCAGGGCCAGGTCGACGGTGCCCTCCCGGACCCGGTCCAGCAGCACGGCGTGCCGGCTCTGCACCAGCTCGATCCGGACGCCCGGGTGGGCCTCCCGGAACCCGCGCAGGATCCGCGGCACCACCTCGGTCCCGAGCGTGCCGAGGAATCCGAAGGCGACCCGCCCGGTCCGGGGGTCGGCGTCACCGGCGAGCTCCGCGGCGGCCGCGGTCAGCTCGGCGAGCGCGGCCTCGGCACGGGGCAGCAGCGTCCGCCCGGCCGGGGTGAGCCGGAGCCCGCGCCCGACCCGGCGGAACAGCGCGACGCCGAGCTCGTCCTCCAGCCGCGCGATCGCCCGCGACACCGTGGGCTGCGGGACGCCGATCCGCTCCGCCGCCCGCGTCAGGTGACCGTCCTGCGCGACCGCGACGAACCGGTGCAGCGCGGGCGCCAACGACTCATGCACATCCGCATCTTATCCGGTGAAACCATGCATTGGACGCATGCGACCACCCGCGCCTACGGTCGTGTGCGATGACAACGACCGAACGTCCCACCACCGGAGACACCGGGACCGGCACCCGCCTCGCGCCCCCGCACGAGCGTGGGACGCCGGGCTTCCTGCGCCTCGGCGCGGCGCTGTGGCTGTCAGGGGTGGCGACGTTCGTGCTGGTCTACAGCGTGCAGGGCCTCCTGCCGACGCTGTCGGCGGAGTTCGGCGTCGGGTCCTCGACGGCCAGCCTCGTCCTGTCCGCGACGACCGGGACGCTCGCGCTCGCCGTCCTCCCGCTGTCCGCCGTCACCGAGTCCTGGGGCCGGGCCCGGGTCATGACCTGGGCGCTCGGGGTCTCCGCCGTGCTGGCGCTGCTCGCCCCGTTCGCGCCGACCTTCGAGTCGCTGGTGGCGATCCGCGGCCTGCAGGGCGTCACGCTCGCCGCGCTCCCGGCGCTGTCGATGGCGCACCTGACGCACGAGGTCGCGGCGAAGCACCTCGGCGGTGCGGTCGGCCTGCTCATAGCCGGCAACACGCTCGGCGGGCTCTCCGGACGGCTGATCGCGACCTGGGTGTCGGACCTCGGCGGCTGGCGGGCCGGGCTCGCCGCGGTCGGCGCGGTGTCGGTCGCCGCCACGATCGCGTTCCGGCTGCTCCTGCCGCCCGCGACGGCACCCACGCCGCCCCGGACGAGGCTGCGCGACCTCGGCGGCCCGCTGCGCCGTCACCTCACCGAGCCGGGTCTGCTCAGCCTGTTCGGGATGGCGTTCCTGCTCATGGGTGCCTTCGTGACCGTCTACAACTTCCTGGGCTTCCGGCTGCTCGCACCGCCGTTCTCGCTGCCCGCGACGCTGGTGGGCCTGGTCTTCCTCGGCTACCTCGCCGGCAGCTGGGCGTCCACCCGGGCCGGGCTGCTGGGCGACCGGTTCGGCCGCCGTCCAGTGCTCTGGGTGGCGACCCTCGTCGCGCTGGCCGGGATCTGGGTGACCTGGGCGGACCTCCTGGTCACCGTCCTCGCCGGACTGGTGATGGTGACGGTCGGCTTCTTCGGTGCGCACTCGGTCGCGAGTAGCTGGGTGGGCCGCCGCTCCGCGCTGATGACGGGCGCGGTGCCGGCGCAGGCGTCGTCGCTCTACCTGGTCGGCTACTACGCGGGCTCGAGCGCGGGCGGGGCCGTCGGCGGGATCGCCTACGACCACGCCGGCTGGGCCGGCGTGGTCTGCTACGTCAGCGTGCTGCTCGCCGGTGCTCTCGCGCTCGCGCTGGTCCTGCGGCGCACCCCGGCACCGGCCTGACCCGGGCGCCCCGGAACCCTCGCGGCGTCCCGTTCGTCCACGGTGGAAGAAACGGCGCCGAGGGGGAGGCACGGGTGGGACGGACACGGGATCGGACGGCCGAGGTACGGGAGCGGGCGGCACGTGAGCAGGTGGCCCGGCACGGCGGGACGGTGGACCGGCCGCTCGACGGCGGTCGCGTCCTCCCGCTGGCCTGGGTCCGTGCCCGGGGCGGGGACCGGACGCCGGTCGTCGTCCTCCCGGGCGGCCCGGGGCTCGCGAGTGTGCTGCCGTACCACGCGCTGCGGCAGGCGGCGGTCGCCCGCGGTCTCGACGTGATCATGGTCGAGCACCGCGGGGTGGGGCTCTCCCGGACCGACGGCACCGGGCAGGACGTCACCACCGGCGACGTCACCACCGCGGCCGCCGCCGACGACGTCGCCGCGGTCCTCGACGCGAACGGCGTCGACCGCGCGGTCGTCCTCGGCACGTCCTACGGCAGTTACCTGGCCCAGGTGTTCGGGACGCGGCACCCGGAGCGGGTCGCCGCGATGGTGCTCGACTCGCCGAGCACGGGGCCGGGCTCGGTGCCCGTGCTGCGTGCCCACCTGCGCCGGCTCTACCGGGACGGCGCCGATCCCCGCACGGCGCGGAGCGCGCGGCACGTGGCGGCCCTCGCCGCGGCGGGGGAGGACCCGCGCGACCTCACCTCCGTCGTACGGACCGTGCACGAGTTCGCCGGGCCGGCCCGGCTGGAACGGCTGCTCGCCGCACGCGTCCGGGGTGGCGCCCGCCGTTCCTGGGCGTGGATCGCCGGGCTGGGCGCGGGCGAGTCGGCGGGCAGGAGGGAACCGATGATCTTCGACGGCGATCTGGTCCGGCCGATCGGGATCGGCGAGCTGGGCTTCGGGGTCCCGCCGGACGGCGAGGTGCTCGATCTCCAGCGCACCTACGGGGACATGGCGGGCGGGACCGGGCACGCGGCGCCGTACGATCTCGCGGCCGCGCGCCGCGGTTTCGGCTGGCCGGTGGCGGTGATCTCCGGTGAGCGGGACCTGCGCACCCCGCGACCGGTCGCCGAGCAGGTCGTCGCCGAGCTCCCGGACGGCGTCCTGGTCCCGCTCGCGGGTCAGGGGCACAGCGCCACGGACACCCACTCCCTCGCCGCGCTGAACGTCGCGCACGTCGTCGAGGCCGGGGCGCACCGCGCGCTGCCCCGGCTCGCCGGGCGGCTGGCGGCGATCCCGCGCCGTGGCATGCAGGCGACACTGGCTCCGGTGCTGACGGCCGCGATCGGCGCCGACACCCGGATCGACCCCGGCCGCCGGTGTGCCGCCCGATCGGACGTGTGACCCCGGACGACGGTGTGGCGCTGCGCCGACCGGCGTACGCGTCGCGCGGACACGCCGCGGAGCGCTCCGCGCTCCGGGTGGCAACGCTTCCGATCCGGAAGGAACCTCGTCCGCGCCGTCACCCTGCCGGAGCAGCAACCCACGTGCGCTCGCGGAACGCCGTCTGGGAGCGTGGTCGTCGCCCCCAGCAGTTGCACATCCCCAGGAGGAACCCGATGCGGAAGGCCGGTCGCAAGCTCTCCAAGGCTGCGGAGTCGTTCGTCGAGGCCATCGGCATCATCGGAGGCTGGAACCGCGGCCGTCGCCGGAGCCGGACCCGCCGTTAGGCCGGACGGTCACCACCGGCCGCGCTGGTTGGGGATGCGCGCCGCGAGCAGTGTGACGGCCGCGAGCAGCCCGGCCAGCACCACGATCGCGATCGCCCCCGCCGTGCCCGGTGTGGCGGAGGCGGCGATCGCCGCCGTCGTCGCGGCCACCGCCGCGATCCCGCCGATCTGCCGGAACATGATCCGGAGCCCGGCGACCGCGGTGACGTCGCCCGGGACCAGGTGCATGCCGGCGTTGTTCGCCGCCGGGCCGGTCAGGCCCATGCCGATGCCGAGCACCGTCGCCGCGCCGAGCAGCCAGACCTCGGGTGTGACACCCACGGCCGGTGCCGCGCTGAGCAGCAGCCCGAGCACGATGACGCCCATCCCGCCGAGCAGCAGTGGCCGGTGACCGGTGCGCCGGAGCAGCGCGACCGACACTCCGGACGACGCGATCGTCCCTGCCGCGCGCCCGGTGAGCAGCGCGCCGGCGGCGAACGGCGCGAGCCCGTAGCGCGTCTGCGCGTAGAGCGGGAGCAGCGCCGAGAAGCCGATCACCGCCGCTCCGAAGAGGACGTTGGTGACGTTCATGATCCCGAGCCCGCGCCCGGCGAGGAGCCGCCACGGCACGACAGCGTCCTCCCGGCGCCGCGCGTGCCGGGCGAACGCGTACCCGCCGGCGACGGCGGCGAGCGCCGCGGCCAGCGTCAGCGGCAGCACCGCGGGTGTCCGGCCGAGACCGGACAGCCCGGTGATCGCCACCATCGCGGCGACGAGCGTGACCAGGAGCAGTGCGATCCCGCGGACGTCGACGGCGTCCGGACGGCGGCGCGGCGGGTCCTGCACGGTCAGTGCGGCGACGCCGACCACGACGACCCCCAGGGGCGCGTTCACCAGGAAGATCGCGTGCCAGGACCAGGTGGTCAGGATCAGCCCGCCGACCAGCGGGCCGAGGATCGCGCCGATCGGGAACACGCTGGTGAAGGCGGCGAGCGCGCGGTCGCGGTCGCGACCGTAGTGGTGCGCGACGATCCCGTTCGCGGCCGGCAGCATCACCCCGCCCGCGACGCCCTGCAGGAACCGCAGCCCGATCAGCGGGCCGATCGCCCCGGCGACCGCGCACAGGCCGGAGAGCACGGTGAACGCGGCGACGGAGACGAGGAAGGTGCGCCGGCTGCCGAAGCGGTCGGCGAGCCGCCCGCCGAGCGGCAGGGCGAGGATCTGGCCGACGGCGTAGATGGTGACGATCCAGCCGGTCCAGGCGAGGTCGACGCCGAGGTCGCCGCTGACGGTGGTCAGCGCGGTCGCCACCGCGGTCTGGTCCTGCGAGAACATCAGCAGCGCGACCGAGACCACGGCGAACACGACGTGCCGCCGGGGGTGCGGGGTGTCCCGGTCCCGGCGTGCGGACTCGACGTGCAGGGTCTCGGACACGGTCGGGGCACCTTTCTGCAGCGGTGCCTCCGACATTAGTTGCTTAGGGTCAAACAACTCAAATCGGTTCGACGGCGCAACGACCGGTCCGGGTGCGGACACGGGTGTGCGGCCACCCCCGCCGGGGGCGGCCGCACCCGGCCGGTCTCACATGTTGCGCCGGTACTGCCCGCCCACCTCGAAGAACGCGGTCGTCAGCTGGCCCAGCGAGCACACCCGCGCGGCCTTCATCAGCTCGTCGAACACGTTGCCGTCGCCGGTAGCCACGTCCTGCAGGCGGCGCATCGCCTGCTCGGCCTCGGTGCGGTTGCGGGTCTGGAAGTCCTCCAGCCGGTCCAGCTGGGAGCGCTTCTCGGACTCGGTGGCCCGGGCGAGCTCGATCTCCTGCGGCTCCTCGTC